>DASRFG010000023.1:0-362513 GCA_035651655.1 Terriglobales bacterium
TTCCACTTTGAAGCCGAACGATTCGCACGTTCCTTGCAGGAAGTAACCATTGCCCGCCGAGCATTGGGTGTTGAGCTTGAAATCTTTTACCCGGCCGTCTTTAAGGACGATGATCTTGATGTCCTGACCGCCGACATCGCAGATCACATCAGCATCGGGATAGAAGTGCAACGCCGCCTGTGTGTGCGCAACCGTCTCGACCAGCGCTACGTCCGCCCCGACGGCGTCTTTCAAAATGTCTTTAGCGTAGCCGGTCGTACCCACACCCATGATTCGCAGGGTGGCCCCCTGGTCGCTCACCTGCTTCGCAACTTTGGCGACAACCTCTTGAGTGTCCTCGATCGGATTACCGTGCGAGAGCTGATAAGTCTTGCAAAGAACGTTGCGGTCCTTATCCACCAGCACAGCTTTTGTTGACGTTGAGCCGCCGTCAATTCCGAGGAATCCTTCGACTACCTGCCCTGGTTCAAACGTTGCCGGCACAAACTTTTTCTTGGCGTACTTGGTTTTGAACGCAGTAAGCTCGGCGTCATCTTTGGCTAAGGCCTGCCCGCCGCCCTTTTTGGCCTTTTCGATTGCGCGGCCTTCAGTGATGTACCACTCCAGCTTCTCGTAGCCTTGGTAAACGCCAATGCCGGGGTCTTCCTGCTTGCCGAACTCCACCGCACCGATGCAGGCAAAATATTGAGCATTGTCTGGCGTGCGAACCAACTCTTCCGGATCCACGCCCTCGGGCAGCGGATAATTCCGCTCTTCCCAGATCTTGGGGATGTTCGCTTTCCAGCAATCCCTCATGCCCTTGATGTAGCAATTCGGACCGCCGAGCAGCAGCACAACCGGACGCAGCGTATTGCCGCGGGTAAGCACCGAAAGGTTCTGCTGCACGATGGACTCGAACAGCGACGCCATCAGCTCGGGTGGCGGAACGCCTTGCTTCTGCAGGCCGTTGATATCGGTTTCGGCGAAGACGCCGCACTTGCCCGCCACGGGATGCAGCTTCAGGCCCTCATAGCCCATCTGGCAGAGCTGATCGGAGGGAATACGCAGCTTGGCGTTGATCTTGTCGATCACCGCGCCGGTTCCGCCCGCGCACTTGTCGTTCATGGAAGGCAGCTTTTTCTTTTTGCCGGTCTCGGGGTCTTCCTTGAAGATGATGATCTTGGCGTCCTGCCCGCCGAGTTCGATCACCGAGCCGCATTCGGGATAGAGTTTTTCTACCGCCAGTGACACCGCGTTCACTTCCTGCACGAATTTGGCGCCAATGTGCTTGGCAATGCCCGAGCCGCCCGAGCCGGTGATGAAGACGCGGTAATTCTCAAACGGCGTTGCCGGAAGGTCAGCCGCGATCGCCTTCAACATCTCGATCGCCTTCTCCGGCTGCTTGGTCTCGTGCCGCTGATAGTCCGCCCAAAGAATGGCGTCAGTGTCGCCGTCGATCACCACGACTTTTACCGTGGTGGAACCTACGTCAACGCCCATCCAGAGCAGGTCGTATTTCTTCTGCGGATCCGCTTTTTCGGTGATTCCTGGCATCGGTCTCCTAACCCAAACAGCAAAAACCTTTAATCACAAAGGACGCGAAGGTTCACGAAGCTAACGTACAGTCCAATTTGCTTCGCCGCGGCTTCAGTGCGCTTCCACGTGATACGGAACCTTGGTGCCCATCTTCTCGGCTACATCAATGGCAAAATTCGCTGCAGTCCCAATCACGCCTTTGTATTTCGGCACTTGATAGAGTGCCGCCGAAAGCTCCGGATTCTGCGCTACGTATTCCCTTAGCTCGTCAGCGCTCTTGCCGATCTTCTGCAACACGTCCTTGAATTCCAGCTTGGCTTTGGCTTTGGCCTCGCCCAGCGCCATTTGGACGCGGCTGTGAGCGTTGATCTCGCCTTCGCCGGAGGTTTCGATCGGCAGGAAGATCATGTCTTTGTAATGCGCAACCACGGCCGACTGTGCACCGTCAGATTGCGTGGAAGGCATGCAGCCGAACGGCTTCAGCGATAGCACCATGTGCGCCAGTTCTTTATTAGTGTAGTAAATGTTCTTGGCGACCTCCAGGTGGCCCTCGCCGCCTTCTGCGCGGGTGTTGTAGTAAGGATGTCCCACGCGCTGCAGTTCGTATTGGTTGACAAGCTTGTGCCCTGTCCCGCCGAGCGCCTCCACGATCTTGTGGTACTCGCGGGCAAAGATCATCTCCGCAGCCTTCAGTTTCATCAGCTTGTTGCGGTAAGTCCATTCAATCTTGGCGTGCTTATCCAAGCGCCAGCCGGCGGGCATCACCGCACCTTCCTCCAGCCCGCGCCGGTCTTTGGTCTTCTGGATCGCCTGATGGATGAGGTAATTGATCCAGGTTGCGATGGACTCGACAATGACCTGTGCGCCTTCACGGTTGAGGAAAGCGAACATGTTGAAATTGCCGTCGCCTTCGGTAGTCTGAGCCCAGAATTCGCCGGTGATCTTCACGATCGGCTTCACTTTAAGCCGATCCACTTTGATCGAGTTAAACCGGTCGCGAACGTGATTCAGCGCCTGCACGTAATCATCGCTGTAGAGCTGCTCCAGGAATTTGCCCAGATACTCGACAGTTCCCTTCATCGGCAGCATGCCCGCAACTTTGCCTAGACGTTCTTCAACCGTCCACGGTGACTTCTTCCGAAGCACTTCATACATGTAGTCCACAACTTCGTCGAGCACTGCATCGGTTTCGCCGGCGTTCACCTCAAAGGCGCGAATCTGATGCGCGACTTCATTGATCACGTCTCCCATGTTCATGCCGTTGAGCATGTTCAAGAAGAAGTCCAGATTCATTTCCAAACCGGCTTCTGCTTCGGCCTGGTTGAGCCCGCCCGACTGCTGGAACAACATGACGCGGAATCCGTCAAAGCCGGCATTGCGGAGGGCGAGCCGGTACTCAGCCTCATACATGCCGAAGCGGCAGGGCCCGCACGCGCCCGCGGTCAGGAAGACGTAGTTATTGATCAGGTCTTCGCGCTTTTGGCCAGCTTCTTCCAACTGTTGCAGATACTGCACCAGGTTGCCGACAGTGAAATATGTGGGATTGCACTGCCCGTTGTTGCCGTACTCTTTGCCCAGCTGGAACGCCTTCACGTTCGGCGTTGGCACGACTTCGCACTTGTATCCCAAGCCTTCCAAGGCACCCTGTACTAGTTTTTCGTGCTTCCAAGTCAGGCCACCAAAAAGCAGCGTGGTCCGAGGCCGCTGATCGGCTGTGAAGGCATGTTCAATCGGCTTATGGAAATTGTGCGTCTGCTTGTGCACAATGCCAGCTTCCTTTTCCAGCCGGGCACGCTCTTCCGCCACGCGTTGGCGAATCATTTCCTCAACCGTCGAGATCTGGATAAGTCCGCTGTTGTTCACAGGATGCGTCGAAGTGCTCATCGCTTCACCTTCATTTCGTGGCTTGGGGTGGAAGTTCTGTTCGCTAACGGATTATGCAAGATACACCACTAGCATTCGGGTAGTCGTTGCCATTCTTGTACTATTCCTTGCTGAATCGAATCCATTTGTAGCGAACGGCTGAAATTGCTGGTCTAAGAGAGTCTGACGCCGCTTAAGTGGGAGCAAAACATTGGCATTCAGTGACTTACAAGCTCTCCCCCGCATTGCGAAAGGCCTCCTGCGACCGTAGCCGCTGCGAAATTCAGCCGAAGTGATGCCGGGAAGGTAGCTTGCGATGAGTCTGCGGCGCAAGCGACAAAGCTCCTTAGGTGGAATGTCGCAATTTGTCGTATCGGACAGAGCTGCGCGACTCAACTGACCCGGTGAGGCCTACGCGATTGAGCAATTGCTGATATCGGCGGTCGGCCCGGAGCTTATCGCCCATAGGTTCGCTGGCAAGATACACCAGGTAATCGCAACGTTCGTCATATGCCCTGCTAAGCCAGCGGAATGCCTGGTCTTTATCGCCCAAGCCTTCGTAAACCACAGCAATGTATGCTGCGGGTACGTAGCGACCGGCCGAAAGCTGGCGCAGGCGCGACAGGATCTCCTTGGCGCCTACGGAATCTCCGGTGATGGCATCCTCGTAGGCCAGCAACATGAGGATTCCAGGATCCTCCCCGGCAGCTGCCAGGGCCTTGTGAAAGATTTCCTTTGCCTGGGCGTGCATGCCCTTCTGACCGTAAGCCCGTCCCAGATTGATGAGCCCGATCGCGAAGTTCGGATCAAGCTCCAGCGATTTCTGGTATTGCTCGATGGCCGCGTCGAACTGCCGGTTGAGATAGAGCACCTCGCCCAAAGCGGATGTGATCACTGGCGAGAGTGGATCCAGTTCTTGCGCCTTCTTACGTTCGGCAATCGCATCGTGTAGATGGCCGATGGCGGTCAGATAGTAGGCGTAATACTGGTGTGCTGTGGCATTGTCCGGACGCAACTGCAGAGCGCGCTGAAATTCCCGCTGTGCTCCACTGGAATCCCACTCGTATACCAATTTGGCGTAGCCCAGAGATACATGCGCTTCGGCGAGGTTGGGATCAATTTCTAGCGCTCTGTTGGCGGCGGCCTCAGCTTTTGGAAATGCAGCTTTAGGCGGTAGCGCGGTGTATGGCACTGAGCCGAGCAGTCCGTAGCAGTCAGCGAGGCCCGCGTGTGCGGCAGCATAGTTGGGCTGTTTCGCGATGGCATGTTCAAAGTACTGGACAGCTTTGGTCAGACTCTCAGGAGTGCGCTTGTTCCAGAAGTACCGGCCTTTCAGATACGCTTCGTAGGCTTCGGGGTCAACCTGGGGAGCAGGGGTTGAGGAGGTTGGCAGTTTGCTGCTGATCGCGCTGGCAATCGCACGGGCGATCTCGCTTTGAATTTGCAACACGTCGCTCAGATCGCGTTCGTAGCTTTGTGCCCAAACTTCAGTTTGATCCTGAACCTGGATCAGTTCTCCCGTTACTCCGACGCGCCCTCCGGCACGTCTGACACTCCCCTTCAGCACGTAGCCCACCTGAAATTCCTTGCCAATCTCACGCAGAGGTTTGTCGAGATAAGTTGCATTCAGAGCTACGACGCGGATCTTCTGCGGGCTGACCTGGGACAAGCGGGCGATCATCTCGTCCGTAAGTCCGGCGGCAAAGTACTGCTGGTCAGGATCTCCACCCAGATTCTTGAAGGGCAGGACGGCTACTCTCACTCTCGAAGGAGCGGGATTTCTCCAGTGCTCAATCCATCGGGCAATCTGGCCATAATTTGAGGCGATCGTGATGGTAAAGGCAACTGCAAGCGTGACGAAAACAAGACGCGAGACGTGGATGTTTTGCTTTGCTGTCTTCGGCGCCTCTACGGGGGTTTCGCTTGTGACATGCTGATTGCTTTGCTCTTGCTTTTCAATGCCGGCCTGGCGGCTGTGCCACCAGGTGTCGAGTTCAGAGCGGTAGGCGTAAACCGTCCCCAGCTTTTCGTGAAGATGGCGATGGACCGGGAGGCCCTCACTGCGCTCCCAGCGTTGGACCGTCCTGACCTCGCGGCGGAGATAGGCGGCAATTTCCTTCCAGGAGTCGAGGCGTTCACTGGCAGGGCGATCGCTTGACCCGAGTTGCGGTTCTGCGTCTAAGTCCGCCATTGCGGCTCCCAAGCCAAAGAAGAAAAAAGTGGAGCGAGTTTACGTGAGGGTGCGTGCCTTTTCAATCAGCCGGGCGTTTGTCGAAACAAAGTTGTAAAGAACAGTGTCACACTGTTTCATGTTTGCCGCTTGCTTTATAGCTTGCGGCGAAGGTCGGGTCTGGTAGTCTGCGTTTAATAAACGCGCCAGGGCACGACATTTCTTGGTTATGAGCTTCGGGAATTTCAGTTCGTACCAGCGACGGGTGCTTACCCTGTTAATGCTGATCAACTTTGTTAACTACGTTGACCGGCAGATGATATTCCCGCTGTTCCCTTTTCTGCGCCGGGACTTCGGCCTGACTTTCTTCCAATCTGGATTGCTCGCGACTTCGTTTACCATCGTGCTGTCAATCGTAAGTTTGCCTTTGGGAATGCTAGCGGACCGTACCTCGCGGCGGGCGGTGATTGCGGGTGGGGTTCTTTTCTGGAGCGCTGCAACTTTCTTCAGTGGATTGGTGCGCTCATTCCGGGGATTATTGGCCGCACGCGCTCTGGTGGGAGTGGGCGAAGCAGCCTACACGCCTGCGGGAGCGGCGATCATTTCGGCGGCTTTTCCTAAGACCATGCGAGCGCGAGTGCAAGGCGTATTTGATATCGGCATGTTCGTGGGCGGGGCAGTGGGAATGGCATTGGGCGGCATCATGGGGCAGTGGTTCGGATGGCGTCCCGCATTTTTTATAGTGGGCTTCCCCGGATTGTTGCTGGGTTTGTCGGTGTTTAAGCTGCGTGAACCGCGGCGCGTTACGCCAGACGCATTGTTCCCCATCGTTGAGCTGCTGCGTGTGCCGGCGTATGTGATGGTTCTGGTTGCGGGCTGGTTCAGCGCGTTCGCCGGTTATACATACATCGTATGGGGACCGGAGCTGGTGCAGACCTATAAAGGGTTCAGCGCGAGTGAATCCGGTGTAGTGCTGGGACTCACGTCGATTTTATCCGGCATGTGCGGGGTGTTAGTGGGAGCGACGGTTTCGGACAAACTTTCACAGGTAATGCTGGGGGGCAGAACAATAGTGATTCCAATCGGTTTCATTATTGCCGCGCCGCTGATTTATTTTGCCATTGAAAGCCACAGCAAGATGGGATTCGTGGTGCTGTTCGGACTGGGGGCCTTTTTCATGAGCTGGTATCACGGCCCGGTGACCGCAACTATTCACGATCTAATTTCGCCGCAAGGCCACGCCACCGCGCTCGGACTCTATTCTCTTTTTGTTAACCTATTTTCTATGGCAGTGGCGCCGCCTTTGGTGGGAAGACTGGCGGACCGGTATGGTTTGCCCAGCGCGCTCCACGCCGCCATCGCCGCCCAGTTGGTGGGTGGAATATTGTTTGTGGTGGTGGTGTGGTTGGCCCGGCGTCATCATGCGATGGCAGCCCAAGTTGCCGACCAGACGGAAGAATCGGCGGCAGCGTCGTAAGAGTTCCGGGTCGAACCGAAACGACACTCTCACACTGCAACATTTCCGGGCAAACACTTTAAGCCGCAATATTTCTGTTATATTGGGCTCACCAATCCCAGGACATCCGCCGTTCATTTCACAGCCAGGCTTGCACGGCCGGAGCCCCGGAGGGCACTCGCATAGATTAAAGAGGAGCGTCTCCCATGGCAAAAAGTGTTAACAAAGTCATCCTCATCGGCAATCTCGGCAAAGATCCGGAAGTGAAGTACACGCCCAACGGCATGGCGGTCGCGAAGTTCTCGATAGCAACCAATGAGCGTTTCAAAGATAAGGAAGGCCAGTGGCAGGACCGCACCGAATGGCACAACATTGTTGCCTGGCAACGGCTGGCGGAAATCTGCGGCGAATATCTGAAGAAGGGCCGCAGCGTTTACGTCGAAGGACGCTTGCAGACCCGTTCGTGGGATGACAAAGACTCCGGTCAGAAGAAGTATATGACCGAGATTGTAGCCAACGATATCGTATTGCTGGGTGGACAACGGGATGCTTCGGGTGGCGGGGATGACGCCGGTGGCCGCAGCCGGGGCGCTGCAGCCAGTTTCGACCAGCGCGTGCCCGAAGCCGACGTGGCGCACGCGACCACAATTACCGACGAAGACATACCCTTTTAGGGCTCCCGATTTAGCTTCGGCGTTTAGGCTGAGCGATTAAGGTCTGCTGTTCTCGATCCCAGCGCCAGGGACTGTCTTTGCCGTGTCTGTCGCTTTGCAGATGCACTCCACCGAACCAGAGATCTATCCCATTGTGGCGGATCCAATCTGCCTTACTGGCGAGCAGGCCTCTTCCGAACTGGGTAATTGAGTATGTACCCACCGCGCTTTTTTCGAGTGCCGGCTTGTGACCTGCGGCGAGCCGATCCAAACGTAAGTAAGTCGAGGAGTCACCCATAAAGGGTGTACTCTCGCGTTCTTGAGTAGCCAGAAACATTTCACCTCGTTCTTTTTTTCCGTCAGCAACTGCAAGAAGAATCTGCTGCTCGGTACGGGATAGCCCGTTGTGCGCTGATGGATATTCCTCCAAGAAGCGCAGCACAGCTGACTTCAAAAATGGCAACCCAGGCAGGTCGGCCTTGATGAGAGCGAGTAAGAGGGAGGGCTCGGCCGCGCAAAACATCTTCCACGCCGCCCGGCCGGAGGAGAATTGTTGAGGTGTAACCGTCTTGCGGTCGGGCAAGAGCTTGAGCAATTGCTGACCATTCAACATCCCAAGCCCATAAAACGGCACAACACCCGGATAGGCGTTGATGTTAATCAAACTCAGGCGCGTGTCACCCAGGTCCTGTCCCGCAAACCAATCTAAGAGCTGAATGAGCTGCAGCTGGTCGGTAAGGTCGTGCTCGAACCATAAAACTACTTCTTTGTATGAGCGGAACGATTTTAGTTTCTGGTCGCGCGCGGCGAACTGCGCCTTGGCTGTTTCGTAAGTTGCCCAGGCCAGGTCAGCAATATGGCGACTACGAATGCTTGAAAGCTCGTCGAAGCTGACCGGGGGAACCGGGCCTTCATACAGCAAATCGAGCCAGGACAAATAATCGCCTTCGAGACCGGCCTCTCGAAAACCGAAGATCACCGAGTCGCCGTTAGTGATGTGGAGCAGGGCGGCCATGGAGTAGGCGGCTTGAGTTTATGTATCTATGCCTTGCAAAACAAGCTCCAGCATCCCTGTCCAACACTGCTGCTGGATTGGACATCTAAGCAGTCTGACGTTTCTTACGCACTACAAACCTAATATGACGGTCCGGCATTCATTCACTCATTTTCTGCTCTTGCCTTGTGTGGCGTTGCTGCTCCTGCCCCTGGCGGGTTGTTATCGCAGCAACATGCAACAAGCACTGCGCGCGGCAACTATCCAGTCCCCTGAACCATGGCCGCAGCTGCTGGCCGCTTATCAGCCGTGGTTCGGAAATAAGAGCCACATGAACGTCGGTTATTCATCTGGAGACGCCGAGGTATTGCGAAAACAAATAGCGCAGGCGCGGCAGCTGGGAATCTCAGGTTTTGTGGTGAACTGGTACGGGCCACGCAAGGAATTTGAAGATGGCAACTATGCCAAGCTACAAAAAGTGGCTGCTGAAAGTAATTTTAAGGTTGCGATTCAATATGACGAGGCAGTGGACTCGCCGGGCTCCGCAACCGATGCCGTGCTGGTTGACTTGCGTTATGCCTATGATCTCTACATTGGGCCGCAGGCTGGTCCGTCACGCGATGCTTACCTGAGGTTGAATGGGCGCCCGCTGATCTTCATTTTTCCCAAAAACGCGGGCACTAACTGGAACCAGGTGCGACAGGGAGTAGATAGCTGGCCAATGCCCGACAAGCCCTTGCTTATCTACAAGGATTTCGATGGCCAATATAACGGTGCGTTTGATGGGTTCTATGCGTGGGTGAATCCTGGCAAGGGAGGCTGGACCCCGGACGGGAACAACTGGGGAGAAGATTACTTGCGCTACTTCTACACCACGGTGAATACGAAATTTCCCGATAAGATAGCGGTAGGCGGCGCTTGGCCAGGGTTCGATGATCGCAAGGCTGGCTGGAGCCGGAACCGGCGCATCAATTCCCGGTGCGGTCGGACATTCGAAGACACGCTACGAATGTTCCGCGCGTATTACAACGATTCGCATCCTTTGCCTTTTTTGCTGATTGACACCTGGAACGATTACGAAGAAGGAACGGCCATCGAAAAAGGATTGCCGAAGTGCTGAATCAAGCAGTGTCCGGCTTCAGTTTCCTTTTCAAATCTGCGGCAATGAGCTGTCCGTGAAAGCGGCCGTTTTCGATAAAGATCTCATTCGTTCGCGAGCCGGCGACGATTACCCCTGCAACATAAATTCCCGGGACATTACTCTCCAGCGTTTCCGGGTCGCAAACTGGGCGGCACTGATCCGCTGAAAGCTCGATGCCCATGCTGCGCAAAAAGTCATAGTCTGGGTGATACCCGGTGAGGGCGAAAACAAAGTCGTTCTTCTGAACCACCTCGCCCTCTGGCGTCTCAATTACGACTGATTCCGGCAGGATCTCCAGCACTTGGCTGCGAAAATAGGCGGCGACTTCCCCATTCTTGATGCGGTTCTCAATGTCGGGCTTGATCCAGTACTTTACGTGACTATGGATGCCAGGGCCGCGGTAGACCAGAGTTACGCGCGCGCCGTGCCGCCACAGCTCCAGGGCCGCAATAGCGGCCGAATTCTTGCCACCAATCACCAGCACATCGCTGTCGTAATAAGGATGCGGCTCATTGTAATAATGGTGGACCTTGGGCAAATCCTCGCCCGGTACACCCATGATGTTTGGCAGATCGTAGTAGCCGGTTGCGACGATTACTTTCCTAGTGGTGTAGTCGAAAATGTGACCTGCCCGGTCATTGGTGGTGATGCGGAAATCGCCGTCACGACCGTTAACGGTTTTCACCCACTCATACTGATGTACATTCAATTCATAGTGCTGGGCGACGTTTCGGTAATACTCCAGGGCTTCAGCACGCGTGGGCTTCATGTTGGCAGTATTAAAAGGGATATTGCCAATTTCCAGCAGTTCCGGCGTGGTGAAGAAGGTCATGTGCGCCGGATAATGAAAAATTGAGTTGACCAGGCAGCCTTTGTCGAGGACGAGCGCCTTCAATCCCAGGTTCTGCGCATCAATGGCACAGGCCAGCCCCGTAGGTCCGGCGCCGATCACCAACACGTCGGCGCTCGCATGGAGACGCGACGTTGCCTGGCGTCGGGTAAGGGTGTCGGGAATTTCGGTGGTCTTCTGAAGCGCCATGAATGTGCAACTCTGGCACTGAGATGCTCAGCGTTCGCACGGCAAAAAAGCGATTCTAGCATGTGGAATTTCGCGCACCCGGTTGGTGATGATTCCTGGTGCGGCCTCATACCGACAGCTCAGGGCGGGTTCCCCACGCCAGCCGCTTGCTATAATTTTCGCTGAGCTTCGATCGCGTAAGCAGTTTCAGTCCAGTTGATGCGGCACTCATCAGGAGTGACTATGGCCACCGCCACTAAAGACCTGACGCGCACCGAAAAAGATTCGCTGGGCACCAAAGAAATTCCTGCCGGCGTACATTACGGAATCCAAACCGCGCGCGCGGTGGAGAACTTCCCTATTTCCGGAATGCGGGCGCATCCTACGCTGATCCGCGCCTTTGGCATGGTGAAGCAGGCGGCGGCCGAAGCAAATCTCGAACTCGGATTGATTGACGAAAAGCGCGCTCGCGCGATTGTCCAAGCCGCGAAGGAAGTGCAGCAAGGTAAGTGGGACGGCGAGTTCGTGGTGGATGTCTTTCAGGCAGGCGCCGGCGTCAGCTTCCACATGAACAGCAATGAGGTGATCGCTAACCGTGCCATTGAAATCTTGGGCGGCAGTCTGGGTGAGTACTCGATAGTTCATCCCAACGATCACGTCAATTATGGGCAGTCCACGAACGATGTATTTCCTACCGGGATGCGGCTGGCGACCCTTCTGGAGCTGGAGAAGCTGTATGCCGCCTTGGAAGCTCTCGCTGCGGCGCTGGAGAAAAAGGGTAAAGAGTTTCACGACGTCCTGAAGTCTGGCCGCACTCATATGCAGGACGCCGTGCCCATGCGACTGGGACAGGAGTTCACGGCGTATGCAGGCGCCATTCGACGGGCGAGTGCTGCCATACGCCAGTCTTCGGAGCTGCTGCGCGAACTGGGACTAGGGGGGTCGGCAGTGGGAACGGGCATCAACACTCACCCTGATTATCGTGAGAAGGCGATCGCTGCCCTTGCGCGCATATCCGGACAAAAGTTGAAACCCGTGGACGACATGCGGTACGCCATGCAGTCAAATCTGGCCATGGCGGCAGTTTCGGGCGCGCTGCGGAATCTGGCGCTGGAGGTGATTCGTATCTCCAATGACCTGCGGCTGCTCGCTTCCGGGCCCAACACAGGCTTCGCGGAGATCAATTTGCCGGCGCTGCAGCCGGGTTCTTCGATCATGCCGGGAAAAATTAATCCGGTGATTCCGGAACTAGCGGCGATGGTGTCGTTCCAGGTGGTCGGCAATGACACTGCAGTCGCGCTGGCGGTGCAAGCGGGCCAGCTGGAGCTCAACGTGATGATGCCGACGATGGCATACAGCGTGCTGCAGTCCATCACAATCCTGACCAACATGCTGCACCAGTTCACCGAGTACTGCATCGCCGGGATCACGGCCAACGAGAAGCGCAATAATTTTTACGCGCAGAGCACGGTGTCCCTGGCGACGGCGCTGAATCCGTACATCGGATACGCCAAGGCGGCAGAGATTGCGAAGGAATCGGTGGCCAGCGGCCGGTCCATCATCGATATTGCACGTGAGAAAAAGCTACTCAGCGAGAAAGAAATTGCCGAGATCCTCGATCCCAAGCGTATGACTGAGCCGCAGAGGCCGCTGGAGGCAGCGGCAAAAAGAGAGGAAATAAAAAAGAAATAGTTTCGAATTTCTGGTTCGAGTTTCAAGCTTCTGCAGACTAACAACTCAAAACGCCTTAACCACGGAGGGCACAGAGGTTCACAAAGGAAAATCTCACCACAAAGGACGCCAAGGTTCCGCAGGGAAGATCAAACCACAGAGGATTTTAGCCCAGGAAAAGCGGTTAGTAAGCTTGAACTTGAACTTGAAACCTGAAACTCGAAACTGCCTCAGTACGCCCAGCGCAGAAGCGTGGCCCCAACCGTAAATCCCGCGCCCACGGATGCCAGCATTACCAGACTTCCCTTCTTCAGCTTGCCTTCCTGGCGCGCGCTGTCCATGGCAAGCGGGATCGTACCGGCGGTGGTGTTTCCGTAACGGTCAATATTGATGATCACGCTCTCCGGACGCAAGCTCAAGCGCTCCGCGGTGGCGGTGATGATGCGCTTGTTGGCCTGATGTGGAATGAACACATCAATGTCGCTGCCCTTCAAATTGTTGCGCTCGAGCAGACGCTCGCAGATGTCGGCCTGTTTGCGTACCGCGAACTTAAATACCGCCTGGCCATCCTGGTGAACGTAATGCATTTTCTTGTCCACGGTCTCGTGGGTGGCAGGATTGAGGCTACCGCCGCCGGGCATATAAAGAGCACAGCCGCCGGAGCCGTCAACTTCATGAATAAAATCAATGATGCCGGTCGCGTCATCTTCGCTCGGCTCCAGCAGCACTGCACCGGCACCGTCGCCAAAAATTACGCAAGTGGCGCGGTCGGTGTAGTCAATGATGGAAGACATGGCGTCGGCACCGATCACCAACACCGTCTTATGCGCGCCGGTAGAAATGAACTGAGCGCCGGTCTGAAGAGCGTAAATAAAAGCCGAGCACGCCGCCGACAGATCAAATCCCCAGGTCCCCTTAGCGCCGAGTTTGTGCTGCACTACACAGGCGGTTGAGGGAAAAAACATGTCAGGGGTGACGGTGGCAACAATGATCGCGCCGATCTGGTCGGTAGCCAGCCCCCGTTCGGCAAGCGCCCGGCAGGCCGCCTTCACTGCCAAATCGCTGGTCGCCACGCCTTTGTCCACAATATGCCGCTCCCGGATTCCAGTGCGCTCGAAAATCCACTGGTCGGAGGTCTCGACCATTTTTTCGAGATCGTGGTTGGTGAGCAGCCGAGGCGGGACGTAGGTACCCAAAGCAGTGATTTTGGCGCGCAGCATCTTATTCAATGAATTCTCCAATTGAAATCTATTGTGAGGGATGGAGCTCAGAATTGTCTAACGTATTTGCGTGAGGTGACACTGGCGCGGCATCAAGAGCGAAACTCGGGCTGCCTGTCCGGAGAGGCGATGGTAAAATGGTTAGGGTCAGGTATCGGTCCCGCGCAACGCAATCCCGCCAATCCCGCCAGGTCCGGAAGGAAGCAACGGTAACGGGCTCGTGCGTGTGCAGTGGGTTCCCGGTGCCTGGCTTTTTGTTTTGAGTGCCCCTTTTGCCTCTTCCCTTCGAGCCTGGACTAGCTAACAATAGATCAGCAGATTAGCCGTAACGCGAGCCATGCTCTTCGACGCCCAAGCGCCGCCATCCGCCACCGCTGCCGCTGCCAACACCCTAGAGCGTTACTTTCAAGTCTCGTTGTATTTGCTAATGGCAGCCGGGTTTGCGAGTGTAGACAGCACTGGTAAATTGGACGGCCCCTCGCTGCTTCTGATGGGGGCTGCACTCACCACCCGCGGGTACCTCCTCGCCAGAGGGCGACAATTCCTGTTTTCAGAACGAATGACATCATTGCTGACGCTCATTTACGTGGGCTTCTATTCTGCGGACATCTTCCTGCTTTCGCGAAATTTCGTAAGCGCAACCGTGCACCTGGTCTTGTTTGCGGCGGCGGTGAAGATGTTTTCTGTGCGCCGCGAGCGCGATTACGTGTACCTGGCGGTGCTTTCGTTCTTGATGGTGCTGGCCGCGGCGGTGCTGACGGTGGACAGCATCTTCCTGGCTGGGTTCACCTTGTTCATGTTGGTGGCGGTGACCACTTTCATTCTGATGGAGATGCGGCGGTCTGCGGCCCTGGCGGTGGTGCGCGCACGCGAGGATGACACACCGGCGGCCCAGCAGAAGATGGGGTATTGGCTGGCAGCCTGCGGGCCGCTGTTCGTTACCTTCATTCTGTTGACGGGTACAGCAATTTTCTTCCTGATACCACGCGTCTCCGCCGGGTACCTGGGCGCTTATGCTCCGGGAACCGAATTTGCTACGGGATTCAGTGAAAATGTGCGCTTGGGACAAATCGGCATAATTCAGCAATCGGATTCTCTGGTCATGCACATCCAGATCGAAGGAGCGCCCGGCGATGCTTCGGAAATGAAGTGGCGCGGCCTATCGCTGGGATTGTTTGATGGGCGGGGCTGGTCGAATCCCTTGGCGCAGATCGAAGCGCCACGTGTGAATGACGGACGTTTTCTACTTCCCACGGCGCCGGAAGAACGCGGAGCACGCCTGCCCTCTCGCCCGGTGCGCTATCGGGTAATCATGGAGCCGATTGGAACCAACGTCTTCTTTCTGGCGCCTAAGGCGGTTTCGGTTGGCGGGCCGTACCGGCAGATCGCAATCGATGGGGGGGGAGCTGTATTCAATGCGGACCGCGAGCGCGCTATTACCAGCTACGACGGTGTTTCTGAACTCGCACAACCGCCAGCGGCGCTGCTGCGAGCAACCAGCGGTAACTACTATCCGGCTTCGATCGCGCTGCGCTACCTGCAATTGCCGAAGGTAGATGCGCGAGTCCACGACCTGGCTCGGCAGGTCACGAATACCGCCAGCAATGATTACGACAAGGCGGTCAGCATCGAGCAGTATCTGCGCACGCAGTTGGGCTACACCTTAGAGCTGCCGCGAACCATTCCGCGTGATCCCATCGCCGACTTCCTGTTCGTGCGGAAGCAAGGACACTGCGAGTATTTCGCTTCCGCGATGGCCGTGATGCTGCGTACTCTGGGCATCCCTTCGCGAATAGTGAATGGCTTTCGCGGAGCTGAATATAACGACTTGACCGGCAGCTACCTGGTCCGTGCGCGCAACGCTCATTCCTGGGTGGAAGCCTACTTCCCAGGGCAAGGATGGGTGACGTTCGACCCGACACCCGCAGGCGATGCCCAGGCACACATCGGCTGGCACCGTCTGTGGTTGTATATGGACGCTGCCGCACAGTTCTGGCGCGAGTGGGTAGTGAACTACGACTTTGGCCACCAGCACACCCTGGCGCAGCAGAGCACGCGCTCGGGACGGGCGGTATGGGAAAGCAGCCGCGAATGGCTGGGCGCGCGCTATGCCAGGTTGCTGGAACTCGCGCGAGAGGTGCAGGATTCCGTCCGCCTGTCCCCAGGGCGGTGGGCAGGATATGGCATGGGCGCCATGGCGGCACTTCTGCTCGCATTGAACGGTGGCTGGTTGTGGAAACGCCTGCAATACCGCCGAGTGGCGCGGCGGCCGGAACGCTCACCGCACCTGGCTGCCAGCATCTGGTATGAGCGGCTGATACGGGCTCTCTCCCGCCGAGGATGGCAGAAATCGCCGATGCAAACCCCGCACGAGTTCGCAACCACGATTGAGGATTTCCGTGTACGCCGGCGGGTGACTCAATTCACCGATCATTACGAGCGCGCCCGCTTCGCGGAATCTGCGGAAGACGCGAAGAAACTACCTGAATTGTTCGAAGAAGTGACGAGCGGCGGGAAATCCGGGGATTGAGGGTCGGCGCACCCGGAAGGTGACCAAGCTCCCTAACTTACGAATGTTAGAATAGATAGATTCCATGCTGGTCAAAGAGCCCACTGTAGCGCCACCCGCCGACGAATCCAGGACAGCCAAGCCTAAGAAGGTCGGCTTTGTGAGCCTGGGGTGTCCTAAAAATCTGGTAGATAGCGAAGTCATGATGGGGCTGCTGAGCCGGGCCGGCGCCGAACTGACGCCGCATGCGGAAGATGCTGATGTCATCGTCGTGAATACCTGCTCCTTTATAGAGAGCGCGAAACAGGAATCGGTGGACGCGATCCTGGAGATGGCTCGCCATAAGACGGCAGGCCGGGCCCAGAAACTCGTGGTGGCCGGATGCTTGGTGGAACGGTATCGGGACGAGATTCGGAAGAACATTCCTGAAGTTGACGCCGTGGTTGGGACCGGTGAACTGGAAGGAATTCTCAATGCGACGGGTGTCAGCGCTGCCGCGAGGACCGAGCAGAATTCACCTTTTGTAATCTTCGGCTCTCGCCCGGAAGGCGAGGCGCGGGCTGCGCAGGGGCGGTTCTCACGTGAGAGCTGGGACGGCGCGATTTCCGATCTGCCCAACTATCTTTATGACGAGAGCACACCGCGGGTGCTGGCGACACCGCGGCACTCGGCGTACATCAAGATCGCCGAAGGCTGCGATCACCCCTGCAGCTTCTGCATCATTCCGCAGTTGCGGGGCAAGTTTCGTTCTCGACGTTTTGAGTCAGTAATAGCAGAGGCCGAACGCCTGGCAAGCAGTGGCGTGCGCGAGATCACGCTCATCGGCCAGGACACTACATGCTACGGGGAAGATTTCGGTCTGAAAGATGGGCTGGCGCTGCTGCTGGAGAAGTTGGCGGGCATTTCCGAGTTGCGCTGGGTGCGTTTTCTTTACGCCTATCCCAACAAAATTACCGAGCGTCTTTTGGAAACCATCGCGGCCAATGAAAAGATTTGCTCATACATTGATGTGCCGCTGCAGCACGCTTCAGCCTCGGTCCTCAAACGGATGAAGCGCGGCGGCGGGTACGAGATTTTCCTGCGGTCCATTGAAAAGATGCGAAAGGTCATTCCCAACCTCACTCTACGCAGTACGTTTATTGTCGGCTTCCCCGGGGAGACCGAGAGCGATTTCGAAGAATTGTGCGAATTTGTGAAGCAGGCACAGTTCGACTGGATGGGAGCATTTGGTTACTCCGACGAGGAGGGAGCGGGGGCTCATCAGCTGGATGGAAAACTCTCTTCGAAAGAGATTGAGAGGCGGAAGCAGCGGGTGATGCAAATCCAGCGGCAGATTAACCGCAAGAAGAACAACGCGCTGGTCGGCAAGCAATTCGACCTGTTGCTCGAGGGCACATCGGGCGAAACCGAACTGCTGCTGGAAGGGCGAACCGCGATGCACGCCCCTGAAATCGACGGCAAAGTGCTGATCAATGACGCCGGGGACCATGAGGATGTTCAGCCCGGCGAGTTTTATCGCTGCCAGATCACGGAAGCCCACGATTACGACCTGGTAGGCAAAATTGTGTAAGGTGGTAAGTGCGGAATCGGGGAATTGGAAACCCGGGCCCCGAAATTCTGATTCTGAATTACCGATTACCCGATTACGAAGTTACCCGATTGGTTATGCCTCGCAAGCGTGTCCGCAGCCTACGCTGTCCTACCTGCAAGAAAATAGTTCTGCGCGACGAGCCAGATTTCCCCTTCTGCAGCGACCGCTGCCGGCTGATCGATTTGGGAAAGTGGGCCAGCGGCGCCTATGTAATTTCCAGCCCGATTAGTGACCCGGAAAACGCGAATTTGGAATATTCTCCAGACGGTGAATACCGTGAACCGGGACCCACGGGGGAGTCGGACGACGCTGGTCACAAGCGGCGACACTGAGCCCGCCGCACGCGCTTCGGGGCCGCTGTGGGCGACTCTGCTGGCCACGTTCTTCGGGATTGGCCGGCTCCGACCCGGGCCGGGGACGTGGGCGTCAGCAGCGACCGTAGTGCTCTGGTGGGCAATCGCGCGTGGAATCGATGCGGAGAGGCCGTACTGGGTCGCGATCGTGCTGGCGGGAGTTGTGATTCTGGTCGGAATTCCAGCGTCAACAAGGGTGGCCCGAGCTAGCCGCAGCGCGGACCCCTCCTTTGTGGTGATTGACGAAGTAGCCGGCCAGTTGATTGCACTGATTACCTTGCCGCTCAGTTGGAAATCTCTGCTGGCGGGTTTTATACTTTTTCGGGCGTTCGACATCGTGAAGCCGCCGCCGCTGCGCCATCTGGAACGTATCCCGGCGGGAGCCGGCATCATGCTCGACGATGTTGGCGCAGGCTTGTATGCCCTGGTGGTGGCACGGCTTCTGATTCATCTTGGCTGGCTGCGCTGAAAATTGCTGCGGTATATAGAGGATGGGTATTTCCGACCGGGTTCTGGGCAAGAAAAACGTCAATGGCAAGCCGCGGATTGATTCCGTCCGGCCGGCCGCAGCTCTGCCAGGCGGGGAGATCCGCATTGTGGGCAGCGGCTTGCGCCCACCGGAGTTACGCCGTCCCCGGGTGCAGTTCGGCGAAGTTGAGGGCTCGATCCTGGTGAGCTCCGATGATTTTGTGATTGCTCGGGTACCGGAAGGGGCGACCTCTGGGCCAGTGGTTGTCGCCACGAATGGCCACGTCAGTAACGGGCACGAAGTGAAAGTGGCGGTTACGATTGCCGAAAACCTGCACCCGGTGACCAATCCGGCGCTTGACCTTGAAGGCAACATCTATGTGACGTTCTCCGGGTCACGCGGACAGAAAGTTCCAGTGGCAATCTACAAAATTGACACCAACTACACGGTCAAGCCGTTTCTCTCAGAGATGATGAACGCGACGGCGATCGCATTTGATCGCGAAGGTCAGATGTACGTGTCTTCGCGATACGACGGGACGGTTTATAAAGTAGCGCCCAACGGCACGATGTCCGCATACGCAGAAGGAATGGGCGTGGCCACGGGGATCGCATTTGATCGCGACCAGAACCTTTATGTCGGCGACCGGAGTGGAACAGTCTTCAAAATCGGCCGTGACCGACAGATTTTTGTTTTTGCCACCCTTGAGCCAAGTGTCTCTGCGTACCACCTTGCCTTCAGCAGCGAAGGCGACCTGTATATCACCGGGCCCACGACCTCCAGCTTCGATTCGGTTTACCGGATAAATCCGCAGGGGCAGGTCTCGATTTTTTATCGCGGCCTGGGACGACCGCAGGGGTTGGCATTCGACGCGGACCACAACCTTTATGTTGCTGCATCGCTTGGGGGCAAACGGGGCATTGTCAAAATTACGCCAGACAAGCAAGCGTCGCTCGAAGTGGCTGGCCACGGCCTGGTCGGGTTGGCATTCGCTCCTGGCCGCTCCGCTGTTCTGGCTACGACCAATGGGGTGCATCATCTCTCGTGGAATATTCAAGGCAAGGCCCTGCTGGACTAACTGACCTCCGAGAATTGCTTCCCTGATTTACACTGCTTTCGTGAACGCGGAGATCATTGCCATTGGCTCGGAGCTGCTGACTCCTTTCCGCCAGGACACAAATTCTCTTTACTTAACGGACAAGCTGAACCGGCTTGGCGTAGAGCTGGACTACAAGACCATCGTAGGAGACTCGCGAGAGCACTTGATGGCAGCGAGCAAGATCGCGCTGGCCCGAGCCGATGTCATCATTTTCATGGGTGGGCTTGGCCCTACAGAAGATGACTTGACGCGCGAGGCGGTTTCCGATGCGCTTATGCTGCCGCTGAACCGCGACCCGGAAATTATCGCCGCTCTTGAAAAGCGTTTTACAAAATATAAATTCAAGATCACAGAAAATAACCTGAAGCAGGCCGACGTGATCGCCGGGGCGACGGTGTTGCCGAATCCCAACGGCAGCGCTCCCGGGCAATGGCTCACCGGCACCTATGACGGCCGGGAGCGAATTATCATCCTGCTGCCCGGCCCACCCCACGAACTCAAACCGCTGTTTGAAGAACAGTGTGAGGAGCGCCTGAAGGCCAAGCTGCCGCCGCAGTTTATTGCCAGCCGCGTGCTCAAGGTGGCGATGTTAGGTGAATCAAGCTGCGACTCGCGAATCGCGCCGATCTACCAGAAATATCCACAGGTGCAGACAACGGTGCTGGCCTATGCCGGAGAAATCGAATTGCACTTGCGCTCGCGTGCCGATTCGCTTGAGGTTGCACAGGGACGGGTAGACAAACTGGCAGAAGAGTTGGAAGACGAGCTTGACGAATACATTTTCTCAACTAAGGGAGAGTCTCTGGCGCAGATCGTGGGCTATTACCTGCAGATGCGTGGTGCGACAGTCTCAGTGGCTGAATCCTGCACCGGAGGCTTGATCGGCGAACGGTTATCCTCGGTAAGTGGCAGCTCACGCTATTTTGTGGGTGGGGCGATTGTGTACTCCGATGAATTGAAGACGAAGTTTGCGGATGTGCCTCCCGCGCTGATCAAGAAACACGGTGCAGTAAGCAGTGAAGTGGCAACTGCAATGGCGGAAGGCATACGCAAGCGCTGTGGGACGACGCATGGCCTGGCGGTAACAGGAATTGCTGGACCGACCGGTGGCACGACGGAGAAACCGGTTGGGCTGGTGTATCACGCCATCTCGGACGGAAACAACACCGAGGTAATGGAGCGTAAGTTTCCCGGAGACCGCGAGCGAGTACGCTGGTGGGCATCACAACAAGCGTTGGATATGTTGCGAAGAAAATTGATGTGAGCCTTGATTTAGCGCTGAAAGACATCGAACGGACGAGGTTCCGGCAAGGGTCCTTCGCGACGCTCGGAATGATAAGTTGTCATGCGATTATTCGTAGCCCTCGATATTGAGGATGAGATCCGGAACCGTATCGCGCGTTTCCTTGAAGGCGTGCGGGAGTTCGCACCTGACGCGCGCTGGGTCCGTGCGGAATCGCTCCACGTTACATTGAAATTCATAGGTGAACAGCCGTCTCCCCGAGCAGAAGATATAAAGAAAGCTCTTGCTGGCATTCAGTCGCAATCGAGTCAAATTATTTTTCGAGGGTTCGGATTTTTTCCCACGCAGCGATCGGCACGCGTTTTCTGGGCTGGGGTGGAGGCTGATTCGAACCTCGCTTCCCTCGCAGCCCTAGTGGAGCAGCGGCTAGTTGATCTAGGCTTGCCGGCCGAAGATCATGCTTTCAATCCGCACCTTACGCTAGCGCGGGGAAGCCAGGAGCGACGAAGTTCAGGTGCGCCCAAGCATCTTTCCGGTGACCGCACCAACCGCAATTTTCAGCGCTTGCAGGATAAATTAGCGGCCATGCCTGTGCCAGAGTTCGGTACAATGACCGCCCGCGAGTTCTTCCTGTACGAAAGCAAGCTCTCGCCCGCGGGCCCACGCTATACCAGGCTGGAACGCTTCGCGCTCTCTTGAATGCGGAATTCACTTCTAATGGCCGCGTCGGTTGCGTACCTGCTGGGATCAATCCCCTTCGGTTACATTTTGCTGCGAGTTTTTCGCGGAACCGACGTCCGAACCAGCGGCAGCGGCAACATTGGCGCAACCAACGTGGCGCGGTCGTCGCCCTTGCTTGGACTCGCAACTCTGCTCCTGGATGCAGGCAAGGGTTTTCTGGCGGTCAAGCTTGTTGGAAGTTTTGAAACCGAGTGGAGTGCACCCGCTCAGCCGTTGTACAGCACTCTGGCTGTGGCTGCTTTCTTTGTGGTGTTAGGACACATGTTTCCCATATGGCTGAAATTTCGAGGAGGTAAAGGAGTAGCAACCGGCGCGGGCGCATTTCTTGCTCTGGTACCGCTGGCAGTTCTGGGCGCACTACTAGTTTTTGTAGCAGTGCTGTGGTGGTTCAGGTATGTGTCCCTGGCTTCGATTGCGGCGACGGCAGCGCTGCCCATTTTCATTTATTGGCTTTACGGGCTCTGCAGATTGGCAATGCGGCCCGTACTGGGCGTGTCTGTAGCTGTGGCCGTGTTGATCATTGCCCGGCATCACCAAAACATTGCCCGCCTGCTCAATCGCAATGAGCCCCACTTTGCCCTGAGGAACCGATGAGAGAAGTCGCATGAGCGAAATCGCGATTATTGGCGCCGGGGCCTGGGGGACTGCGCTCTCCATTGTTCTGGGGCGCAAGCCGGAACACAAGGTAAGGCTTTGGGCACACGAGCCAGAGGTGCGCGAGTCGATCCTTATGCGCCGGGTAAATGAATTGTTTCTTCCTGAATATCCGGTGCCGGAATCGGTGACGCCCACCAACAGCCTCGGCGACGCTCTTAATGGAGCCGAAATCGTGGTCAGCGTGATGCCTTCTCACCACTGCCGGCGAGTCTTTAAGAACATGGCACAGTTGGTGACACCCGAGATGTTGCTGGTTAGCGCCACAAAGGGTTTGGAGAATGAAACTCTGTTGCGAATGACCGAAGTGATTGCAGATGTCCTGCAGAGTGCGAATCGCAAGACTTCTCGCATTGGGGCGGTCAGCGGTCCCTCTTTTGCAAAGGAAGTCGCGCGCGGCGATCCCACCGCGGTGGCGATTGCATCGCGAGATGATGAACTGATGAAGACGGTGCAGCAGCAGTTCAGTGGTCCTTCATTTCGTATCTACACAAACCACGATGTTGTTGGGGTGGAATTAGGTGGAGCGCTCAAGAATGTCATTGCGATTGCCGCAGGCGTCTGTGATGGCCTCGGCCTTGGTCACAATTCAGTAGCGGCACTCATCACCAGGGGCCTGGCCGAGATAACTCGCCTGGTGATAGCGAGCGGCGGACGCCAGGAAACCATGGCTGGCCTCGCCGGACTGGGCGATCTGGTGTTGACCTGCACTGGCGATCTCTCACGCAATCGCTCCGTAGGGGTAGAACTGGGGCGAGGCCGCAAGTTGGAAGACATCGTGACGGGTATGCACGGAATGGTTGCGGAAGGTGTGCTCACAACTAATGCCGCGGTTGGATTAGCGCGAAAGCTCAATGTGGAAATGCCCATAACCCAGCAGATGCACGCTATCCTGCAGTTAGGAAAATTGCCGCGTGAAGCGATCCGCGAATTGATGACCCGTCCAGCCACAAGCGAAGTGGGGCTTTATCGGAACCTCGGAACGGGATGAGCGAAAGCGGGTACCCGCTCAACGGGTACTTTGGTAACCCTGCGCAGCCGCAATTTGCGTTTGTGGTTCAACACCGCAAAGTACAATCTAGCTTGACCTCCCCACAACTTGGCCTGACCGATGAGCACGCGATCTTTGCTGCGCAGACTGCCCATACCCTCGCGTATTCCCATCTTGTACTTGATCCTCGCCGTTTTGATCTCGGTCAGCGTGGTGCCCATGTACTTCTATTCCAGACAGTTGGTGGGCAACAACCGTGATCGGTTGAAGACCAACGAAATGCTGCTGCAAAACACCATTACGCGCTCTTTGGCGGACGATATTTCGCACCGCCTGGGAACGGTGCGCCTGATGCTGAGCAATCTCTCTTCGGCCATGAAAGTGGCCAGCGGTGGCGATTTCAGCAACCGCCATGTAAGCGCTCCTGAGCTGCGCGCATTGCTAGAGAATTTTGTTTCTTCCTCAGACGATCTGGCTTACGCCACCTTACTCAACAGCGAAGCCAAAGGTATCTCAGCCGGGCGTATCACTCCGGATGCATTTCTCCAACGTGAACTTGAGCGTGCCTATGCTGCGTCGCGGGACGGGCGACCTTATAACGGCGAGGCACTCACGCTACAAGACGGGAAAAAGAGCCGCACCATCATGCTGCTAAGCGCGCCGGTGATGGTGAACGGACATTTTGTGGGTATGATCGGTGGCGTGGTTGACCTGCAGTTCCTTATCAGGCGTTTGCAGGAAGTGAGTACGGGCGGCCTGAGTACTTACGTGGTCGACCGCCAGGGCCGACTCGTGGCAGGCGCTACTCCTGAATTTGCTACCGGCCAGGACATGTCGAATGTCGAGATCGTAAAGAATTTTGTGGACCAGGGCGGCCGCGCGCAGTTCGTTGCCACGAAGGAATTTGAGATAGGAATGGGCAAGCAGAGAATCTCCATGCTGGGGACCTACAGCCCAGCGCCTTCCCTGGAGTGGGCGGTCATCGTGCAGAAACCCCAGCAAGAAGCTTACCGCGGTGTCTACGAGATGCAACGCACTGCTGGACTGCTGGCGTTACTGCTGGTGCTGATCAGCCTGGCGATCAGCAGCTTTGCCGCACGCCAGATTACGCATCCTTTGGAAGTGCTCACCGAATCCAGCCGCGCCATTGCGCGTGGAGATTTTTCGCAGCGGGTTCATCTGAAGAGCCGCACAGAGATCGGCGAACTGGCCGAGACCTTTAACACTATGTCTCAAGACCTGGAGCATTTTGTAGCCGACCTTAAGCGCGCCGCGGAAGAGAACCGGGCGCTGTTCTTCGGATCCATTCAGATGCTGGCGGGCGCGGTTGACGAAAAGGACCCCTACACTCGAGGTCACTCCGATCGCGTTACCAGGTATTCCGTCCTGCTCGCCACGGAGCTTGCCTTGCCGCCGGAGTTTATTGAGATCGTGCGCATCTCAGCCCAGCTGCACGATGTGGGCAAGATCGGAATTGAGGACCGGGTGTTGAAAAAGCCGGGTGCACTTACGCCGGAAGAGTTCGAGATCATGAAGACCCACACCACCAAGGGCGCGAACATTCTGCGCCCCGTCGAGCAATTGAAGGAGATGATTCCGGGCATCGAGTTGCACCACGAGTCGCTGGATGGACGCGGATATCCTCACGGCTATCAGGGCGAGCAGATTCCGCTGCTGGCGCGCATCATTTCAGTGGCCGATACCTTTGACGCCATTACCACGAACCGTCCTTACCAGGCGGCACACGACCCCGCATATGCGGTACGGATCATCAATTCCCTGGCTAACAAGCGCTTCGATCCCAAAGTGGTGGCTGCCTTGACCACAGTCTTTTATCGGGGAGAATTGCACGTACGCTCGGTAGCCACTGCCACTCCGTTGGAAGCAGCGTCGAAGGCCCAGGCCGAATTGCCACCTGATGTAGCGGCTGCCGTCGAGAGCGGACGGTTCTAGAGTCGCTTGCGAAAGATCCTAAGTGCCAGCTCCTGGCATTCCTCTTTGCCCAGCAGTCGGGTTCGAAGCGAGTTGGTGTTGCAGCCAGTCTGGTTCGGTTCCAAGCCCGCTCAAAACCGCCGCCCCGAGAGCAAACAGCCCAAAAATGAGAAGCGGGATAACGCCTAGCAAGGGAATGCCCTGTAGCAGGCCTACAACAATCGCGCCCACTACAACCGCGCCTATTCCAGCGCCGGTGGAGGTGATCCGATGGCCTACCCAAGCACTAACACCCGTATACCCCACGATTACGATCACAAACATCGCAAGGCTGCATGCTCCTATGATTAGCAGGCTTGCCGGTCCGGCCCCATGTGAGAATGTAACCATTACGGAGAAGGCAACGCAGGCGCCCAAACCCGCGAGGAGAGCCAATCCGGTGTGGCGGCGCAAAGTCAGGACAATGGTTTGGACTCGTCGCTCTCCGAGAATGGCATAGCCCAGTACAGCCAGAAGAACTCCGACTAATAACAGGCCAAGCAATGGAGCCAGCAGCAACAATCCCATTCCTTTGAGTCCCAATGGCAGGCGCTGGTTGACCGCTTCTCCTTTGATCTGCGCGCTGGGCGCCCGTTGCAAGCCGCCTCCGACCGCGGTTGCGTCACCATGCAGAACAGCTTCCGGCCCCAGCTGCAGAGCCCCGCCGACCACCACCACGTCTCCCTGGACGTCTCCGTTCACCTGGACAGAACCGCCTACCGACACCACATCGCCGGTAGCCTTACCTGCAATTCGTATGGAACATCCGATACAGACAATGTCTCCAGCGGTTTCATCCGGGCCGACGTAAACCGCCTTTCCGAATTGCACTACATCATCGTCGTCTTTATCGGCGTAAGCTGCTGGAACAAGCAGGGCTAGCGACACGAAAAGCAGAACCACTATGGAAGTTCTCATAGGGAAACTCCCCAACCGCCATCAATCACCAGGACGCAAGCGGAACGATATCGCGGTGGATTTCTGGCTGTCAATGAGTGCACCGGGCGAGCCTCGCCGGTTGTCTATAATTGGAGAGATAACACTTATTCAGGTAAAGCATGATTCAAACCTTATTTGGCAGCGTCGAGCAAACACCCGGATTGTTAGACCGCATGAAGGAGGCGGTCTCGCGCACTCGCGAGAATCTTAGCGAGCGGATCGAGGACGTAATTTCCTTCAACAAGGAAATTGACCGCGCCACACTTGATGACCTGGAGGCTACCCTTATTGGGGCTGACCTTGGGACGACGACCACCCACGAAGTGCTGGAGAAGTTGCGGGACAAGGCAGACCGGAAGCAGATCAAGGACGTGCAAGAGCTCAAGCGTCTGTTGAAGGAAGAGCTGTTGTCCGTACTCAATCAAGGAAATTCTCAACCCGTGCAAAAGGTGGATGGCGTCCCGGAGGTCATCGTAGTGGTGGGGGTCAACGGTACCGGCAAGACCACGACTATCGGCAAGCTGGCCAGCGTACTGCAGGCCGATGGAAAATCGGTCCTGCTGTGCGCAGCGGACACGTTTAGAGCAGCGGCGATTGACCAACTGGAGATTTGGGGACAGCGCACGGGCACGGAAGTAATCAAAACAAAGCCGGGTGGCGATCCTTCGGCCGTGCTCTTTGATGCCCTTCAGGCCGCCACCGCCCGCCATGTGAATTATGTAATCGTGGATACGGCCGGCCGTCTGCACACCAAGACGAATCTGATGGCAGAACTGGAGAAGATGCGGCGTACTGCACAGCGCATCATTCCCGGCGCCCCTCACGAGACCTTGCTGGTGATGGACGCTACCACCGGCCAGAACGGTTTGCAGCAGGCGCGCTTGTTTACGAAGTCGGCGGGTGTAACCGGAGTTGTGCTCACCAAGCTGGATGGCACCGCAAAAGGGGGGATTGTCGTTGCCATCAGCCGCGAACTGGGATTGCCGGTCCGTTACGTGGGAGTAGGCGAAAAGGCCGGCGATCTATTGCCGTTCCAGCCAAAGGAATTCGTGGATTCCCTGTTCGAATAAGAAGGGCACGTCGCAAGGGCGCCCGGAATTCCGTAGATTCACTTGCACTTACTCATGAGATGACAAAAGCTACTGACGAGCAGTTCATGCAGCAGGCGTTGCAATTGGCCGAGCAGAGTGTGGGGTTGGCATCACCCAACCCCAATGTGGGAGCGTTGCTGGTTAGCGATTCTGGCGAGGTGGTAGGCAGCGGCCATTACACTTATGACGGCCTTAAACACGCAGAGGTGATTGCGCTCGAGAAGGCGGGTGAACGTGCGCGTGGAAGCACCCTTTACATTAACTTCGAACCCTGCTGCCACCAAGGCCGTACCGGGCCTTGCACCGACGCTCTAACTGCCGCCGGAATTCGCCAGGTAGTTGCTTCTATCGCCGACCCAAATCCGCAGGTGCGTGGCAAAGGATTCGCCCGGCTGCGCGCTGCCGGAATTCGAGTGCTGGTTGGGGCGGGAGAAGCGCAAGCCAGCAAATTGAACGAAGCCTTTGCCAAATATATCCGCCACAAAACCCCGTTGGTGACGCTTAAAGCGGGCATGACTCTCGACGGCAAGATTGCGCCGCCCTCGGATGAATCCGCAGCTTCTGCGATCCTGGGTGGGGGCGGCGTGAGCGGCGGTTGGATCACCAGTGACGCGGCCCGAGCGCACGTGCAGGAACTGCGTCACCAGCACGACGCCATTCTGGTGGGAGTAGGCACTATCATCGCGGATGATCCTCTGCTGACGGATCGCAGTGGAAAGCCGCGGAGGCGGGCCCTTCTACGGGTGATTGTGGACTCACGGTTGCGGCTCCCGCTCGAGTCCCGTGTGGTGAAAACGGCAAAGGATGATTTGCTGGTGCTGTGCTCGTTTGCTGAAGAGAAGAAACGGCGGCAACTGGAGGAGCGCGGGGTTCAAGTGGAGCAAGTGCCGCTTGGTTCATCGGATGGGAGGCCGGGAATGCGGGAGATTGCCGTCCGTCTGGGAAAATCAGAGATAACCAGCTTGCTGATTGAGGGCGGAGCTATGGTTAACTGGACAGCGCTGGCCTCGGGAGTCGTGGACAAGGTCTTTTTGTACTACGCGCCCAAAATTCTGGCGGGAACGGGGTCAGTTCCTTTTGCTGCGGGACAGGGTTTTCGAAGGATGAGCGAAGCCGCCCATCTGCGTTCTTTCGCTCTGCACCGGTTCGGTGAAGACTTTGCGGTGGAAGGCTACTTGCGCGATCCTTACGGAGATTGAGACGGAGACACGATGTTTACGGGGTTGATCGAGGAAGTCGGACGCGTTCAGGAGATAGTCGAAGATCACGGCCAAAGGCGGCTAAGCGTGGCCTGCTCCCGGCTGGCGCGTGAATTAAAGAAAGGTGACAGCATTGCGGTCAGTGGCGTGTGCCTCACGGCGGTAGATATCGCCGCAGGCTCGTTCACGGCCGACCTTGCGCCGGAGACGTGGATGCGCACTTCTTTTTCCGGTATCGGCAAGGGATCGCTGGTGAACCTTGAACTGCCGATGAAAGCGGATGGCAGATTCGGAGGACATCTGGTTCAGGGACACGTTGATGGAACCGGAACCGTGATCAGCTTAGAAAAAATTGGCGAGGGCGGTGACTATTGGTTGCAGGTCGAGATCCCGGATGAACTCGGACGCTATGTGGTATTCAAGGGATCGCTGGCCGTAGAAGGAATCAGCTTGACGATAGCCCAGGTGGAAGGGAGAACGGTTAGGATTGCCATAATTCCTCACACCCTGGAAGTGACCAATCTTCGATCCCTCAAGCCGGGCGATAAGGTGAATCTGGAAGTTGACCTGATCGCGAAATATGTGGAGAAGATGCTGCGGCGTTCGGCGCCGGGTTCGGTTACGTTGGAGCGTTTAGTCGCCGAAGGCTTTTGATGTTGTACCTATCGTTGCTGTTCGATTTGGCGACGCCGAATCATCCAGATCGTAATGCAATTCACTGCTGCGCCAATCATCGGCAGGGCCATGCCGGCGCGCACACTGTAGGCTTGCGAGATGTGACCAACTCCCCAGGGAAATACGGCTCCTCCCGCCAGCCCGACCGCAAATAGCACACCGAAAACTGTTCCGGCGTTGCGCTGATAGCGGTCACCCGCCATGGCCAAGATGGTGGGAAAGATAGCGCTGAATGCGAAACCGGTCGAGGCAACGGCCACTGCGAGCAAAGGCAAAGAACGGACCAGCAACAGCACGGCGCAGGTCGCCAGTGAGACAGCAGCGCTCAGCAACACGAGTTGCACATCCTTTAACCACCGCAGCAGTCGCGATGCTGCCACGCGACCGAGCATCAGGCCCGCCCAATATCCCGCGAGCACCCAGGTTGCAATGCGGGCTTGGGCGCCGAGCGTGATCAAGTAGCTGGACGTCCACCCGCCGAGGACCGCCTCATTTCCTGATTCAATAAGCAGAAGAAATCCGAACAGCAGCAAGCCCGGATGTCGCAAAACCTCGGCGAGTTCTTGCAAAGAAATTGCGTGCGGCTCGCGGGTGGCAGGAAACGTGAGCAGCGCGTACAAGATGCCGCACATTGCCGGCAAGATAGCGGAAGCAATCAGCAATTCCGGAATCGGTATGCGGGTGGCGACGCTGGCGGTCACGAGCGGCATGAACAGCGCGCCGAAGCCATAAAATACTCCCAGAATGTTCAGCATGGGGCCGCGGTTCTCGGGATAAAGATCTGAGGCCAGAACATTGGCCGCGGTATTCAGGCCGCCCCCTCCTGATCCCAGGGCAAGTGTGGCGGCGGCAGCTGCCCAGAAAGACTGAGCAGCTGCAAAGGCGAGCAGCCCGCCAGCAACCAACAGGGATGAGACCAGCAGCACTGGCTTGTTGCCGAAACGATCAATGAGAGGCCCCACGCCCAAGGTCGCGAGACAGATGCACAGGTACAGCAACAGAAAGAGATCACCCTTTTGCACAAGATCTATGTGCAGCCGGGAGTGAACCTGCGGAAGTCCAAACAAGGTACCCAGCAGTGCTAAAACGATGCCGAACATGAACATGCCCGTGCAGGAAGCTGCGAAAAGACGCGTGCGCTTAATCGCAGGGCTCAGCGAGGCGGCGATCATCAGCGGTTCGCGCCGGCGAAAGGCTGGTATTGAGCAGACATGTTTGGCAGGGAGCTCGGCGCCTCGATTTTAACAAGCCGGTGAACGGGAGAGATGGGCGGTGGAATGAAGGGTGTGGAAATCAGAGCTTCTGAATGCGCTTTAACTCAACCTTCAGGGCCTCTGATACTCGCTTGGAGCGTCTTTCGCCACGTGCCACGCGGCTTACATATGAGCGATCCACCTTCAGTTTCCGGGCGACGCGGGCATACAAACCGCGATATTGAGCGTATCGCGCCAGCTCACGATTTTTGGTAGTATGTCCTGTCACCAATCGTGACACTCTGCACGTCCACCCTTGGGGACTTGCACTTTTAATATAACGCCAGCGTTAAGGGTGTCAAGAACTCAATTATGCGTACGGCAGCGAAGCTTGCAAGACCCGAGTGGGCGGAAAGAATTCTGAACCTGCGCGACAAGTTGGAACTCAGCCAGACAGAGTTTGCAGCAAAGCTTAACGTGTCTGCTATGGCGGTGTCCCGCTGGGAGCGCGCAATCAATGAACCTCCGGCAGAGGCTTATATTCAGCTCGGAAAATTGGCCGGTGTCCCCGAGTGTTGGTTTTTCTGGCAAAAGGCGGGGTTGAGCAAGTCCGACCTCAGACGCGCTCTTTAGAAGTGACGATGACGCGGTCCTCCCAAGGCAGCATGGTTGGAGAGCGGCATCGGCCGATTGCCCATGCGATCCCGCCACAGAATCGCGTTCAATTGGGACGCCTCGGCCCGGTCCTCGTGGGTGAAGTCCATGAGTTCTGAATCCTCTTCATCCTGATCCTTGCCGGTGGCGGCATTCATAGTAAACAACAATCCATTGTCGCGATTGCGATAGTCGGCGGTGAATGGCGGCTGATCTCCTTGTCCGGCAAAGAGCGGCGACATAACCGCCGCCCGCGCGTCGTTGTTGTTCATGGGCGGCAATCCCAACAGAGCTTCGATGGTGCGCACCAGGTTTACCGTGGTGTAGAAGTGGTGGTCGATAACCGGCTGTGCTGGTGAACCGGGTGAGTACTTGCTGATGACCAAGGCGATGCTGCGATGCGCATCAACATGATCGGCGCCATCCTGCGCGTCGTCTTCCAAAACGAGGATAGCGGTGTCGTCCCAATAAGCGCTGTGTGAAATTGCTTCGACGACGCGTCCAACCGCCAGGTCGTTGTCTGCAACGGAAGCTGAGGGGGTAGGCGAGCCCCGTCGCTTGCCCGAAGTATGGTCGTTCGGCAATCTGAGCAAAACGTAGGCCGGCAACTCTTCACCGCTGCCCTGTTGCCGCGCTCGGACGAATCCGCTGAACTCATTGAGGAATTCATCCACCCGTAGCTGGTCAGGGTATTCAACGCGGAAATCCGGGAAATTGGGATCGAAGTGGCCGCGCAATTCCGGTTTTGTGGGAAGGTTGTGCGCTGGTAACGGTATGCGCCAGGGATACGGGCTGGGCGACCCATGCGGCACTCCCACATTGGGGGGCAGAGGCTCTCCTTTTTTTACCTCGATCCGTCCGCACTCACTTGCTGCCGGGGAAGGCGTACCCTGCTGGGGGGATTGCTGGGCCTCGGTTTCGCCACACCACGATGTAGCCACGAACTCGCCATAATGGCGATATGTAAGGTGGTGACTGGCGACGCTCGTCCAAATGTAACCGGTTTGCGGCTCGTTGACGTCAGGTTCGTTGTCAGCTAATGGAGAGTTCCCTGCTACCTCGCCTTCGTAATCGTAGGTCCGTTCGCCACCACGGTAGGCAATCTGCCAGGTTTTTTCCGTGTAATCGCTGGTAATGGCGGCAGTGGACCAGACGTGCCCGTCGCCGGAAACCTCGCCGCTGTCGTAGAAGTTATCCAGAATTCCGAACTGGCGCGCCAATTTGTGCTGATTGGGCGTAATGTCCTCTCCGTACATGCAGAGCGAAGGGTCGCCATCGCCAGGTTTCAAATCCCCGAAGACCTGATCGTAGGTACGGTTTTCCTTGATGATGTAAATGACGTGGCGGATGGGATTCGTTCCGTTGCGGAACGCAAGCTGCCCCATTTCGCCATTCATTAAGTTGCTGTGCTCGACTTCCCGCGTAAGTTCTGCCAATTGAGGTTCCGTTTTGCTGATGCTCAGACGAGCGATGGATCCATGCAGCAGAGTCGCGATATAACCGGCCTCCGACGAGTGTTGGAGCATGGGATTGGGACTGGTTCCCTGCCCTTTGCCGCTGGCGATGAGCAAATCGTCGCCGCGGACCGCAAGCGCGGTGGGATACCAATCGGTGGGAATAAATCCGAGTGCCGCAACCGGGTACGACCCAGCCTCGCGATCCGCGAGCTTGGAAACATCGAATACCGCCACCGCGTCCGAGGAAGCATTAGCCACAAACAGATGTTTTCCGTCAGCGGATTGCGCAAGCGCGTTTGGATAGGTTCCTCCGTACTCCTGACCACGAAGACGGGTGGAAAGCAGTCCGCGTAATTTGCCGTCGCGTGTTTGCACAACCGCAACGGCGTCTGCATTCGCGAGTGTCACGTACAACAAGCTCTCATCGCGACTCAGCAGCATGGCGGTGGGATGAGAGCCCGCAGCGGTGGCGGATGACGGCTTGAGCAGCGGCACGGATCGGGTCACTCGACCGTGCTTGAGGTCAAGCTCAGCAACTTGCGATGCGTTCCAAAGGCTGATGAATGCGCGTTTTCCGTCACGAGTGACGACTGCGCCGTAGGGAAACGCCGACGGCACCAATGGACCGGTGCTCAGATCGAAACGCTTCAGGATCTTTCCTTTTCTCGGGTCGAGCAGCACAGCGTTATCTGAATAGTTGTTGGCGACCAGCAGCTTCTCGCTCTTACCTGGCACCACTGCGATGCCGGCGGGATAAGGAATCGCGCTGCCTTTGGGCACCTTTGCCAGGTCAGCGGGTACTTGCTTGCCTTTTGCCAAGGGTTGCAGCGGGATTGGAATGAATCGCTCTGGCGAGATTCGCCCGTGATCGAAACCATATACCGCGATGCCGTTGCCCGTGTCGCGTGGCCGCTTGCCGGTGGGATCAGTTATGGAAGCAAAGCCGGCATAGAGCCTCTGTCCATCGCCACTAAACGTCAGGCCGATGAAGAAGGACTGACGCGCGTGACCGGCGAGACGCGGCTCGGGAAAGTCGGAAATGTGATTGCTCTCCAGGTGGAGGACGGTGAGCGATTGCCGATATTCTGATTCGGCGGTCCCATAACCAGCATTCAGCGTCACCAAATAATGCCCGTCTGGGCTTAACGCAGCGGTTACAGGAAGGCCATTGGTATCACCTAAGCGACCCGGCACGGGAGCGACCAGCAACTTGCTTGTGGGCAGCTGCAATGTGCGACGGCTTGCAATCTCTCGCTGATAGGCAACGGCCAGGGTAGCCAGAAAGAACACGAATATTAATGCGCGCGGTTTCGTCAAGGTTGGCGTCCGTCTTGTAGTTGGATCAAAACCAGAGAGGCTCATTGTAACTGAACTACTGCTACACAGCTCTCCAGCAGAACAGAACGCCGAGTACTCTAGCTCACGTGAGTTAAGCGCCGGTCAACTCGGCTAAAGCCTTTCCGCTCAGCACCGGTTTTCAGTTTCGCGTGTGTAGCACCCTCGCGCGCGACATTGCATCTACGAACATTCGACCAAGGTTGGAGGCCATCCCGCTGTAAATGTGTAGGCCTCCAATCAAGAAGAACGACATCAGAGAGGTCTGGTCGCGAATTTATTTGTCCGGGAGGTTATTTGTGGCAATTTTACAAGCTGTTGTCAAAGGTTTAACAAAGCCTGCTCCTAAAGTCATTTCCCCCAACGTGCATGGCGTTCTGGATTACGTGATCGCTGCCACATTCTTTGTGGGAGGGATTTTCATGATGCGACGCAATAAACGTGCAGGTATTAGCGCATTGGCTTGTGGGGCAGCCGAGACCGTCACTAGCCTGCTCACTGATTATCCTGCCGGGATTGCTGAGCTGGTGACCTTTCCGACACATGGCAAGATTGATATGGGATTGGCGGCAATGACAGCTACCCTGCCAGGGTTTATGGATTTTGAAGATGAGCGCGAGAAGACGTTTTTTACCGCGGAAGCGGTGCTGATGACAGTGCTCGCCGGTCTGACTGATTTTGGAGACGGGCGCGGCTATCAAAGGGCATTTGAGCAAGAGGCTGCGTAACCTCGAGCAGGACCGGTCCGGAATTCCGCGTGTGCAGATTGGAGGGGTGATGGAATCGCAATGGCGTTTTGGCGGCCTGACACCGTTGCAGCTGGCCAAACGAGTGGGCCAGCAGATCAATCAAGACGATGTCTTCGGACGATCGGCTCAACTCGCCTACTATTTTCTGCTAGCACTGTTTCCTTTGCTGATCGTGCTGCTCTCGGCGCTGGGATATTTTGCTTCCGCGGGAACCGAGCTGCGAAACAGCTTGATGCAGTACCTCGCCCAAGCGATGCCGGGATCAGCTTCCCAGCTGGTGAGCCAAACGATTACGCAAGTTATTGAGGCGCGAGGCAGCGGCAAAATCGTACTCGGCTTATTGGGCGCGCTCTGGGCAGCTTCGAATGGGATGGGAGCTATTGTCGAAACCCTGAACATTGCATACGGAGTAAAAGAGACCAGGCCTTATTGGAAAAAGCGAGCGGTCGCGGTGGGATTGACCGCGGCGCTGGCGGCCCTGATTCTTTGCGCCTTAGTGTTGACCCTGTATGGCGGCAAGTTGGCGGAATTTATCGGCAGCACTGTGGGTTTAGGGCCCGCCTTCGTGATCACCTGGAAAATCGCGCAGTGGCCCATTGTGGTCGCCTGTATGGGCGTAGGGTTTGCCTTGGTGTACTACTTTGCCCCGAATGTGGAACGTCCGAAGTGGCATTGGGTGTCGCCCGGCGCTGCGGTGGGTGTGGTGCTCTGGTTACTGATTTCCTTCGGACTAAGGATTTACCTGCACTTTTTCAACTCGTACAACCAGACCTACGGATCGCTCGGGGCGGTGATCATTTTAATGTTGTGGTTGTACCTGACAGGCGCAGCAATCCTGATTGGTGGCGAAGTGAACTCGGAAATTGCCAAGGCAGACCAAGCACGACAGGCGCACCAGAGAAAACTCAACATTATCCAGAGTGATCTCGAACGAGATCTGAAACGGACCGCCTGAGCGCGTTGTTTTCCTGTATGCCCGGCACTGCTTGGAGTAATATACCGCCCGCGATGCAAACCCTTGGTTTGGCGGACTCCACGCCTCGTAGCGAAAGCCGTCTCAAGAGTCTCTTCTGGCCGTCAATTCAGAGTGGCGCCGATGTGGACTATCTTGGAGTGCAGGGATATTTGCTGTGCACAGCATTTGCGATTCTGGCGTTTCTCAGCTCGGTGGCAATCGGGCATCCTATCGCGGGGGCAGTAGCCTTCGTTTTTTACTATCTGAGCGGTGTTGGCATCCGCGAGCACAGCCGCTACGCCGCTGCAATGGCGTTTGTATTCGCGCTTGCAGAACTTCCAATTTTACCCAGCATACTGAAAGTCTTCTTTGTAGGGGTGCTATTTTCCAATCTGCGCGCCACTTGGATCGCATCCAGATGGAAGGCCGATACCGAAGAATCCGAACTACCGCCGCGCCTGACTGCGACATGGGGTGACAGATTTTCAGATCGGCTTCCGAGTTGGCTTTGGCCCAAAGTGCGGGCTGTCTACTATGTCTTGTCTGTCGCCTTCACGGTGCTGCTGCTTTTTGCTGGAATGGCCATGTTCATCCATCATGGCCCGTCATCAATAAGTCGGCGTTAGGAACATCCGAAGACGCCGCGGCCGGTGACCGAAATATCCGGCCATGGTTCGCGGCTGCCCTTTCCGTGTACCAGCAACAGATCCTCGCGCACAAAGTCACTTTTACAGCGCGCCGATCAACAGGACAAAACAGGCGGTTACGACACAAACGACGACACAAATCGTCGCGTATCTCAGGCGCTCTTGTCGCAAGCCATTGATAGGAATGGCGGGGACGACGGGACTCGAACCCGCGGCCTCTGCCGTGACAGGGCAGCGTTCTAACCAACTGAACTACGTCCCCTAAAAAGTTGGCGTCGGTATGGCTTCGGCTTGTATTGTACCGTATCGCGAGTTTTGGGGCGGAACCATAAAGACAGGTCAAGGGCTTGATCGCGTTCAATGTCACGGGCGAATACGCAAGACCCGAGTGTGCATAACTCTGCTTAATCCCAAGTTCTACACAAGACCGGGCAAAGCAATGCGACATTGTCGCAAAGAAGTGCAAGACCCTGCCGGCGGCCTCTGTTTCCTCTGAAATGCCCGTCAGTCGAGCGTTTTAGCCATAAATTCATAAAAAACTCCTTGACACGGCTAACGCAAAAAAGCAGAATCCTCCAACGTATTCACCCGTTTGTTCCCTTTTATTTGTTCCATCGGCCTAAGAACAAATTTCTTGTCTTTAAGGTGGGAACGGGATTTCATTTTTCCCCGGGCCAACCACTCTGAGGAGTGCAATCCATGAAGGTATCTAGAAGAAGCATGAAGCACGTCACACGATGTATCTGTACTGTGGCGCTAACCTTGTTTGTTGGCGGAATTGTGTGGGCGCAGGGTGCAACCCAAACCGGGGCGGTGCTCGAAATTAAAGGCACTGTTTCGCAGGGTGACGCCGTCAAGAACATTGACCTGTTCATAACCGATTCGCAGATTCATTCCGGGGCTCCGAGGTCGAGTCCATGCGACGAAATTCTTAGTGACTCTTACGTGTTACAAGGTGGATCGCCGAGTGGTTGCGATAACGAGCCAGGGGATCCGAGCTTCGAAGTGACCCAGAGTCATGGCCAATATTCCTTCACCACGGAGAGCTCACCAGGCTACCGACTCGATGTCACGACAGAATACCATTATGAGGGTTGCAACACGGCCGTAACCGTATGCGCCTCGCCTGACACGGGCTTCCTAACGGTCACGAACAATGGCCTATCCACTTTCACTGGAACGATAACTCTCTCAGGTAAGTCATCGGGTTGCGGGACAGTATCTGACAGCTCTACAGGGTCACTTTCTCCTGGGGATGGGCCCGATTCTCCCGGGGGCTCAGTCACTCTCGTATTGCCGACAGGCCCGCCCGATAGCGATTATATAAGTCCAAGCGACAGCAGCAGTTGCGGCGGATTTAGCAGTAACGTCACCGTCGGCGAGATCAAACCGGTAGCGCCAGGCACCACAACCGTCCTGCTACCGGACGGTCCGCTGACTCAGAGTATTACCTTCCCCGCCAGCACGCAGATGGGTGGCGTTGCCAAAATGAGAGACGTTCTGAGGCTGGTGGATGGCGCCGTTTGCGATGCCACAGTGGCGGCAGGAAATCCCGGAGACACCGCGTATTTCGGCGGATCTTCCATCCCAGGCCCACCGGCCGCGAACCCGCGTTGCTTGCGGGTTAGCGGAAATGACGCCGCGATCATAACCAACGAGTGTTTCGATGCGGCTGGCAATCAGTTCCCCGACTGCACGACCATTAATCAATCGGTGCCGAACCCGGCTTTAATCGGTCTGGACTCGCAGTACAGCAGCAGTTTGGATCCCACAAGCGGGGCATATGTGATTGCTCACGATGACGACTCCCACTTAATCGGGCATGTCCCGGGTCCCGACTGGACGAACATCACCAAGTCCTTCCAGCCGGGCTGCACCACCCCGCCTTGCGGTAGCGGTGGAGGTGGTAAACGTCTCAACGGTCAGGAGACGGTGATCGATCTCAATCTGGACTGCCAGCTTTTGGCATTCACGATTACGCCAAGGTCCGGCGCACCAACCGTGCCTCCGGGCGGCCTAGTCACGGTTGCAGGAAATATCAGGGGCTGCAGTCCTCAACCAGGATCCTCAACTAACGGCTATGGGCTACTCACTTTCACGTTTGAGGGGCCACATAAACAAGGTGGCGTCTGTACTCAGACGAGAGTGTCGCTGCCACCTCCTCCGAAGCCAGGCGCACAACAGGGTGGATTCCCTGTTCGCCTCGCGCCGGTGGGTTTCAATCGATCGTTTAGCTTCCTTCTGCCAGTCCCGAGCAATGCCTGCACGGGACTGTTTAAGTTCTCGACCACCATAAAGTCGGGCACTGTGTTCTACAACAATACGGCGCCACTTACTGTCCAGTAACCATTGCTTTGAAAACTAAACCGGGCCGCCAACGCGGTCCGGTTTTTTTGGGCCGCATGTTTGTAGCGACTAGTCTCAATACTTCATCTTGAGCGACCGAGATGCTTAGGAGTAGGCAAGACGGGAGACTCTGGCGGTTAGGTCTTCTGGAGATTGGCTCCGCGGGTGGCTTCCGCGTAAATTTTATTCAGGTCAGAACGGTCCAGCAGATGTTCTGCCCCGGCTTCCTTTTTGATGTCGTCTAACAGGCGTAGGGCCTGCCGGTACTGGTCAGCCCCTTCCGAAATATTGCCCGAAAGCCGAAGTGAGGTCCCCATCAGGTAATGGATCCTGGCGTTCTCCATGCGCATACCCAGCTTCTCGCTATTACCCAGGATTTGTTGTAGTTCCTGGCGAGCGCGCGTGTAGTCCTTGTTCTGCACGATTGCTTCGGCTCGATAGACGGAACACTCGAGCGAGCGTTGTCGTTGGCCAAGAGAATCTGCTTGCTGTTGCAGGTGGGCAAATTCATTGGCGGCCGCGGTCGCGTGTCCCTCGACGAGCGCTGCCCTGGCAAGATTGATCTTCGATATAAGAACATCCTCCGGTTGTCCGCCCTGGGAAGCGGTGCTTAAGGCTTGTTGATACATCGCCTTCGCCCCGCCCACATTTCCGGCGTAGAACAGCACGTCGCCGCGTGTATTCAGGAGGCTTGCGCGTAATGAGTTGTTCTTCAGGTTACGCGCCAATAGTTCTGCTTCATTCAGGGGAGCAGCGGCTTCGGCGCTCCTTCCCGCCTCCGCAAGAAATCTGCCGAAATCATTCAGGGATTGCGCCAGCTCAATGCTGCGGTCCCCGGCATCTCGAAGCGACTTGAGCGTGTCTTGCATCGCATTCACGGCGGCCCCATAGCGGCCCTGACGGGCGAAAATGAATGCCATGCTGTGTGACTGGGAAGCTGCGCCACGGTTGTCCGATGCCTTTCGGTCAAGATCCAACGCCTTGATGAAGTCCGCCATCGCCTGCTCATCATGGCCAAGGTTGCCGTAGGCAACACCAAGATTGTGGAGAGTGTCGGCAATGTCAGGCGGGACATTCAGTTTCTGGCGCAACTGGAACGCCTGCTGTAAATAAGTGAGAGCGCCCTCATAATCGGCGAGCCGGAGGTAGACGTTACCGATATTGTTCAAGCAGAGAGCTTGATTGGTTTCATCGCCGGAATCGCGCTGAATCTGTAGTGACTCTTTATACATTTTCAGGGCTTGTTGGTATTGTCCCCGGTCAAGATAAAGATTAGCGAGATCAATAAGGGTGTCACCGGCCTCTTTCTTGGCTCCGATTTCACGCTCGATCTGCAATCCTCGATTAAAGCTGGTCAGGGCTAAATCGGACTTCCCGACGAGTGCCTGTACCTGCGCCATGCTGCTTAGGTCGGATGCCATAGCGCGCTTCTGTCCGATCTTCGTATTGATGTCTAACGATTCCTGCAAACTACGCAAAGCCTCATCGGGCTTATTCATGAGGCGATAGGAGATACCCATGGCCAACAAGATCAGTCCCTTTTGCTCCTGGTTGTCGGATTGAATTGCGAGGCTCAGACCCTTCGTTAAAGGATCGAGAGCGGCCCGCGGATTGCCGCTCATCATCTCCACAGCACCCATTTGCCAGAGCGTCCGGATATTTTTGGGGTCGGCCTGCAAGATGCGTGAGAATAGCGCCCGGGCTTTATCGTAATCAGCCTCATCGCGGTAGAGACTGCCCAAAGCGTATTGCACGTCAGGATTGTCGGGAAGAGTCTTGGACAAGTTCTCGTAAGCTTCGATGGCTTTCTTGTTGTCCCTCACGATTCGAGCGTGAGCCGCTTCTATAAGATATTTCTCCGCGAGTGGCAGTTGGTACGCGAGCTCGATCGCCTTGCGGGAGACCTGCTCCGCCTCACTATCGTAACCGAGGGCGGAGTTCGCGTCGGCCAAGCGCGAGAACGCCAGGGCAAATTGTGGGTCCTCCTTGGTAGCGGATCCCAAGCTCTTCACCGCTTCAAGGTTCTTGCCCTCGCGCAGGAGCTGTACGCCTTGGTTGTAATCACGAAGTGCGAGTGGCGATTTGGAGCTTGGCTGGAAAGAGCTGGCCTTGAGTTCCTTCAGTACGTCAGGCGAAACAGAAAGATTCTGGCGGATCGATTCGGCGAGGCGGCTCGCAGCAGCGGGAATATCCTTCTCGCCGGCAGGGTCGAGCTTCAGCGGGATCCGCCGATCTCGGTTTATGTCCTGAAGGGTGGCGTCAATCTTGATCTGGTCGCCCAATCGGACAAACTGTCCCGACACGACGTTGTCGGCGTTGCTAGATTCTGCGATGCGAGCGAGTGTAGCCAGATCGATGCTAGTGGAAGGACCAATTCGCAAGTCGGTCAAAAGTTGGTGCACACGATCAGGAGAGACCGTGCGCAGGTGTGCGGAGTGACCAACCGCAGTGTTCAACATTTCCGCGAGAGTGGGTCCTAACCAGTCCAGGGATGGGTCACCCGAGGCATTGCGGAACGGGAGGATGGCCAAAGACACCTGGGGACCGGCGGGCGCGGTTCTGGTGGCGGTTGACTTCGAAAATAGTTTGTCGCGAAAGATGTAACCGGTTCCCGCGAGGAGCAGCACCACCAGGACCACCGAGGCAGCGACCCAAGGGAAACCTTGTCCCCATGGCCTGACCGGTGGGAAGCCGAGCGAGGCGGCGGCTTTGTTCCCTTGCCAGACGCTGAGATCGTTGAGCAGCTCCTGCGCGGTCTGGTAGCGCAGCTTGAGGTCTCTTTCCAGGCACCGGCTGACCACATTACTCAGGCCGCGCGGGACTTTGCTTTCCAAGTCTGCGACAGGAATGGCACGCTCCTGAGTGCGCTTCAGCAAGCTGGCCAGGGCGGTGTCGGCCTTGTAAGGGGTCTTGCCGCTTAGCAGTTCGTAGAAGATCAAGCCCACGGTAAAGAGATCAGAACGCTGATCGAGTTCGGTCCCCAGAGCCTGTTCGGGGGACATGTACTCCATGGTGCCGATGAGAGCGCCGCTCTGGGTCATGCCTCCGGTCGCCTCTAGTGAGCGTGCCAGTCCGAAGTCCATCACCACCACGCGGCCCTGAGCGTCGCGCATGATGTTCTGCGGCTTCAGGTCGCGATGGATGACTCCCTCGCGGTGCGCGGCATCGAGCGCCAGGCAGACCTGCTGCATGATGTCCACCGCCTCTTCAGGCGTGAACTTCTGCCGTTCCAGCAGCAGGCTGTGCAGGTCGCGCCCCTCAACGTATTCCATGGTGATGAACTTCACGCCTTCGGCTTCGCCGAGGTCATAAATTCGGATTACGTTGCGATGGGTAACCTGCCGCGCCAGGATAAGTTCCTGCTTGAAGCGCTGGATGATGGCAGGATTGCCAGCGAGCTCAGGCCGAATAACCTTGAGAGCGACGGTGCGTTCCAGTTCGCGGTCGGTGGCCTTGTAAACCGCACCCATACCACCTTCGCCTAGCATTTGCAGAATTTCGTACCGTCCGGCAAGGATTGTTCCCGCGGGGAGTGCGGTTGGGGATCCCCAGTAACCTGCCGACATGGGCGCGCGCTTGGCGGCGACGGCCCCCGGAGCAATGGTCTCGCCGGAAATGGTCTGCGCTGGAAAGGCTTTACTTTCAGGGACAGGAGTCAGGGTAGCGGCCGCATCCCGGTGAGCGCCTGAGACAGGACGCATATTCTCGGGCACGAGCGTAGCATCGTCGGGGTTTGGCGGCGGCTTCTTGTCCTCTTTCATGTCAACGACTGATAAACCAGGAAACAGGCCATGAGAGAAGCCCGTGGCAGGGTGCCAGATCGCTCGCTCTCCGCGATGGCCAAGTCGGATTAGTATATACCGCGCTAAACCTGACATCAGCCGAAAAAATGCGGCAAATGGTATTTGGGCACACCCATCAAGAAGTCGTAATGCAGATCAGGAATTCTCACCAGGGCTGAACCCGCGACTTTCCTCCTAGCAAACGGGACGTTCTGCACGGGCATCGTACTGATCAGTTCCAGCAGATGATGAAGCTGAGGAGTTCCGCGAAAGGACGTCGCTATGACCGCAGGAGACGTGCTCGTCGAATGTTTGCTCGAGTGGGGTGTTGAGGTTGTTTTCGGTTTGCCGGGAGACGGCATCAACGGAATCATTGAGGCGTTTCGCGCCCGCAAGGACAAGATCCGCTTCATTCTGGTCCGGCACGAAGAAGCTGCCGCTTTCATGGCTTGCGGCTATGCCAAGTACACGGGAAAACTGGGTGTATGCGTGGCCACCTCCGGTCCCGGCGGAATTCATCTGCTGAACGGGCTTTATGACGCCAAAATGGACGGCGCTTCGGTGTTGGCCATCACGGGGCTGCAATACCACGACCTGATCGGCACGTTCACGCAGCAGGATGTGGAGTTGGACAAACTGTACGCAGATGTGTGCGTTTACAACCAGCGCATCATGGGTCCAACTCACGTTCAAAACGTGATGAACCTGGCATGCCGCACTGCTCTTGCCTATCACGGCGTGGCTCACGTGACCATGCCGGTGGATTTTCAGGAAATCGACGTTAAGGACTGGAAACGTTCGAAGCGCAACATCCCCCACCACACTTCCGCTGTGCGCGCGCATGCTATGAAAATTCCAGCTCTCAGCGAATTGCAGAGAGCGGCCGACATCCTGAATGAAGGAAAGAAAGTTGCGATCCTCGCCGGGCGTGGAGCGCTGCATGCGACCGATGAACTGGAACAGGTGGCCGACATTCTGGCTGGCCCCATTATCAAACCATTGCTGGGCAAAGCGGCTGTCCCGGATGACAGTCCCTACACGACGGGTCCGATAGGCCTGCTGGGGACCAAGCCATCGCAGGAGGCAATTGAGGACTGCGACACGATTTTCATGGTGGGCACGTCATTCCCGTACCTGGAGTTCATGCCCAAGCCGGACCAAGCCCAGAGCGTGCAGATAGATAGCGATCCCAAGCGGATTGGATTGCGCTATCCGGTCGAGGTTGGACTGATGGGAGATAGCCAAATTGTTCTGCAAAACCTGATACCGCTGCTTACCCGTAAAGAGGACCGCAGCTTCCTGGAAGCTGCCCAGGCGGGAATGAAAGATTGGTGGCAACTGATGGAAAAGCAGGCGACGCGCAACGACAAGCCGATGAAGCCGCAACTGGTGGCATGGGAACTCGGTAAGCGCCTGCGAGATGATGCCATCGTGAGTTGCGATTGCGGAACCGTCGCTACCTGGTGGGCGCGTCTGATCCGCGCCAGGCGCGGCCAGATGTTTAGCATCTCCGGCACTCTGGCGAGTATGGCCAATGGCATGCCCTACACGATCGCGGCGCAGGTCGCCTATCCTGACCGGCAGTGCGTTGCGTTTGTGGGAGACGGGGGATTCTCCATGCTGATGGCCGAGTTTGTGACAGCAGTGAAATACAAATTGCCCATCAAGGTTGTGATCGTGGATAACCGCAGCCTGGGCATGATCAAGTGGGAGCAGATGGTGTTCCTGGGAAATCCCGAGTACGTCATTGACAACGCGCCTATAGATTTTGCGGAATTTGCGCACGCGTGTGGCGGGGTTGGGTTTTCTGTGGACGATCCTGCGAACTGCGGCGAGACCATGGACGCATTCCTGAATGCGCCCGGGCCAGCGATATTGCGGGCCGTAGTGGATCCATTCGAGCCGCCGATGCCGGCAAAGATCAAACCTGAGCAAGCTTTGCACTTCGCAGAGTCGCTAGCGCGCGGCGAGCCCAACCGCAAAAAGATCATCCTGACCATTCTTGCTGACAAAGTGAAAGAGATGGTGTAGCGGAATTTACTGCGGCATAACGTTGGAGCCGGCGTTAACGCGTAAGGCCACTGATCCGGCCTTCTGTCCGTCGCTCTCCGCGGTCCACGTCAAGTTTTGCCACCCCTTTTGACCGTCCGGAGGATTGATTGCGAGCTGAACCGGATAGGTATCATGCGCACGTACCGGGTACACCTGGTCACCGGGCTCTTGCTTCCAGCCAGCGGGCAAGGTGGCGCGAAGAGTCACCTGCTTGGGCGAGTCAGTGTCGTTGTGAATCAGCAAGGGCAGCAACAACTTGTCTCCGGGTGCGATTCCGGCTTCCGCAGGAAATAGACTTTCAATATGCTCGACATTGTGGGCGGTGCGGAAACGATGGTAGAAGGCCCAAGGTCCGCCCAACTCCAATGAAACCCCTTGGCGTGCTTCAGGCTGGTAGCCACGCGGGCGGACATAGTTGATAGGCGCGGCAGTAATTCCCTCAAATACATCGCTTGTCGGCGAACCGCCAACCAGGGACTTGCCGAAGATCAGCCTCACCGGCATCTCAGTAAATTCTTTAAGTTGCTGCTCGGTGAAGTCGGCCTGGGTTTTGTAGTACCTCCAGGCATCGGCAGCGATTTTTGAGTATGGAACTCCCTTCGCCGGCGAAACATCGCTGGTGGGATATTCGGGTCCATTACCTTTGTAGAAATCGAATCGCAAGGAATCAGAGAAGTAATAAATCTTCTTAGGTTGCCAGGGTCGCAATCCTTCGCCGTAGTTGTTGATCGTGGAGTAATTGCGCGGGGGATTAACCTGTTCTGGGAAGATTACGGGGTTCGCGGCTAAGTCAAAAGCCTCCGTTGCAATCACACCGGCTGCCTGATGGTCACCGTGATTCTCGCCTACGACGAAATTGGGCATCCAGGTGAGAATGACTTCTGGGCGAGTTAGACGAACCAGACGCACCATCTCCTCGAGAGCAGCGCCATGATGCCAGGTTTCCAGCGAGTGCAGCACGTCCTGGCTAGCGGTGTCCGAACCGCGCAAAAACCAGGCGTTGGTGACGCCGTATGAGGCAAGCGATTTCCGCGATTCCATTTCGCGAACATCGGCGAGCGCGGCTGCCTGCTCCTGGCCGGCGCCGTTTCCTCCCGAGTTGCCGCGGGTGCCATAGACCACGGCCACGCGCTTGTGCTGTTGCTCGATCTGTTTGGCCAGGTAAGCGGCAACCTCAATGTCGTCATCGGGATGCCCGACAACCAGCAGAATGTCGGCCTTGTAGCGCTCATCTGGAGGCGGATTCGTCGGAGCTTGAGGAAGCTGGCACCAACTGAGCGAAGTAAGCAATACGGCGCAGGCAAGAAGCCGAAGAGGCATACTCATGCTGGAATGAAATCCTTTCTTAATTTCCTTAAAGACAAGTTCACAGCGAGAAAAATGAAAACGATGCTAACACGAAGGGCCGGAGAAACTTGCGCTCCGGCCTCATCGTCATCCGTCAAAATCGGAAGTGCAATCCGAACTGCATTTGGCGCATGTCAGTGGCCGCTCCGGTGATTTGTCCCGCTCCCGAAACGTCCACGGTTGAACCTGGCAGTGCCAGATTAGTGTGATTGGGTGCGTTGAAATTCTCCCACCGAAATTCCAAGCTCTTGTTCTCTGTGATCATGAAATTCTTGGAAAGCGACAGGTTAAAGACGTACTGCGCTGGCCCACGCAAAGACCCCTTGGACGCCGTGCCGTTGCGGAAAGGCTGCTGCGGCGATGTGTAAGCGCTGGGGTTAAACCACAAGTTGCGGTTGGGGTTGGAGACATGGGGATCGGCAATAATGTCTGGCCGCACGCTGTTGAAATCCGTATTGAGCAGCGGAGCATTGGAGACATAGGGGGTAAATGCGGCGCCCGACAGCAGCGTAGTCACTCCACTAAAACGCCAGCCACCCACCAAGGCATCCGCAACCTTGTTCGTCTTCGATCCCCAGCGGCGGCCCTTGCCGAAGGGCAGGTCCCAAGTGTGAAGCAGGGTCAAGGCGTGGGTGTGATCAAAGCTGGCGGGACCGTGATCGCCCCGAATGTTGTAGTTGTCTGAGAAGTTGTAGCCACCTTCAGAGTTGGTCATGGCTTTCGACCAGGTATAGGTCAGGAGGAAATCCAATCCATGGGAGGTGCGTTGCTGCAATTTTGCCTGCAGGCCGTTGTAGCTTGAGTTATCGCAGTTGCAAACATCGTAAACGCCCTGCGAAAGACCGAACTTATTAAACGGACGGCGTGGGCCGAAGTCACCTGGGCCGGGGACGGCCTGATTCGTATTCCTATTAGCGAAGAGATGCCGGCCAACGTTGCCCACATAGGCGACTTCGGCCGTCAGATTGGAACGAATCTCATGTTGCACGGATAGGTTCCAGAAATCAGACAGGGGAATGCGATAAGTGTCCAAGGGAAAGAAATAGAAATAGACGCCAACACCGTCAGGCAGGGGATAGCGCCCGTTTGAGCCAATAGGAACAGGCGGAGGGAGTGGCGGACCTGTGGCAAGAAAATTCGGCACCACCGGCGAATAATTATTTGGTGCGCTCAAAAACTGACCGAATTGCACTGGGGGATCCACCTCCGGGTTCTGGCCGAACACAGCTCCTACTCCAGCCGCGTTAAAGCTGCGACCGTATCCCGCACGCACGACTGTCGTTGTGCGTAGTTGATAGGCCAGGCCCAGCCGTGGCGCAAATCCCAAGTTGTACGGCTTAATGCCGAAGTTCGAAGGGACGGAGCCAACCCCGGCGACAAGCACTTCTCCCGTGGTGGGATCAAAGCTGCCTCCGCTACCAGGCTTGGCGCCGGTTTGGGGCAGGTAGTTTTCATAACGCAACCCGTAGTTAACCGTCAGCTTCGAGGTGGCGCGCCATGAGTCTTGCCCGAAGAAATAGAGCCGGGTTTGGCGAATGCTGGGGTAAAAGCCCGGACCGGTGAAGTTACGCGCGATGAAGCTGGGGTCGCCGAGCAGGTAGGTTGCAAGCCCAAGACCGGTGGTGGCGTTGCCAGCTGCAGCGGTGTCCACATCCGCGCTGCCAGTGACGCTGTCAGCAAAGGTCAATTCGCCCGATCGGTGATTGCCGCTGTCAATGCGGGTAGTTTGGGCGCGGCGTACGTCTGCACCCCACTTAATGGTGTGGTTGCCGCTCTGCTTCGTCCAGTTATCTACCCACTGAAAGTGGTTCTCGGTTTCATTCAGCGGGCAGTTGCATTGATTGACGTTAAGCCCGTAGCCGAAATTAAACCCGCCATCTCCATTTACATAAAAGGCCGGCATACTGCTGGTTTCCGGTGTACCACGATTTAGGCCGATGAGACCGGCGTCGGATGCGGGAAAAGTACCGAAGCCACCAGGCCGCACACGAACCCGGTAACGGTAAGCGCCGAAACGGAAATCGGTGATGAGTGTGGGGTTCAAGGCGTAGGTTGCACCCAAAGCCAGGCTCTGATTTCGCGCCAGCGAACTGCCAGCAAAATGGAAGGCGGAAGGACCGCCAGCCTCATCGCCGTAAGCGCCGGGGGAGTTCTTATCGAAGTTGGCCAGACTGTAACGGCCAAAGAAGTGCATTTTTTCAGAAAAGTTGTAGTCAATCCGGCCATCGTACTGGTCGGAATTAAACTTCTCTGAAAAGCCTGCGGCGAAATTGTTTGCCACATCGCCTGGAGCGCCGAAATTCGGCATGGGTAGGAAATTGAGTAGCTTCATCATGGAAGCACTCGGTGTCGGTAGGACATTGAGACGCCCGCCGCTGGAGAAAGCTTTGCGCCCGGTACCGTCGAAAATTCCGGTGGTGGGATCAAAATTGCCGCTTCTCGGATCGAACACCATTCCTGCCCGCGCCGCCACCGTGGCGCCTTCGGTGGTGGTCACATTCACAGGATTGGAGCAGGGGCTAGCTGAGGTCGTTCCGTTAGCGCAAATGTAGTTCCCCAATAGCGCACTCAGATCGCCAGTGCGCTCCGCAGCTGTGGGCACAGTTGTGATAAGGGCTCCGCCCGTCCTGCGCCGGGTTCCCTGATAGTCGAAGAAACCGAAAAGCTTGTCCTTACGCAGCGGGCCGCCTACTGAACCTCCGAACTGGTTCCAGCGCAGCGGCGGCTTAAGATGGCTGAAGGGATCTGCCGCATTGAACACGTCGTTGCGGAGATATTCAAAAAGCGAACCGTGAAGCTGATTGGTCCCCGACTTGGTGGTCCCTTGAAGTAGCGCTCCGGAAACGTTTCCGAACTCTGCGTCGTAATTGCTGGAGGTTACTTTGAATTCCTGCAGCGAGTCGGGATTGGGATTCACGACCGCAATGCCTAAAACATTGCTGTGGTTTTCGGTCCCGTCAAGTTCGAATCCATTGGAATAGAAGTATTGGCCGTTGACGTTGACTTGCAGCCCGCCTTGAGGATTCTCGCTTGAGGCATGTTGAAAGCCGTTCAATTGCGATCCAGGCAAGGCCAGCAGTAGCGTCGTGATGTTGCGATTAAAGATGGGAAGACGCTCCACTTCAGCCGCGGACAAGGTGGTGCTTACGTCCGCACGGTCAGTCTTGAGCAGCGGGCTCTCGGCGGTAACAGTCACACTGCTCTCTGCCTTACCGACGCTGACCTGAGCGTCCACACGGGTGGTTGCGTCCACCTGCACCTCGGCAGCGGCCGAGGACTCCGTAAACCCGCTCGCCTTCACCTTTACTTGGTAGTGCCCGGCCAGCAGGTGAGTTTGCGTGTAATTGCCCACCGAGTTCGTTGTGGTGTTGTAGGAGACGCCGCGGTCCGTGTCGGTAATCACCACTTGGGCGTTGGGAACGGCAGCGCCGCTAGGATCCGTCACAGTGCCGGTAATATTGCCAAACACCGCCTGGGCAAATGCACCGCGAGTAAGCGGCAAGCTGAGCAGCAAGGAAATTACAAGCACTCCCACAACCGTATTCCGGTGCATGATGAAACCTCCGCTTGTGACCATCACTTGCAAATGTCCTACCCGTACGTGTCGTTCTGAAAAGTGCTATGCCCCGGGAAGCTATGGCGTCCGGTTCTCGGGGTCAATCGTTTGCTGAGTCACATCCGCGGCCACGGACGCGCCGGAGAGCTGCGGCGCTCTAGGGGAACCGGCAGAATGGAGCTTCTGAAACAGCGCCATTTCTCTTTGCTGGGCTGCGGTATCACCCAGCGCCCTGTACGCTGCGGCCAACCGGAAGTGCGCAACTTCGTTTTCCGGTTCGCTGCGAACGGCCTCCAGCAGTTGTGCAAGCGCTTCCCGCGGTCTTCCTTGGATCATGAGGACGCTAGCCAGACCCATGCGCGCCTGAGAGAAATCGGAATGGTGTTGGACGGCGCGTGAGAAGTGCTCGATGGCACTCCCAAATTTGCCGCGCTGGCGATAGATCTCGCCGATCTCGTAATCGGCATCGGCATTCTCCGGGGTAACGGCAAGCTCCTGTTCAAATTCCTTCAGTGCGCCGTCAACCGCATCTGCTTCCTTAGAACTGCGGAGGATCGCCCGCCCCAAGCGGAAGTGAATACCTGGCATGCGGGGATCTATTTCAAGGATCTTCTTGTACTCCGCGATCGCCAGATCGTAGTGCTGCAGGCTCTCATGAACTTCGGCGGTTGCGTAGTAAGACCAAACCGAATCGGGGGCCCGCTGCATAAGCTGAGACATGAGCTCGTAGGCTCGATCCGCATGCAGACGCGAGGACTGAAATAGGATTTCGGGGTCGCTGGGATAGCGCTTGAGCAGTTCATCGGCCACGCCCATCGCCTTGTCATTTTGCTGCAACCCAGAATAGGCACGCTGCAGGTCGAGCCCGATGAGTTTCCCTAGTTGATCGTCCGGCGGATGGAGAAAGGCCGATCTAAGGATAGGTATTGCCTCGCGATGCCGTCCCAGCTCGGCATAGCAGAGGCCTAACATCGTCTGGGCCCTGGTCATCCTGGGATTCAGGCGGAGTGCGCGTTCGAAAACATTGGCCGCATCCAGCACACGGCTTTGGGAGTAATAAGCTACCCCTAAATTGGCGAAAACCTCGGGAGTGTCGGGAGCCAGCTCCGCGAGTCTTTGCAATAGCTTGGAGGCGCCTGCCCAATCCTTGGCTGACATGGCCTCCTGGGCCTGCGTCGAAATGGCCTCGAGTTCCGCCTGGTTTGATTGCACCCGATCGGGGTTTCGATTCCGGTTGTGCGCTGACTGCCCCAATGCGGCCTGACAGAGCAGAATCAAAAATACTGTCCCCCAGACGCACCGGCTGGGGCGATTATGAGGCTTTATCTCCGTGTCCAACTGGGGTAGTTGGACCTGAAAACATTGCAACAAGGTCATGAAGGGGGAGCCGTGTAAGGTGGGCATTTTCATGCCCAGCAGGAACGGGAGTCAAGGAATTTCTTAAATCGATTCAAGCACGGTCCTTGGCCCGCCGCCACCCGTGGGGGAAACGGTTCTGAGTCAAAGAGAGTTTCTGCTTTGCTGCAACACATTTCACCTGAGTCCGGTACAAATTTCGGCTCGTAGGTGTAACTCACAGTCTCCGCAAGTATTTACCGCCGATCCCCGGAAAGGATTGTTGGTTCTTCAATTGCCATCATGAGGCTGCCCTCCCCAGGGTGCCAGACTTCTCGCTCGCAAGTTACGAGTGAAAAGAGCAGGGGTCATAACAATGATTACTCGTCTCCCCCAGGTTGCGCTGATGGCAGTCCTTGCTTCAACCCTGTGCCTGGCCTCGACTGGCCCGGAGGGTTTCCGGACCTCCCCAATAAGACATCCCCAGCGGGTTGGAAACGAACGCCTCCTGAGCGGTTCGGTGAACATCCTCAATTTCGCGCCTTTAGAAGAGGCGGATGTGGAGATGGCGTGTGGGTCGTCGCAGCCGCCCAAAGCTTTGGCGACGCCGCATTCTGTGCTGACCGCGATTCCTGACAACGTGAGCATTACCGTGAACTTCATTATCGGAACCGACGGTCAGGTTTACAGCCCGTTTGTTCTGGACGGCGCTGGGGCCTCTCTCGACCGCAAAGTGGTAGAGACGGTTCGCCGGTGGCGTTATGTACCAGCCCTCTGCAATGGCGCCCCGACCGAAGCCGAAGTCAAAGTGAGGCTTTCGAGTCGTTAAGAAAGCGGCGGCTCTCCCCCTTAATTCAACGCGAAAATGGGCCGTCCGCGGCGTGCAATCGGCCCATATTCGCGCCACCCGAAAGTAACGCGCTGCCAGCGCGTTCCGCGCCTGCGAATGTCATCCTAGGACTTTATAATTTAGGGAATTTTGGCGCGGGAACTAGGGATTGCGAACGCATCTAATCTGCGCAAGTCCCCGGGAGCGAAACGTGATGCATCAGGCGCGCAAATGCCTGCTCGCGGTGATCTCGATTTTGCCCATCATCGGCTGTGGCGGTGGCTCGGGTTCGACCCCATCGACCATCACCGTGACGGTATCTCCCTCTTCCGCAACCCTAGTTCCGGGCGCTCAGCAACACTTTTCGGCGGCGGTGAGCGGCGCCACCAACCAAGCTGTCACATGGCAAGTGGATGGCGGCACCGGCGGTAACGCGACGCTGGGGACCATCACTTCGGCGGGGCAATATACCGCTCCCGCCAGCGTGCCAAAGCCGCCACTGGTCACAGTTTCCGCCGTTGCTCAGGCGGGAGGAATGGGCTCAGCCGCGGTCACCATTTCACCTCCTCAAGGCGCCGCCAATCAGACACCCCAGACGCCCCCTATTGAACTAGGGACCTCGGGCGGAAATTTGAACGACTCGACCACGAGCGGGACGACAACCACGTGTTGTTCAGGGACTTTGGGCGTACTCGTGATCCGTGCAGGGACGCAATATATCCTGAGCAACAACCACGTTCTAGCGAGATCCAACCAGGCCACGCTGGGCGAACTGATCGGCCAACCGGGATTGGTGGACACGGAGCCAAATCATTGCGACCCCACGCGGGCGACTCCGGTGGCGACCCTGAGCCAGTTCGTGCAACTTCCGTCAGGGGGGACGGACAGCGCGCCTGTGCCGGGTACTGTGGATGCGGCGCTGGCGGCGGTGACTCCAAGTATGGTGGATCCGTCAGGCCGGATTCTCGGGTTTGGCCCTTCGCCAGATACCTGCCTGCAATCGCCTTCGAATTCAGCATGTGCAGCAGCCCCAGCGCTGGCTCCCGCTCTTCCTGCGCTCGCCATGAAGGTAGCCAAGGCAGGTCGCAGTACGGGACTAACCTGCTCTACCATTGACGCTATTAACGCGCGAGTAAAAGTGGCGTACCAAAGTAAATGCAGCAAGACTGCCCCCAACTTTACCGTGGTGGAATTCGACAACCAGGTGAGCGTCAGCGGACAACAATTCAGTCAGGGTGGAGATTCGGGTTCATTAATGGTAAATGCCCAGACTGCCCAGCCGATTGCACTGCTGTTCGCGGGCAGTGACGGCGCACCCTTTGAAACGATTGGGAATCCGATCGCGCAAGTGCTCAATCACTTGGCAGATCCGAACACCGGAGCGGTGCCTGTAATTGTTGGCGGAGGCCAGCACTCAATTGCCTGTCCTGCGGGTTCCGTGGGCGCAATTGCAGCGAATGTAACGACGGCCGTACCAGAGGCTGAGAAAGCCCGAGCGGCCAATGTCTCGATGCGCAACGCTACCCGCCTGATGCGCAATCTGGCAGTGTCCGGAGTGGCTGTGGGAACCAGTGAAGACAGTCCCGGCGAGGCCGCGATTCTGGTGACAATCAACAGCGCCAGATTGGAGGGCAAACTAGCGCGCGACGTAGTACCTGCGACAATTGACGGTGTGCGCACAAGAATTGTCCCAGGAACTAGCTCGGCGTTGGCGGAAGCCGAGATCAGACGTGGGAGTGCAGTAAAAGCGCGGGTGGCTCGCGGATTAATGAGAAATCCGGCCGTGTTTGCGGTCGGAGTGGGAGCGAGTAACGATAGCCCTGGTGAAGCCGCGCTGGTAGTCGTAGTGGATAAAAATACGACCTACACGCCGCCTGCCGTGATTGAGGGCGTACGCACCAAAGTGGTCCGCGGCGGTCGTTTTGTGGCTTCCGGATGGAACGAGTCTGCACAACCGCAGAGCTGCTCATTGAAGCGTCACAATTAACACACTGTAAACATGAAGTCTGGCTGCGCTTCATTGACACTTGCCAAGCCGGACGTTACCCTTCGCCTTCGGCAATTCACACAAATACCAGACAAGCTAGCAACCAGAATTGGCAAACTTGCTGATGGCGTGAGTGCCTGACAAGATCGAAATGGTTCGCTTCGGCATCGTCGGATTTGGACTACACGCCACTAAACGGCTAATGCCGGGCTTCGCCAAAGCCAAGAACTCGCGGGTAAGCGCGCTGAGCCGGCGAAATCTGGAGGAGGCACGCGCCTCAGCCCAGCAGTTCAATATTCCGCTCGCGTTCGATTCAGTTGAGCAATTGTCCCAATCGCCCGAAGTGGACGCCGTACTGGTCACCACACCGAATGCCGTGCACCTTCACGACGTGCTGGTGGCGCTCTCCCACGGCAAGCCGGTGCTGGTGGAAAAACCCATGGGCGTAAATGCTAAGGAATGCCGGCAGATGGTGGAAGCGGCACATAAAAAGAACCTACTGCTGGGTGTAGCGCAAGTGTTTCGTTTCGAGGAGAGCGTCCGACGCTTGCGGGAGCGTGTGGCTGCCGGAGAAATAGGCAAGCCGATCTTTGCGCGTTCCGAGTTTTCCTTCAATGGCCGGGGGCATGCGCGCAAATGGATGAACGACCTCTCCATTTCTGGAGGCGGGCCGATTGCAGATATTGGAGTGCACTGCATTGATGCGCTGCGCTACATCTTGAATGACGAGATCGTGCGCGTCAGCGCCAGTACGACGGCAGACAGCGAATCCAAGCAGGTGGAGGCGACGGCGCTGCTGGGACTCGAGTTCAAGCGCGGAACGTTGGGATCGGTGGCAGTTTCCACGCGAGCCGAATATCGGACGCCTCTGGAACTTGTAGGTGAAACCGGCGTGCTGCGGGTGGATGATGCGCTCAACGTGGAGCGGCCGGTGCTCATCCAACTGAGACGCGGATGGGATGTGGTGGACAGCGAGGAAGTCTCAAATCAATTGGCTTACGCGCGTCAAGTGGACGCATTCGCGGACGCGGTGGAAGGCAAAGCGTCGTTTCCGGTGCCCGGAGAAGAAGGATGGAGAAATCAGTTGGTGCTCGATGCCGCCTATCGCAGCGCCCGCACCGGAAAATCAGAAGAAGTTAAGTGAATCGCGTAAACGCGGAATCGGCTAATCGGGAAATTTGATCTAGGCAATGTTTAGCTGCCCGCTTGGATCTCAGTTGCTCGAACCCAATCCCGATTCTTCGGTTACTTCCGCTGTATGCCTCTAGCCTGAAGGATCGCCCAATGCCACTCTTGGCCGGGAGCAAGCGTAATCCCAAGCGGTTGTTTGAATATGGCCGTGCTCAATGGCTCAGCTGAACCTTTCAGGTGGTAAAGCAGGGTGGTGTCTGGACGCCTCAAAGCTTGCGAGTCAGGGGCGGGGACATCTCCGGCCGTTGCCGGCAATAGGCGGGCGGGACCGAAAGTTGCGGCAGCCATACGATTGTCGCGTCTGACAATGGTAAGCCCAACCGTAATTTCCTGAAGTTCCCAGGTAGTTCCGTTGTAAACCGAGACCTGCAGGTCATCTCCCGCAATCGCCGCGGGACCGTCCAGCTTCGCCAACTCGGAGTCCGGCAGATCCAGCTGCATGGGAACAGCCAGCACAGCATGGTTCTGCGCGGTAAAAGAGAAACTGCAGGTCACTTCCGGACTTTGAGGCTGCTCCGATTGCAACGCTCTCAACATCGCCAGACCGGTAGCCAGATCGCGGCGCTCGGTCAGTTCGATGAGCTGGCGTAACTCAGAAAAATTTTCATTGGTAATGACCGGCAGCTCTGCCTTCTTGCTGTTGCGTAATTCGCGGGCGACATCACCCAACGGGCGCTGCGCCGCACCTTGTGCGTCCTGAGCTTGTGCTGGAACCACGAAACATGGCGCTTCAAGCATGGCGAACACCAGCCAAACCGCGATGTTTCTTAATTGGCTTTCGAAAATCATTCCTGCTCGCATTCTAACTGCGGAGACCCCGCGCAAAACGCAACCCGAACTCAATTGATAACTAAAGAAGCTATTTTGGAATTCTATCCAGACAGGGAGTTATGTAACGCTTGGACATCCGCACGTTGGTATTAGAACAAGCGGACACCCGGCCTAAGTTACTTGTTTGCAGCGCCGGATATGCCAGTATTTAGTCAGATCTCACGGACCACTCATCCCATGTCTGGAAACCACGGCCCAAAAGTTACTGCTGCGCTGCTTATGTCTTTCTTTCTTCTGTTCGCCCAGCCGGCCCGGAGCCAACAGATCGTCTATGACCGCTACATCAAGGTAAAGCTTCCGGCTGATTGGACGGAAAAGCGCTCCTGGGAACTGGGCGATGACCGGTCCATTCCTCTGTATAACTCAAGCCTGGCAGCGGTAGCGTTCGTGTGGGGATTTGATATTCCGCTCTACCATCCCTCGTATGTAAAGACGGTTGCCGAAAACGGCCGACTGAAACAGCGAATCGAATTTGACCTGAGCGCCTGGCCGGCTGAAGCTTCCCGCTACTATGCCATGGTGTCGAGTGGGTATAGGGTGCGCGCCACGCCCAAGGTCGTCACCGTGGGGCCGTCGTTCAAACCCGCGCAAGTACGGTACCTGGGCCAAGTAAAGATAGGGAATGCCCAACTCGAGTTGGCGGAATATTTTACTGATGAGGTAGTGAGCCCGGACTTTGCGGCGAAATATAAATTGCGTCCGGAGTTTATCGGCAGCAAGGTGCAAATCTTATTTGGTCAGGCTATCTTCGGGAAAAAACACGGCTACACGTTAACCGCATGCCGCTTCGCCAGCGCTCCCGACGTTGAGCTGCTTGCAGCCGAGCCGGCGAAATCGAATATCGAATGGATTAGGCCGCTGCTGGAGAACATCGAGCAAGTGTCGAAGACAGAGCAGGCCAATGCAACCGCCGCCGAGCACCAGCGGGACATGGTCAGTCACGCTCTGGCGATGACTCGGGCCCAGGAGCATCCTTATGAGCTGGCGCTGGAACAGCTGCAAGCCGTGTTGGCCGCGAACCCGGATGACGATAACGCACTGGCGGTGAAGGGCGAGATACTGCTCGAGCAGAGCAACCTAGAAGCGGCGGAAAAAACGTTGCGCCAAGCAGTCGCCATCAATCCTACGAACGACCGAGCAAATTTCGCTCTGGCAAGCACTCTCTGGCGGGAGAACAAAAGGGATGAGGCACTGGCAGGACTTGACCTTGTCCAGAAAATCAGCCCACTGTACCCAGGAATTGACTTGGTTTTAATGGAGAAGAGGGCCGCTCACCCGGTTGCCGCTGCGGCACAACCCCTCAAAGCTCCGGCTGATCATTAATCAAGCGGTTCTCGGTTAAATACCCGGATTTACATGCCTCCAGTGGAGCGCAACCGCGCCACCGGGTCGGCAACTGGTTGACGACGAAAAACCCAACGGGCCACCACGAATCCCACCGCAACCCACCAAAAATGCAGCGCTTTCATGTGTCACCCCCGCCTCAAAAGCCGGGGGAAGACGCTTGAGGCTACAGTTCCAAGCTAACACCTTTACACGAAAGGTCAATGTACGGCGGTCACCTCGAGGAGGTTACGTAATGTTACTTCCATCGTATTGATCTAGAGCACCGTCCTATTGCCGTTCGCCAGTTCGCGCGCTCACTTCCATCTCCCGATGCAGCTCGTGGTTGGGATGCAAGCGATGCAGAATCACATGGAGGAGAAACATCAGGATCAGCACGGCGCCGAAAGTACATACAATGGTGGCGCCGGTAGGAAGATCGAATAAAACCGAGAAGTAGACTCCGAGCGCGGAAACCAATGTCCCCATGGTCCAGCCGATCGCCAGTCGAGGGCCAATCCGGTCAGCGAACAGCATGGCTCCGACCGAGGGAACGACCAGGTAGCAGAAAACCAGCAACACTCCAGCGATAGATACGGAAGAGGTGACTACAAAGCCGAAGGACGCGTAAAACAAGAAATCCCAGAAGCGAATATTCAATCCCCTGGCCGCGGCGGCAGCCGGCTGGGTGGAAATAAGAAGAAAGTTGTGGCGAAAGATGTAATGAAATAATCCAATGACCCCATAAAGGGCCGCGGTTTTGATGACGTCGTGCTTGGAAACCGCCAGAATGTTGCCGACCAGCATGTCTTTGAGGTGCTCGGTTTCACCCGTAGCCTTACTCATGGCGAGGATGGCCGCAGCCGAAGCCACGGCATAGGCAATTCCAATGAACGCCTCCTGGGGAATATGCCCACGGCGGGTGCGCGCCAGGGAAAAGATCCCCGCCCCTACAAATGTGAATGCCAGGCTGAGCCAATAGGCGCCACTGCCGTGCGGATCCATTCCTATCAGAATGGCGATGGTGGCGCCCAAGGCAGCGATCTGCGCCAGCGCAAGATCCACGAAAATGACGCCACGTTCCACCACATGCACGCCCAGGTAGGCGTGGATGCCGGTGAGGATGAGACTGGCGAGAAAAGGGGCCAGCAAAAATGGAAGAATTTCCATAGTCCTCCTCGGGAGCTACTGTCCAACTTCCTTGAAGCCTTTGATTAAAAGGGCAATGTCATAGTCGAAGAGCTTGAAGTAGTCTGTGACTTGCTTTTCCCCGCCCACCGAGGGCAGCAAGACTAACACCTTGCCTCCTACTGCGCTGGCAATACTGTTTGGCGTTTTCAAGTCGAAGTAGGGTTCCACCACAATTAGCTTTACATTGTCTCGTTTCATCATCTGAATCAGCTCGATGGTGTGGCTGGGAGTGGGTGGAATGCCCGGGCGCGGCTCGACGTATCCCACCACATCCAAACCGAAATGCTTGACAAAGTTTGGCCATGAACGGTGGTAAGTCACCAGCTTGCGGCCGTGATAGGGTTTCAATTGCTGGTCCCAAACTCTTTCCGCTCCGGTCAGACGTCTGTCGAAGTCCTGAAATCGTTGCTGAAAATAACTAGCGTCCTTGGGCTGCAGTTCGCCCAATTTTTCCGCGATTCCCTTGGCAATGCGCCTGCCGTTGCCCGGATCAAGCCAGTAATGCGGGTTTCCCAAAGGGTGAACATCGCCCATGGCACGGGTCACTTGTCCGGTGGGAATTTCCAAAATTTCGGCAAATTGCGAAGCATCGAGATACCCGGGCGCTCCAACCTGGATGCGAGGGTTTCCCGATTGCGTGATCAGCGGCGGTAGCCACCCGATTTCCAGTTGCAACCCAACTACGATCAAGAGGTCGGCCTGGCGAAGCTTCAACAGAAAGCTGGGTTTTGGCTCCACGAAATGCGGGTCCTGATACCCCTTGGCGATGGATTCCACGTTAATGCGATCCCCGCCGACTTCCTGGGCGAGGGATGCCAGATCGGTGGTGGAAGTGACCACAGTCAGCTTTTTCGCCTGGGCAGCAACCGGCATCAATACGACTGCCAGAACCAGAACGATAGCTATGAGGCTTAACGAACGGGCATTGGTGTTTAGCATCAAGACTCCTAGAACGGGTGAGCGCCGTGCGCTCCCAAGGAAAATTGTATTTGCATCAGCACTTCGTTGGCATCCAGACCCTCAGCGTAATGGGTAAAGCGATATTGGCCGCGAATCTGGCTAAATTCACTCGGCCAGTAGGTCAGCACCGCGGACCCGCCTTTATCGGTGAACCTGCCATTGCGGCTGCGATCAGCCCAATCGTACCGCCCACCGATGAACCAGCGGCGGCCCAACTGGTAATCCCCTGAGGTGTAGAAGCCGAAGCTGCGCTGCTCCAGCGGAAGTTGTTGCCGCTGGCTCCAAATCAGCTCTGTGCGGCCAATAAAAGAATGATAGATGGCGCGGCGTAAAGGCTTCCACCGAACAGTCGCATCGATCCCGTACAGCTGGGTCAGGAAATTGGAGCCGAGATCGTTGTGCCCACGCGCATAGGAGAGTCCCAGGTCGAGATTGGTGGACTCCGTAATATCGCGGTAACCGCGCAGGTGGGCTACCGTGCTCACATCGCTTTTGCGGAACGACTTAAAGACTTCATCTGAGTCACCACGAAATACCTGTCCGGTGGCTTGCAGGAAGATTCCCTTAGGCGCCGGCAGAATACGCTCAATGGAGAAACCCGCGTCATTGATACCATCCTCGCCACCGACCAGATTTTCGCTTACCAGAGGCCGGTCCACCCAGGGCAGCACGTGATTGTGCATGGTATTTACTTTACCGAATGCTGAACGCATCTTGCCGGCGCGCGCGACAAACCCGGCAGGCAGCGCCGTGAAAGTAATGTATCCCTCCTCAAGATTCACGCCGCTCTCACCGAATGACAGAAAAAAATCGCCGCGCGCGTAGGGATCAATAATGGCTTGCAAGCCGAGCTCCGATTCGTGCATTTGAAGAGCTGGCGACGGCCGGATGGAATTCCCTCCCCCGGTGGCGATGAAGTCGCCTATGGCGCTTATGTCCGGATTCAGCGCCTTGGCTGCGGCTGAAGCACCACCGTAAACCGGCAAGGGGCCCGCGGAAGGCGCCGCCTCTACTTGCACGGTGGGGGCCGGGGCAGATGGCGCGGGCGCGACTGGCGCCGGGGCCGGCGCTGCGGCTTGCGCCACCTGTTGACTCTTAAGAACGCGAACCTGCCCTTCGAGCGCGATAATGCGCTCTTCGAGAGCTTTGATCCTGGCATCTACAGCCCCCGAAGCCCGCTCCACTGCCTGAGTGGGTAGGGGATTCTGCGCCTGGAGAGACATCGAGCTTGAGATCAACACAAAGAGCAAGAGCCTGTGGGTTGTCATCGCATTACTCCTTCATTCGGGTCCCCGAAATTGAGAGAGAAACTGCCGGCCAGCGCGACCTTTTGCCGACGAGAGATAAGATGAGAACAGTTTTATGCGATCGGAGGAGCGCGCGGGCCCAGGGCTGGAGTTTCCAAACTGACGGTCCGCTCCGCTGACGAACCAACATAGATTGTTTGATGAAGGTTCGAAGAGAGTGCAAATGGCAAACTTACCGGCCCGGAAGGCTGTGCCATCAGACAAGTTAGACATTTGCCGCTGGAGGAAGCAAAAGATGCGGCTACGTTCGAGTGTTTGACGAGCGTTGTGCTGGCACAAAGATGCGCTGCTTGTAACGCTGACGCTAAAAGGATCGCCACTATGCTCAAGAAGTTGACAACCCGGCGACTTGCGCTGATGTCCACACTCCTCATACGTGGGTGATCCTGCTATCTTAACAGCAGAGCCGTTACTTATCGCGAGCCACTCAATTCTATGCCCAACAGCCGCGGAAACGGTAACCTGGGGTATATCTCCGAGTTGCGCCGGGCACTGAGCGAATGCAGCCAAAAGTATGCATCGGCCGCTGGTGCGCCGCACCGGCTGAGCTACGGGGGAGTGCCCACGGTTGTCTTTGAGCCCGATCCGCAGGGACCCCGGCACGGGAACTTCTTGACTACGAGTTATCGTGCCATGCTGCGGAATCCGTCCTGGCAGCGCCGCCTGGCCAAGACCCACTCACAACGCAAGCGCTTGCCGCAGCCTGACAACGGCTGCTGGAGCGAACTGGACTCCTGCAACAGCTCCGATGCGCTGCTCATGAATATTTTCTGCTACCCGCGGATCCTGGCTTACATGCCAGTGGCTTCACTGCTGGGCGTGGACACCGAAGGTGTGCCGGAATTTGGATATCGAGCGAGGGTGCCGTTGCAAGGCGGCCGCTTCGACCGCACAGAGGTGGACATGCGAGTGGGCAGCTTGCTGGTGGAAGCCAAGCTGACCGAGGCCCATTTTCAAAGGAGAGAGAAAACGGCGGTGGAGCGGTATTCCGACTTTAGTGAAGTTTTCGATTGCGGGCGCCTGCCTCAAAGCGCGAGTGAATACTTCAGCTACCAGCTGATCCGCAATGTGCTGGCGGCCCATGCCTCGGGCTGCTCATTTTGCTTAATGTGCGACTCTCGCCGCCCAGACCTGATCGGTTTATGGTTTGAGGTTTTGCAGTGGGTACGGCCGGTGGCCTTGCGCCTGCGATGCAAGCTGCTCACCTGGCAGGAACTGGCGGCCACGCTGCCTCCCAAGTTGCAGAAGTTCTTGCAGCAAAAATACGCGATTCTGGGCACTCCCGCTGGCTTCTCAGCGTAAGGCTAAATCTACGTAAGGGCGATGAGTGAAAAGCGCTTTACCGTGGGAGTGATCTCGGATACGCATGGCCTTTTGCGTCCGCAGGCTCTGGCAGCTCTAAAAGGTTCCGATTACATCGTTCATGCCGGTGATGTGGGGTCGCCAGAAATTATTGGACAGCTCGCCGAGATAGCCCCCGTGACTGCGGTTCGTGGCAATGTAGATACGGAGGCATGGGCACGGAAGCTGCCTGAGACTAATGTTCTCCAGGTCGGAGGCGTATCTCTTTACGTGCTTCACGATTTGGCGCAACTGGATTTGAATGCGGCTGCGGCCGGATTTGCAGCGGTGATCTCGGGTCACTCTCACAAGCCCAAGCACGAACTCCGCGACGGAGTGCTCTATTTAAATCCCGGCAGCGCAGGACCAAGACGTTTCAAACTGCCGGTGACGGTGGCACGGCTACACGTGGTCGGGTTGAAGCTGAAACCCGAGATCGTTCACCTGCAGGTTTGAACCTAGCCGGGCAGGATGCCGGTGCTGCAAGGAATCTCTCTTTGTTCGCGACGGCCAGGGAGATTATTCGGGCGATTTGCGCCAGGATTGCCCACCATCGTCCGTCATCCATCTCTGATTGACGGACGTGGTGATGGCACCGTGACGGCTGTCTGAGAACTGCAGCCGGGTTATATCGTCTTTCAGTTCTATTCCGTCAACACTTGGCCAAATGCGCTGCCAGCGCCGCCCTGAATCGGGAGAGTGGAACAGGGTACCCGCCGAGCCGCCCGCCCATATATCTGAGCCTATGACAGACAAAACCCGGAACGAGGCCGGTTCCCCGACTGCAATGGGAATCCAACTTATTCCGTCAGCAGAACGCAGCAGGCCGCCGCTAGGTGAAAGCGACCAGCGCAGCGGTGGAACTTGTTTTTTAGTCTTGGCGTCAGCAAGCACTCCGGGAGCAGCCGACTGTGACACTACCCTGCGAGCCGACGTGGTGGGGTAGGCGTACTGAGATGGTGAAGCGTCCGCTCGGGAACTGATTTCTTCCTGTGCGGTGGGCGCGGTGGCCGGTAACTTCCCCACGGCTCCAGCAGGAGCGGTCTCGGCAGCTACGTTGACCTCGCTCGTCTCTGAAGCACGCCCCGCGGCTGACTCGGCACGAGCAAGCAGGTCGGCAGAAGGAGTCGCGACAGCAGCGCTCTTCAGCCCCTGTAGCCGGACGGCATCCTTCTTGGCTAACGTGTTTGCAGCGGACCTTCGTGCCGGTCGGCTTTCCTTCAAGGCCGCGAACGCAGACGGCTTAGACTCATTGGAGGCACGTGTTTCATTAGCCATTGGCGGTTGTGCCGCCGAGACCACTTCGCGGGCAGGATTCGGCAATTGCGGAGCCGCCATCTTTGTTGCCGAAGATCTCGCCGGTAGGGTCTGCTGCGGCCGCTGAACCATTACAGCCACTGCGAGGACTGCCACCGCAGAGGCCACAGCGGCCCAACGAAATATTGGCGGCCGTAAGAAGTGGAAGCGCGCCGCGGACGTGGACGGGATTCGAATTTCCTCCCCCTCGGGGAGGGAGAGCGCGAGGAGCTCGCGACAGTCGGAACATCCCGCCAAGTGGTGCAGCACTCGCATCTGCTCCGGGTTGGTCAACGATCTTTCCTGGAATGCGGTGAGCAGATCGGCATCCGGATGGCCGGCATCCCCATGATGTAGCGTATCCCGATGAGCTGTCGAGTTCCGCAGCCGCTCAATTACGAATTTTGGTAGTTCTGGCAATTCCTTTTCACTCCGGTGCATTGCTGGTCTGAGTACGGGCCCGCCCTTCTTTAGAGAACGGGGGCACCCGCGATTTTTGCGTCAAATGTTGCCGGACATTTACCTCCAGATCGCGGACATCCACATCCAGCAACTCCTCGGCTCGGCGACGATCCAGCCCGAGCCGCACCAGATTCGCCACGATCCGCTTGCGCAGCATGCCAGCCAGCTTGTCGAGACGCCGGCTGATGCTGGAGGCGTGCACACCCAACATCTGCGCGATCTCCACTAACCTGCGCTGGTCGAGATAGTAAGCCGAGAGCATAAAGCTCTCGTCGGCAGCGAGCGATGCCAACGACGCATCCACCGCCGCCTTCAAACGGCTGTCTACCACGCCAGCGGCGTGGTTGAGTGGATCGGCTCCGTTCTTGCCTGTGGGGACCGGCACATCCTCGACTTGCTCGTCAAGGCTCACCAACCGTCTTTGGGTGCGGTAACGATCGATGTACTGCTGGGCAAGAACTGTACGCAGCCAACCTTCCAGCGATCCTCGTCCGGTGTACGAGGATAGCTTCGAAAGGCGGCAGCCGTCACGGGTCCGCAAGCCAAACAGGTCCGCGTAAACAGACTCTGCCAAATCGTGCGCCGCTGAATCCTCCTTGGCTATGTGCAGGGCCATCGAGTAAAGTTTGGCGCGGTACAGCAGCATAAATTTCTGCCACGCAGAATCGTTGCCATCCGCGCATGCCTGGGCCAGGGCCAATTCTGGAAGGTGCAGGCCCTCAAAAAAGCAGCGTGCATCTTTGGCCGACGCGCTCGCCGACAGACACTTCGAAGCAACCCGTTGCAGCAGATTGCGGAATTCGCTTTCGCTGACGCCAAATTCCTGCGCGCCGCTTTTGCGGAACAAGTCTGAACTGATTGCCTGCAAGACCGCTACGAACGGCGGTTCGCCCGGATTGGAATTTCTGCCCACTTCAGAACTGAATGGTACCAGTTTTTTGATGCAAATAATCCAGAGTTCATCGTTCTTTCTCCAGAAGAGAAAACCGAGAGACGAACGCCGTGCTTAGCGGCGAAGGGAGAGGTCTCTTTGGTCAGGGAAGGCGATTTATGAAGCGGTCAAAGTGCTATGGTGCGGCGATTGTAGTGTCAGCAGCGGCGTTGTTGCTATTCTGGAACAGTCCACAAGTAAAAGCAGGAAAGCTGGAGAGTACATCCGATTACCGGGTGCTTGCGCCAATTCGCAAGGGCAATCTCAGCATTTTCCCAGTGGTCACATCCGCTTCGCACGACACCAAAGAATTCCTTACGCTGGATGAGGGCCTGCGTTCGGGCGAAGTGGTGGTCACGGAGCTCGGCAATATAGCACTGGTGCGGCCGCGCAGCGGTCATCCAGTCCCCGACGGTCAGGCCAGCCGGGCCGAAGTCAATCGTCTGGTTCTGGTAAACAATTCGGACCGACCTTTGATTCTGCTGGCCGGCGAAATCGTCACTGGAGGCAAGCAGGACCGTGTGATCGGCAAGGACCGCATTGTGTCTCCGAAGAGCGACCCCATTGACCTGAGCGTATTTTGCGTTGAGCCGAGGCGCTGGACTGAAAAAACAGCTCACTTCAAACCCTTGGCAACGCAGATGGCACAACCAGCAGTGCGAGCACGCGCGATGGCCGACAAGGACCAAGGCAAAGTATGGTCGGAGGTGGGCAATTCAGCCAGGGAGATGGTCGCGATCATTCCGATGCCGCAAGCGGTTGAGGTGGAAAAGACTTCTTCGTATGCCACGGTCATGAGCAACCAGGAAGTGCAAAAGAAAATTGATGCGGTGGCCGCTCCGATGGAACACGATTACCAAAGCGTCATCCGGGAGTTGCGTAACCACAACGCGGTCGGAGTGGTGGTGGCAGTGAACGGGCAAATCATCTGGGCGGACATATTTGCCAGCGCTAACCTGCTGGAAAAATATTGGCCCAAGCTTGTGCGCTCCTACTCGGCCGAGGCGGTGACGACGCGCGGCTCTCACGGCGAAGCTACTCTCAAGGAAGCTCAAGCTTTTGTGGACCACACGGATGGCAGCCGTGAAGTGGCAGAAAGCGAACCCGGGTTATACCGGCATGCGGAGGTCAGCGGAGATGGGTTCAAGGTGTTCGAATTGACTTCCCTGCTGCCCAAGACAGGATTTTCGGTGCATCTGGCGAAGATGGTGGTCTGATTCGCTTACGCGGTGAATGCCGAGGCTGCCAGTTCCGGCTCGCTCACCAGCCTGAGTGTGATCCAGCCTTCCAATGGCAAAGCGTCTATGGGAAGGCGGTCCCGCCAAAGACTGAATCGCAGCCGCAACCTCCTCGACGGATCGGCCGCAGAATGCTGGGAACCTATTTCCGAATGCAACCAGCGCAGCGGCAGCCTAAATTCAAAATTCTTCGCAAGAACCAGTTTGGCGTCCTGGGCATTTCTTTCGGAGCTGGCCATGGGAGCATGCCCATTTTCTGGCCGCAGCTGCCAGGAACGAATCGCCCCATTTTCTGCAGAAACTTCCAGACGCAGAGTCTCTGCCGTCGGCCCAGAAGACTCGCTCTCAATGTTCACTACAATTTCAAATGTTTCCTGGATGGGAGTTTCCGCGAAGTCCAATCTGCCATAAAGATTAATTTCGTCAATGCCCGCAAAGACAGAATCCAGGAAAAACTGCTTGCCATGCATAGCGCCAGCACGACGAGCCGCGGTGTACATGGCCGCTCCCAGCCATGCAAAATAGCGCACCATATCCCCTTCGATCTTGGGGTGGATGTATGCGGTCTGCGGGACGAAGGTAGGGCGCGCAACTCCACTGTAAATCGGATGCGCGAGGTACGCTGGCGGGGGCGCGCCCAGCGCATGATAAACATTGGTCAGGTGCTGGCGATAAAGCTCATCGAATTCACGATCGTTGGCGGAGTGGTGTTCAGGCCCGTACCACCAATTCCAATCGCTGCCCTCGGCAATTAAGAGCTCTTCCATCGCAAGTTTGCGCTGTTCGGGGTCGGCGATGGGCGCAGCCTGGTCGTAAAATTTACGAGCGTCGGAAAGGTAATCCCAGGAGCGATTGTCTTCCGGTGCGCCAATCCAGACATTAAAGTTGGAATTGATCCATGAACCCGGAACCAGTGACTTAAGATTGCCGAACTCCTGGTGGCGGGCAATCGTTTCAGTCGCTGTAAGCGCCTCGATCTGGGGATCGGCGGCGAGGGCAGAATAGAACCGGCGGAGAAATTCCCGTCCCGACTGCGGATAGTATTCCCAGGCGTTTTCACCATCCAGGACAATTGACACCACAGCATCGCGGCCCTTTTCGATCACAGGCTTGGCTGATTGCTTAATGCTGGCGATTAGGTGGGCCACGGCATCTTGCGCGGGCATACCGGAATACACAAAGCCGATCAGGTCAGAAAGGGTGTGATCGCGGAAGAACAAATTCATCTTCGCCTGATCTTTTTCATAGCGGTAAATGGTGTAAAGCTTTTCGGGCGCATCCTTGGGAAGGCGGCCGGATGTATCACGCGAGAAATTTAGCCCCAGGGTGCGTCCGAGCACGCCTTCGTCAGTTGCCATCCACTGCACGCCCAAGCTGGAGGCGATAGAGAGTACTTCCTCGGAGACGCTGCCCTCCGATGGCCAGACACCTTGTGGACGCACACCAAAAATGCGCTGGTGCAAATCGAGGCCCCGCTGCAGTTGGTCGCGGGCATCTTCGGGATGACGGAAGGAGTTTTGCGGAAGGGGCAGGCCGGGACTGGAAACCGCGGCGGCATTGGTGTCGCATAACAACGGGAGAATAGGGTGGTAGAACGGAGAGGTCGAGATTTCGACCACGCCGCTGCGCGCTGCAGCAGCATACTCAGGCAGCACACGGGCCAACAAGATTTTCTGCTGTGCCATTACAAACTTCTGATCGTCTGATGAAAAGCCCCGTGCTTTGCGCACCAAGGCGGCGATTTCCGGCTCTTCCAGGAAGAATTCGTCAAACCACGCCAACTGAGAAAGCACTTGCAGATCGGTATAGTCCTGAGTTTGAAAAAAACGCACCGCACGGGCTGGATCCTCGCCCGCCCCGTGGTAGCGCTCCCAAAGCTCGCGGTAGCGGGGATAGCGCCCAATCAGGTGTACGGGATTAGCTTGAAACAGGTACAGCAATGCCTCTCGACGTGCCTCCGGCGAAAGCTCGTCGGCGGGGGTGGCAGCCAGCTCAAAGAACGGGTCGCGCGCCACTCCGCCAACATAGTCTTCAATTTGCGTGATCAGGGACGGTACCAGGTTAAATGTCTGGTGGACTTGCGGGATCTCCTGCGCCAGGCGGACCATGCCGTAGTAGTCCTTTAACGCATGCAAACGGACCCAGGGCAGGCGGTATTCACCTTTGATCAGGTCCTTATAAAAGGGCTGATGCATGTGCCACAGGATGACTACACGAATCACGGGCATGAAATTGGATCACCCACAAAATCAGAGCAGACAAAAAAAGTCTAGCATGCGCAACTTGGTAAAAAGCTCGCGCTGGGCTCAGCATTGAAGGCACGAAGGTACGGTTATTGTGCGTGCTAGACTCGGCTAGGCGGTTTCGAAAATGGCCGCTTATAAGTAGCGCTGAAGCTGGCCGGATTTTTAGATGAGGATATTTACCCGCTACATTCTTGCCGAAGTGCTGTCACATGCCGCGATCGGCGCGGCGGTGTTTACCTTCGTCATTTTTCTGCGGGACCTGGAACGTATTCTCGAATTGGTGGTGCGCGCCAGCGCCCCTTTGCCCAGCGTCGCCGAGTTGTTCTTCTTCACCATTCCCACCGCGTTAACACTAACTATCCCAATGGGAGTCTTGGTTGGCATTCTGATTGGATTGAGCCGGCTTGCGGCGGACAGCGAAATCACCGCCATGCGGGCCAGCGGAATTGGCGCTTCGACATTCCTACGTATCACTTCAATCTTTGTTGTAGCAGCCTGGGGATTGGCGATGATCAATAACATTTACTGGGCGCCGGCCTCAGCCGCGGCACTCGATCGTCTTCAGGACAGGTTGAAGAGCTCGCAAGTGTCATTCGAAGTGCAGCCGCGGGTGTTCTACGAGGGGTTCAGAAATATCGTTCTGTATATTGGGGACGTCATCCCTACCTCCCGCTCGGCGGTGTGGAAGAACGTATTCATGGCGGATGTGAGCAATCCCTCCGCTCCGAAGATCATCATCGCTCAAGAGGGAATGGCGGTCAGCGACAGCCCTCAAACCGTGCACTTGCACTTGAAGAATGGTTCGCAACATGAAGTCGTTCCGCGCCACCCGGAACAGTATTCGATCACCAGTTTCGCGCAGACTGATATACCGATTCCGTTGCCCGCGCCGGAAAATCAGGGCCAGCTTCCGGTAGCAGAACTGGGAATGCGGGCATTGCTGCGAGATGCCGCTAAGGCCAAAGATCCCAATCAGTCGCGCCTCGACATGATTGAATTTCAGCGCAGGTTTGCGCTGCCCACGGCGTGCCTTGTGCTCGGATTGGTGGGAATCCCCCTGGGGCTTTCCTCGAAAAAGGGCGGTAAGTCCACCGGTGTAGTTCTCACTATCGTGCTGGTGTTTGCTTATTACTTCATTTCCCTGTTCGGAGTGTCGCTTGCGAGGCAGGGCAAGTTGTCTCCCGTCATAGGCGTATGGCTTGCGAATGCGCTCTTCTTTGCCGGAGGTTTGTTCCTGTTCTGGCGCGTGGACCGGATGCCCATGGAAATCGGTTCCGTGCGGAATCTCTGGTTGGATTTGCAGCAGCGGCTTGCCATGAAAAGGCAGGCCATGACCCGCGCCAGACAACGCAGCACGTTTGAGCGCGTCTACAGGCGTCGGCGTTTTTTCAGCATGGATTTTCCGCTGATTATTGACGACTACATACTGCGTGAGTTCGTCACCTACCTGGCCATGATCGTCAGCACGTTTCTGATCCTGGTGCTGGTTTTTACATTTTTTGAACTGTTGACCGACATTGTTCGCAATCACATCCCATTTGCGATTGTGGGCGAGTATTTGTTGACGGTGGCGCCTTATCTGATCTACAACACCACGCCCATCAGCATGCTGCTTGCAGTGCTGGTGACCTTGGGCCTGATGGAAAAGTCCAGCGAAATCACGGCGATGAAGGCCAGCGGCATCAGCATTTACCGTATCATTGCACCGCTACTGCTGATTGGGGCAGTGCTGGCAGGCGGCCTGTTTTTCTTTGATCAGTTCTATTTGCCGCGCGTGAACCGGAGGCAGGACGCATTACGCAACCTGATCAAGGGCAAGCCGCCGCAAACATATTTGCGTCCGGACCACCGCTGGATTGTGGGGCAAAACTCCACTATTTATTACTACGAGTTTTTTGACCCAGAATTCAATCACTTTGCCAAGATCCAGGCGTTCCAATTCAATCCCATCAACTTTCAGATTGCCAAGCGAGTTTATGCCGACCGGGCGCACTGGGAAGAAAGCTTACCCAATTGGGTGTTCGAACGCGGATGGTCGCGCACGTTCTACGGGTCAGCTATCAGGGATTACAACAAGTTTGATGTCTCAACGTTCGCGCAGCTAGATGAGCCCCCCAATTATTTCAAGAAGGAAGTGAAGCAATCCTCTGAAATGAACACCGAACAGCTGCGGCGTTACATTGACGACCTGGAGCAAGCCGGCTTCGATGTAGTGCGACTGAAAGTGCAGCTGCAGGAAAAGTTTTCTTTCCCGCTGGTAACAGTGGTCATGGCTTTGTTAGCAATTCCTTTTGCGCTCTCGGCAGGACGCCGGGGCGCACTAACAGGAGTGAGTATTGCCCTGGGCATCGCCGCTACGTACATGGTTGTGACTCGGCTTTTTGAGGCAATGGGAAATTTTAGCCAGCTGCCTCCGACGATGGCGGCGTGGTCCCCTGATCTGATTTTCGCACTAGTGGGAGGCTATCTGGTATTGAAGGTCCCGACGTAGTTCCGCATTATTCCTGTAGCCGGCGCTGCTAGAATCTCATCTATAAACGCACATGCTGAATCACCTACGCCCCCTGTTTCCCTACATGAAGAAGTACAAGTGGGGATTCGTGTGGGGTACGCTCTCCGTCTTTCTGCACAATGGTATCTGGGTCATCTTCCCGCTGATTCTTGGCAGCGCCATAGACGACTTGAAGAAAGGCGTCACGCAACACAAATTGCTGGTTTACGCGCTGTTGCTGATCGGGGTAGCGGCTACCAAGGGTATCTTCCAGTTCCTGACGCGCTGGATCGTGATTGGCATCTCGCGCGACATTGAATTCGACCTCCGCAATGATTTATTCCGGCACCTGGAGGGACTCTCGTATTCGTATTATCAGCGGACCCGGACCGGCGACATTATGGCCCGCGCGACCAACGATCTGAACGCGGTGCGCATGCTGCTGGGGCCGGCGATCATGTACTCGGCCAATACAATCGTGTTCACAGTGGCGGCGCTGGCATTCATGTTGCGGATCAGCCCCCGACTGACTTTGTTTGCCTTCTTGCCACTGCCGGTGGTGAGCGTTGTGGTGCAGTATTTTGGACGCCGGATCCATGAGCGCTTCGAACGTATCCAGGCAATGTTCTCCGATATATCCGCGCGCGCTCAGGAGAACTTTTCGGGCGCGAGGGTGATACGCGCTTACGTCCAAGAGCAGGCCGAAATCAATTCTTTCGAGAAGGCGAATCAGGAGTACATCAAGCGCAGCTTGAAATTGGTTCGGCTGATGGGCATGCTTTGGCCTACGTTGGAGACGCTGTTGGGTCTGGCGGTGGTGCTGGTGTTGTGGCTGGGTGGACGCGAAGTCATTCAAGGCCGCATGACTGTGGGCAATTTTGTTTCATTCAACACCTACATGGTGCAGCTGACATGGCCGGTAATCGCGTTGGGTTGGGTGATCAATATTTTTCAACGCGGCACCGCGTCCATGGGGCGCATCAATGAGATCCTGATGGAACGGCCCGAAGTCCGCAGCGTTGCAATGTCCAGTCCTGGGCCCATTCGAGGCGAGATTGAGTTCCGCAATTTGGACTTTAGCTACAACGGAACCTCGGTGTTGAAGAACGTCAGCCTGCGAGTTCCCGCGGGCACCAGCCTGGCCATCGTTGGACCTACCGGCTCAGGAAAATCCACGCTGGTGAGCCTGATTCCCCGCATCTACGACGCGCCGCAGGGAAGCGTGCTGCTCGACGGAAGGCCAATCACTGACTATCCACTTGACCAGCTGCGGCACAGCATCGGCTTTGTTCCGCAAGAGACGTTCCTTTTCAGCGACTCAGTTTGCGGCAATATTGCGCTGGGAGCAGACCACGTTAACGAGGATCAAGTGCGCTCAGCCGCTGAGGCTGCCAGTATCGCTGGGGACATCGAAAGCTTTCCGGAACAATATGCGACCCTCGTGGGCGAGCGCGGCCTTACCCTTTCCGGCGGACAGAAACAGCGGACCGCCATTGCGCGAGCACTGATTCGTGATCCCCGTATCCTCATTCTGGACGATGCCCTTTCGAGTGTGGACACCCACACCGAGGACAAAATCCTGAACCACTTGCGCGAAATCATGGGCGGCCGGAGCACGATCTTCATTTCCCATCGGGTGTCCACGGTCCGCAATGCGGACCAGATTGCCGTTTTGCACGGCGGTCGAATCGTGGAGCTCGGCGCGCATGATGAATTGATCGCACGAAACGGTTATTACACAGACCTCTACAACAAGCAGTTGCTCGAAGAAGAACTGGCCGAGGTTTAATAACATCTCCACCTTGCTTCCATTTGCATGAGAACGGCGGCATGAAGCGCGTCGTCATCCCCGAACTGCTCGACAGCGACGCGGGGACACCCTCTGAAATTCAAAAATCCCTGGCCGACCTGCGCGGCTTCAACCGCTGGTTTGGGGGGATTGGCTCAACCTGCCAGTTGCTGGCGCGAGTGGCGAGGAAGTCAAGTTTATCCAGCCTTTCGCTGCTGGAAGTAGCATCGGGAGCAGGTTACGTGCCTAAGGTGGTCGCCGAGCGCTTGCGACAGCAAGGCCTAACGCTGCAATTTACCTTGCTAGATCGTTCCCTTGCCCATCTCAGAAACTGTCCAGCTCCGGGTAGGGAACGAGTGGTCGGCGACGCGCGCGCTCTTCCCTTCCGCGATCAAAGCTTTGATGTTGCCGGTTGTGGGCTGTTTGCGCATCATCTGGAGCCGGATGAGATCGTGCAGTTTGTGAATGAGGGACTGCGGGTGGCGAGGAGAGCTGTGGTCATCAACGACCTGGTGCGGCATCCGTTGCATGCGGCGGCGGTATACGCTGGTGTTCCCTTCTATCGCAGCCGGCTAACCCGGCATGATGCGCCCGCGTCCGTTCGCCGCGCTTACACCGAGAAAGAAATTCTGGACATATTGGCAGGTACGCGAGCTCGTCAAGTAGAGCTCTCGCGCCACTACTTCTTCCGCATGGGAATCATTGCCTGGAAATAAATGAGGGCACGTGACCAAACGGCGTCCATCTAATAGGCGTCAGTAAGATCGTCCGAACATGGCAAACATCGTATACGACCTCATTGTAATTGGAGGAGGACCCGCGGGATCGGCAGCAGCGATCACTGCCGCCGCACATGGCGCAACGGTCCTGATGCTGGAGAAAGGGCGGTTTCCTCGGCACAAGGTTTGCGGTGAGTTTATTTCTGCTGAGTCTCTGAGACTCTTGAATTCGTTGCTAGGAAATGGGTCTTTGCTCGCTCGCGCCGTCCCCATCGCAAGTGCAAAGCTTTTTATTGACAATCACGTTATACACACTCCTGTTCACCCTTTTGCGGTGAGCGTTTCGCGCTTTGATTTGGATGCAGCACTTTGGGACGCAGCCGTACACGCCGGGATTGACGCGCGATCCCAAACCACGGTGCGTGGAATTCACGGCAGCGGCCCTTTTAGGGTGGAAACTCCAGATGCTGAATTTCAGGGCCGCAGCGTAATAGACGCGTCGGGCAGATGGTCTAACCTGAGCGGTCGCGGTCGAGCACTCGGGAACGCGAACGGAGCCGCGGACAAATGGATCGGCTTGAAAGCCCACTTCTTCGAATGCAAGCCAGCGACTTCCGTAGATTTGTACTTTTTTGAAGGTGGCTATTGTGGCGTGCAGCCGGCCAGCCTGGCCGGAGGGAACAGCCAATTAATTAACGTGTGCGCAATGGTGAGAAAGAACATGGGCAGCACGCTGGATGCGGTGTTCGCACAAGATCCTGAACTGCATGCACGCAGTCGCAGTTGGGAACCAGCAACGGCATTGGTCACCACCTTTCCATTGCACTTTCGCGGCCCGAAAGCACTTCGCGAAAATATCCTGTTGGCCGGCGATGCTGCCGGATTCATTGATCCTTTTGTGGGTGACGGAATCGCGATTGCCCTGCGGAGTGGAAGAATGGCAGCTCGAGCACTCGCCCCATTCTGGCGGGGCGACACTTCTCTTACCATCGCGGCGCGAGCGTACGAGGAAGCCTACCAGCAAGAACTTTCGCCCTTATTTCGCAATTCCTCACGATTGCGGCGGCTGCTGAACCTCCCCTCGGTAGTGCGATTTCCGTTGCTCAAGCTGGCGAGCCGCGCCAGAGTCGGCAAATTATTGGTTCGCAGCACGCGTGGAACGATCGAACAAGAGCCAGCCGGATAGTAAAGAAAGAATTATCGGGTTACGAGAACTTCGCGAACATTATCGCGGGCAAGAAAGAACTTAATGGCGGAAAAATCGCGGAACAGGTTCTCAATATGTCGGTTATTGAAAACTCGTTGCAACCGATAAGCTGGCACCCGGTCTTCGGCGCCGCGGCTGTAGCCGCCATTGCCCACTTCGGAGAGAAGCGTCGGGGCTGAGACGGTCAACGGCTGCACTTCCAATGTGTCCTTGCCGCCAATGTGATAACGATAAAACGGCGCATCCGGGCCGGCATCCTTGGTGTGAAAGAAGGCCAGAACCAGACCGCCAGGCCGCAGCATGGACCACAAGCGGCCCACCACCGGTTTCACCAGAGACTCCTCCATGAAATCTGCCATGTCCCAAGCCAGCACAGCGTCGAAAGACTGCGAGGCGTAAGCGAGGTTCTCGGCCAGGAATCGCTTTTCGTCGAGAATTTTGTTGTCGTCCTTGTCCCGGTGCACAAGCGTGGGATCACGGGAGGCGAGCAGCACGTCTTCGCTGTAAATTTTGTGGCCCAGTTCGGTAAGGTAGCGGATGTTGGACGCTGAGGTAGGTCCAACGTCGAGCACGCAAAGGGTATCGTGTCCATCGAGGGCGCGAGTAAACTCGCCCAAGCCGCTGGAGCGACGGATGGACCGGGGATGGGAAGTCAGGCCATCGCTATGGCCGGGAGCTCGCGAGGATCCGCGGAAGAGCTTCATGAAACCCTGAGTTACAGAACCCATTTCGACTCGTTGCTCAAGTTTTTACCAGAGTGAATTGCGTTAGTTCAACCCGATCCCGCGCTTGAGGAGTATCAGGGCTTTTTTTGCTCCATACCAGATAGCGGAGCAATCGAAGTGGGTCGCGCCGCAACTGCAGGCGAAGTGGAGCTTGCGGCAGCAACCGCCGTGGTTTCGTGCTTGGCTTCAGTCTTCCCCATTAGAGGCGGCGCAGCAACTTCTTTTACAAGGTCCACCGCTCCTTTGAAAAATGCCCCATCTTCAATCGCAATGCGCTGCGTAGAAATGTTGCCGACAAGAACTGCGGACTTCCGTAGATCCACGCGGTCGGTGCCCTCGACATTGCCGTCAACTTTTCCGTGAATGACCACACCACGCGCCTGTACCCGGGCGCGGATTTGGCCATTTGGCCCAATGGTAAGAGTGTGTCCCTTTAACTGAACGCTTCCTTCCACCTGGCCGTCAATGTAGAGGTCTTCACTGCCGGAGACCTCACCTTTGATCACGACCGACTTGCCTATCCTGGCCACATCGCTTGCGAGAGTGTCAAAGGCAGAAGATTGCGTTCCTGGCCTTCTGCCGACCTCGTGGCTCGCATTACCGAATGGCTGTTGGGACATCCCGGTGGGCTCTCCTTCGTCTTTTTTCTTCCACATAGTCCCGTGCTCCTCGCAAACCATGAGTTCGCAGCCGCCCGTCAGTGGCCGCAATTTGCTTCGGTGTGGCTGGACGAGGAACTCTGCTTGGTGCTTGGATTTTAACCCATCATCCCTCAAATTGCCCCGGTAGATTTGCCAGGTGCCCCGCCTGACACCAAACCGGACGCCAGCGCGAGAACGTCGGGATGCTCATTTGGAGGTGGAGCGTAGATTCCGCCAGCAATCCGGCCTTACGCTACTAGTCCCAAGGCCGCGGGGGCCTGGGGGCCCCGGGTGATATCAATTTGGCATCTACCTTGCTAGAAGAACAGCGTCGACCCGGTCGGAAGGGTCGCGCTAACCGGGTGAGATCGAAAAAAACCAGGGGAACAACGATTTCTCTCGCGCGTGGCTCGTATCTTCAATGGGACTGCCTATTTCGAGCGGGTCGACATGGCTTTAAACCACCTAATCCTCCCTCGGGACCGGCGGCAACGCTGGTCCTTCTTTTTAAGGCCTGAAAGGGGGCCGGGGAAGGGAGAAGCAACAGCTTTGGTATTTAGTGACTCTAATTGGGTAAACTGCTCTACACAGGGTTCCAAATGAGACCCAAGACAATCTCTCGGTGGTTGGTGGCCATGGGGATGTTTTTCAGCTTGGCACCCCCCGTTTTGCTCAAGGCCCAAACCACTACGTCCGGCCAATGCTGCCAGCCGGCTCCCCCAGCCATTAATGCGAATGAACTGGTTCGCCGCGCGGTGGCTAATGAAGTAAAGGCCAACACCGATGGTGTATCCATGATGTTTCGTGTCCGCAGGCAGACCGCCAAAGCCACGCAGACCCGCGAATATGTCGAGACCCGCGAGGGGACAGCGGGCATGCTGGTTGCGGTAGATGACAAGCCACTGAATGCCCAGCAGCATCAGCAGGAAATGGCGCGGCTGGAGAACATTGTCAACAATCCCTCCGAAATCCGTAAAAAGCAGAAACAGCAGAAGGAAGATTCCGAACGCGTGCTGCAGATGGTGAAAACTCTGCCCGATGCATTCCGCTATGAGTACGTGGGCATTGAGCACTCCAAAGATGGGGACGAACTGGTGCGACTGAAGTTCTGGCCGAACCCGGCATTCGAGCCGCCCTCCCGTGAGCAGGAAGTGTTCACCGGGATGAATGGCTTTCTGCTGATTGATACAAAACGGCAGCGCATTGCCCGGATTGACGGCACCCTCTTCAAAGACGTGAATTTCGGCTGGGGCATTCTGGGTCACCTCAACCAGGGTGGCCGATTCGTGGTAGTGCAAGGACCTGCTGCGGAGGGGTACTGGACCACCACTCACATGCAACTGAATTTTACGGGTAAGGCCCTGCTGTTTAAATCCATACGCATTCAAGAAGTGGAAGACTCAGCGGGATTCCGCCGTGTGCCCAACAACCTGACGTTCGCGCAAGGGATTGACCTGCTGAAGAAAGAAGATGGCGTACTGGCGGAGAACCAGAGCGCCGCCACCTCTGACAGCGCTCGCCACTAAGACGCTATCGAAGCGCTCTCGCCGCGTATCGTTTCCTTCCGGACCGTAAGCCGTTCGATAAGATCCTCGCGCACCCGGTATCCGGTTCCTGGCTGGTCAGAAATGGCGATCGTACCGTTGGGCGCGACCTCGACTGCGGGCTCGACGATGTCCTCTTTCCAATAACGCTTGGAAGAGGAAACGTCGCCCGGCAGCTTAAAGTTCTTCAAGCTTGAGAGCGCAATATTGTGGACGCGCCCCACGCCCGATTCCAACATGCCGCCGCACCAATTTGCAATCCCGTGCCCCTCGGAAACATTGTGCACCTGGATGGCCTCGCTGAAGCCCCCCACCCGGCCCACCTTGATATTGATGATCCCGCAGGAATGCAGTTCCGCCGCAGCGTCGGCATCGCGCGCGTTGCGTATGGACTCGTCCAAGCAGATCGTGGACTTGAGCTGCTTCTGCAGCTTGGCATGAAAATAGAGATCGTCGTTCCACAAGGGCTGTTCAATCATGAGCAACTTGAAGCGGTCGAATTTCTTGAGGTGCTCAACGTCGTTCATGGTGTAGGCGGAATTTGCATCGCAGCTCAAAAGAATCTCGGGCCAGCGTTGGCGGATACGCTCCAGCACATTCACATCCCAACCGGGTTTCACTTTCACCTTGATGCGCTGGTACCCGGCCGCTAGTTCAGTTTCGATTTTCTCAAGTAACTGCTCGACATTGTCCTGAATTCCGATAGAGACGCCGCATGCGATCTGCTGTCGTGTGCCGCCAAGCAGCTTCCACAGCGGCTGCTTTTTTTCACGTGCTTCCACATCCCAAAGCGCGTTCTCCACTGCCGCTTTGGCCATGCGGTGTTCGCGCACACGCGCAAAAAAGGGCACGCATTCGCGTCCGGCCGTAAAGGCCCGACCCATAATTGCCGGGGCGAGATAATTCGTGATGACCGACCATGCGGTTTCAACCGTCTCCTCGCTGTAAAACGGGTCCTCCCCGGCGACACATTCAGCCCATCCATCCAAGCCTTGGCAATGGACGGTTACCAGCATGACGCGGCGGTTATAAGTCCGCCCAAAGCTGGTCTCAAAAAAATGGACCAGCGGCATATGAATTTCGCGAAGGGTCACAGCTTCAATTTTCATTTGTGTAGTTCGCCTTGGAAGCGTACGACCAATCCTCGTCCCAACGTCCCAGCAGGAATGTGCCGTTCCCTACGGCATCGCGATCATACCCAAGGACCGCCAAGCCATCGGCAAATGCTTGCAGGAATTGCTCGCGGTTACGGCCCTGCACATCGGCAGCTTTGGCGCGGTCGTGATCCGCGGCTTTCCAGTCGTAGATCTTGGCGGGGACGGAAATCTTGATTTGCGTCTGGGCAACGGGACGTTTTCCGGTAGTCAACAATGATTCAACCCTTCGCGATCTGAGCCACCACTCGGCTACAAGACGATCGGTGGGCAAAAAACCCTGCAGAGGCGAAGAGGTGATTCCGTACTGATTGATGTTATATCGGCGTGCAATTGCTCCCAGCTTCTCCAGGTTCAGATAGGCATTCTTGATTTCCAGAGGATCGAAGGTCCATTCGATAAGCTCGATACCGCGACTGAGCGCTTCCTCACGCTGAAACAGTTTCATCCGCCTGCCCAGTCCACGATTGCGGTAGGCCTCCTTAACGGCCAGCATATGGGAATGAAGATAAGCATGACCGGTGCGCACGCCGGGAACGGAGAGCGCAAATCCAACTAGATTCTTCCCTTCAAACGCACCGATGGCCTGGCCTCCAACTTTTGCAGCTACCACGAAAAGGCGCAGTGGCACCAGTTCTGCATCGGTGAAGTTCCAGACTTCGCGTTGCAGCTCGATGCAGGCGCGAAACTCATCTAATCCACGGCAGTTACGGACTTCAACGACTTCGTGCGTTTTGGGCGCGTTCTTCTGCGGATTGGCTTTCACCGGGGCGGCTGTCATCGCGTCACGCTTTCCTGCTGTTTGGCTTGTTGCCATAAGGATTCGAGCTCGTCGAGAGAGGCTTGTTGTGGTTCGCGACCTCTTGCCCGTAATTGCTCTTCCATCCATTGAAAACGGCGCTTGAATTTCCGATTGGTCTTCTTCAATGCCGACTCGGGATCGAGCGACAAATAGCGCGCAATGTTGACCAGCACGAAGAAAAGGTCCCCAACTTCTTCCTCGACTTTGGCAAGCAGTTCATCAGGGATTTTTTGACCCGTGGCGCCAGCAATGCCGCGGTCGTGCGGCTTGGGCGCAACTGGCAAGCGGCTGAGCTGTTGCCGAAGCTCGTCGGTTTCCTCATTCAGTTTCTCAAATAAGCCTTCCATGTTCGGCCAGTCGAAGCCGACGTGCGCGGCCCTCGAACTGAGTTTATAAGCCTCTAGAAGTGCGGGGATTCCAGATGAGACGCCGGCGAGCACCGATTGCGGTGAAGAGTTGTCATGCGCTGATTTGCCTCCGCCAGCGGCGAGGCGCTTCTTCTTCTCCTCGGCTTTCAGGGCCTCCCAGTTACGTAATACGTCTGAGGATGTCTCTGCCTTCACATCTCCGAAGACGTGCGGATGACGATGTACGAGCTTCATTGAGAGACGGTCCAGCACATCATCGATGGAGAAGCTTCCCTGCTCTTTCGCCATCTCCGCATAAAATAAAACCTGCAGCAGAAGATCACCCAGCTCACCCGTGAGCTCCTGCCAATCGCGGTTGTCTATGGCCTCGAGAACCTCGTAGGTTTCTTCCAAGGTAAAAGGCTTAATGGAGTCGAAGGTCTGCTCGCGGTCCCATGGACATCCGCCAGGGGCGCGCAATCGCGCCATGATGGCCACTGCCCGCTCAAACCTTTCGCCGGTGGAGGACATTGCAAACTACTGTAAATGAGCGGGAGCCTTATTGTCAGTGGTCAGTTATCCTTTGCCGGTGCGCGGTCAGTACTCAGTTGTCGCCTGAGCGAAGCTATCACCCAGCGTAACTTCCCGAACCGAGTGATACGTGCGACATTAAGCCATACTGCCGCGCCGCATCTAAAATGGTCGAGGTGGATACGGCAATACCAATCCGGCCCAGCCTAGACGGACGACATTTCGACATTGTCGTAATCGGAGGCGGGATCAATGGCGTGGCGATTGCGCGGGAGTGTGCGCGTGCAGGACGCTCCACGCTGCTGGTCGAGCGGCATGATTTCGCGGCCGGCACCACCAGCCGTTCCACCCGGATCATCCACGGTGGGCTGCGGTACCTGGAACACGGTGAAATCGGATTAGTACGCGAATCTTTGCGGGAGCGCCAGCAACTTCTGCGTGAGCGACCTTACCTGGTTCGGCCCATTGAGTTCCTGCTGGCCCTTGGACCTGATGCGCGCCGGAGCGCACTCGAGATCCGTTTTGGGCTGTGGCTCTACAAGCGCTTTGCAGGCCGGACCGGATTGCATCGCAATGGCAACTCTGCCGCGGAACTGGAGCGAGTGCTGGATCGCGGCAGCCGCTGGAGTGTTTTCAGCTACGAAGATGCGCAATGTGAGTTTCCGGAGAGGCTGGTTGCGGAGTGGCTTTTCGATGCGACCGAAGCCGGAGCTGCAGCACGCAGCCACACCGAGGTCCTCGAACTGGAAGTTCGCGATGGTTGTGTGCGATCGGTGCTGCTAAAAGACACTCCAAGCGGTACGGAAGTTCGGGTAATCGCGGATTGGGTCATCAATGCGACCGGCCCTTGGGCAGACCGCTTCTGCGAGATGGCGGGAGTGCGTGCTCCCCGGATGATTGGGGGCGTGCGCGGATCGCACATTGTTTTGCCCAAGCCGGCTGAGATACCGGCGGCGGCGGTTTACACCGAAGCGGTAGATGGCCGGCCGATATTTCTGGTTCCCTGGAACGGTCAACTGCTGGTAGGAACAACCGAGGTAGCACAATCCGAAGATCCCGGTATCGCCCAGCCGACTGCGGACGAGATTGCTTATTTACTGGATTCTGTACGTATTAAGTTTCCCAATGCGGATTTCAGATTTGACCAGATTCGGTACTCCTACGCGGGAGTTCGTCCTCTGCCTTATGCGCCGGCGGAAAGTCCGTCGGCGGTGACCCGGCGTCACCTGCTACACGATCATCTGGAGGACGGGGCGGCACGCTTGATCTCGGTGATTGGGGGGAAGCTGACCACCGCTGCCAGCCTGGCCCGGCAATGTGCGCGCAAAGTCGGAATCAGCGCAGCGGAACCCAGAGGGGTATCGGTGAGGTCCGCGGCTGTTGATTTGGAAGCGCTGTTGGGTAATTGGGCCGCGCAAGTGGCCGCGGAATACGGCATTCCAGCAAATACGGCACGGGCAATGGCGGGGTGGTATGGACCGAGAGCGGAGTCTGTTGCTCGGATCGCGAAGGCAGATGAGGCGCTGCGCAAGCCACTGTGTCCCCACACAGAGCACATTGCGGCTGAGGGGGTAAGCGCATTTCAGAATGAGTACGCTGTAACATTAGCGGATGTCCTGCTTCGACGCGTGCCGGTGGGGCTGGGTGGCTGCTGGTCAGAGGATTGCAGCACGGCGGCGGCGCTAGCGATTGGAAAAGCGATGGGCTGGGCTGAGGCGCAGATTGCCTCTGAACTGGAGAATGCAATCGCAGAGCGGGAGGCTTTTCTGCGTAAGCCAGAAAAGTCCGGAATGCCCGCCGAATTTAATCTGCAATCGAAATAATTTTGCTGCGTGAACTGTCCTGGCTCATCCGTTTTCATCCCAAGGTGCGCGCCAAAAGTATGGGATCGTCCGAGATCACACCATCTACTCCCAATTCCGCGGCGCGGTGCATCACTCGTTCCGAGTTTACGGTCCAGGTGAAAACCTGCTTTCCCGCCGCGTGCAATTCCTGGATCAGCTTCTGCGTGAGCAGCTTGTGATGAGGTATCACGAATTGGACGGGCAACTCGGCCCAGTGAGCCAACTGACGCTTGCTGTCACAGATCAATCCCAATGGAACGTCTGTGGCGCGCCGGTGCAAGGCTTTGACTATTTGAGGATGAAACGATGAGACTACGTACCCGCGGTGGGGCGGGTGGGCCTGCAACAGCGCGATGACGTTCTTTTCCAGGTCGGGGACTTTTAATTCAAGGTTGAGAAAGGCACGGTCGGCATAGTGCGCCAGCACGTCCTGAAGGCGGGCAAGCAGCACCGCCTGCTGGGCCAGGGTCAACGCAACGCTGGCGGGTTTACCAGAGGAGAGTTTTCGGAGGCGGGCCTTGACCAGGGCTTCATAAGACCGGCGTGACACAGTTAAACCGTGCAACCTGGAGTCATGGCAGACGACGGCTTCCCCATCTTTGGTGCGCCGAAGGTCGAACTCAAAGCCGTCACAACCGGCGTTGAGCGCAAGCTGAAACGCTGCCAGTGAGTTTTCTGGAACACTGTGGACGCGGGCGCCGCGGTGGCCGAGCAGCAGCACGCTAGTCGAGATCGAAATCGCGGATGGGTTTGCCAGTGTCGGGCGTTTCTTTGGCCCGCTTCATGGCTTCCTGGAACTTCTTTTCCAGCAAGTCAGCAGCGTGTTTTTGGGCCTCGACTGATTGCCGAAAAACCGACTCGCGCCTGCTGTCCTGTTCTTTCATGGCGCGCGCGGCTTCTTCCATGTCGTTAAAAGTCTTGGGCCGTACCGGAGCGACATGGGAAATTATGCCCTGCGTGGCCGGATCAATTTTGAGAACCGCGCTGCAACATGGGCAGGTGACTTCGAAAGCTGGAGCGCCCTTGGGCATAGGCTGATGATACCGCAGATCAGAAGAAGAAGTTACAGGTAGATGATCTGGTGATCGGGACAGGCAGCGCCGGTCGCCTGATACAGGCGCTCAAGCAGCTCCAGACCATGACGGCCGAGAAAAGAAACACCTCCGATCTCTCGTTCTTGCAATTCCTTGCGCGGATAAAGCGAATTGCTAAGCTGGAGTGCGTGGCGGGCCAGGATCTCTTTTCTACGTAACTCCGCGCGAGCGGCGCGGGCACGCAACTGCTCGAGCTGGTAATTCATCTTTGAGGCGGCACGCTGAGCCGCATCGACCAGTGTGGGATCGAGTTTCCTCAGCGCTTCTCGAATCGTGTTGACCGAACGCTCCAGCGTTTTCTCGGCGGAATCGAATGCGGCCTGCAATTCCGGCGGCAACACTCGCGTAGCCAGCAGTTGCTGTACCTCTTCCAAGCCATGCAATAGGTCTCTTAACCCCACCCGATAGCGCTCCATCAATTCTCGGGGCTTGGGCTCAACCAGAGTAGCGCTGAAGCGCGGCAGAACCGGCGTGATCCGTTGCAAGAGCTTCTCGTAAACCACCGCTGCCTGGGCAAAATAGGCAATCTCCGCCGGCCCCGCGACATAGGCCAGCGTGGGCAACAGGAAGTCCTGGACCACGGGCCGCAGCAGGACGTTGGCGCTGAAATCCTGCGGGCGCTCGGCGATGCGCTTCAGCAGTTCGGCCGACGAAATTTTCTCCTGCCCAACGCGGAAGCCATTGCCATTTGCCCCGCTGGTAACGCCGCCACCCCGGTGAATGACGACACGCGCCCCATTACGAACCGTAAACAATAGCGTGGACAGGGGCGTGACCTTCACCTGTTCGTGATACCCAGCCTTGGTCAGCTCCTGCCCGCGGCGGAGCAGCGCGTCATCCAGGGCAACGGCGTGTTCGGCGGCGGCACTATAGATGGGTCGCGCAAGCGTGTGAAGTTCTGGATCAGCGGCATCCAGCATGATCACGCCCCAGCGGCTCAGCAGGTTGGTGAACAGCCGGGCGAAGGCGTCGCCCAAGGTGACTCCGGGGCGATATGCCTGGCGCAAAATCTCAGTGATCTCAGACTCACCCAGAACTTCGGCAGCTTGCGCAACCAGCTCACGAATGTCGGAGGCTAAGGGGATCTTATTGAGAGGAGCGTCCAGCACATCATGGGATGACGTTTTCAGACTGTGCAGTGTTCCTTCCGGGCCGAGCAGGTCGGTGTGATTGACCTCCGCCAGGTCATGGTCCTCGGTGGCGAGCCAGAAGATGGGCACGCAGTCCACGCCTGAGGCTGTCGCCTCGGCAGACATTCGAACCGCGGAAAGCGCCTTGAATATTGCGAACAGCGGCCCTCCAAAAAGCCCTACCTGCTGCCCGGTAACCACACAAGCCGCGCCCTTACGAAACCGCGCCAGGTTTGTTTTGGTTTCAGGGCCGGCACCCCAGCTTTGATTTTGTCGCTCGAGGATGACTGCGACGCGCTGCCGCCGTGCGTCGTCATAGCCTATTTGGCCGGCTTCGTTCTCCGCCCATTGCTTGAGATCAGGAACTCGCGCATAAAACTGCTGTACACGCGGATGGTTATATAGAAAATCTGAGAACAAGCGGGTGCTGTGCGGAATCTGTGTGAATGGCAGACACTCCGAGCCCACTAGCACCCCTCCTGACCTCGAGATTGCATGCACCCCATGATCATGGTCAGCAGCGTCATTTATTAGACGACCATTGTACGGCCCAGGCTAAATCAGATGTCATAATCGCCTCCGGGATGCAATCGTTGGTGGGAGCTCGGCCCTGAAGCGGCACAGAAAGGCCGTTCGGACATTCCCGGCCTCCCGCCTGATAGCTGAGGACCAGTCCCGGCTGCATTTGACCAGCACCGTCGCGGAATACAAGGTTTTCCGCGCTTACGGCGATCATCGGGTGTTCGCGATTGGCAACCCGACCTGTTGTTCTATGTTCTCAAATAGGAGACCTGACTCCTACTGCGTCCCTGTAATCTAGATGCCTCATGATCAAAGGATTGCTTAACCGCTGGCCGCTGATACAACAGATCAAGACTGGTGGCGATGGAACCGGTCCCGAGGCCTGGACCGAACACACTCACAAGCTCCGCCCTAAAACCCAAGGCGCGGAGGTGACTCGCTCGATTTGTCCTTACTGCGCGGTGGGTTGTGGGCAGCTGATTTTTCACAAAAACGGCAAGATGATCTCGATCGAGGGCGATCCTGAGTCTCCGGTTTCTCGGGGCCATCTTTGTCCCAAGGGTGCGGACACCTTCGAGCTGCACACTCATCCCGCGCGGCTCAAGAAAGTTCGTTATCGCCGCCCATATTCCACTCAGTGGGAGGATCTCGACCTTGAAACCGCAATGGACATGGTTGCCGACCGCCTCTGGGAAAGCCGTGAGCGCACCTTTGTTGAGCGACAGGACGGCCAAGTAGTCGCGCACACCAAAGCTATTGCGCATCTTGGCGGAGCCACGCTGGACATCGAGGAAAATTACTTAATCAAGAAGCTCTTCACCGGCGGCTTGGGCATGGTGTGCCTCAGCAACCAGGCCCGAATATGACATAGCTCCACCGTGCCCGGTCTGGGCACCTCCTTCGGACGTGGGGGCGCGACCACCGCGCAACAAGACCTCATCAACGCTGACGCGATCCTCATTATGGGATCGTCGATGGCAGAGAACCATCCGGTGGGCTTCCAGTGGGTGACGGCTGCTCGCGAACGCGGCGCCAAAATCATTCACGTTGATCCGCGGTTTAACCGCACTTCGGCAATGTCCGACATTTGGGTGCCGCTGCGCGCCGGGACCGACATTCTTTTCCTCGGCGGTCTGATTCACTACGCTCTCGAACACGGAAAGGAGTTTCGCGAATACCTGGTGCACTACACCAATGCACCCATGATCCTCCGCGAGGACTTTCGCGACACCGAAGACCTGGGCGGAGTTTTCTCCGGCTGGAATGCCCAGGAGCGGAAGTACAGCCCCGAGACCTGGCTTTACGAAGGCGCGCCGCGCAAAGATACCGCCAGCGAGCACCCGGGCCACGCTGAGGCCGGCGGCGGACATGGCAAGGATCGTGGCGGCGAAGCGGGAGAACTCAGGGACTACCACACCGATCCCACGTTGCAGCATCCCCGCTGTGTTTACCAGGTGCTGAAAAAACATTTTTCTCGCTACACGCCGGAGATGATCGAGCAGCACTGCGGCATTCCCAAAGACGTATTCCTGAAAACCGCAGAGACCTTCACTTCAGCCTCTGGGCCGGACAGGACAGCGGCAATCTGCTACGCGGTTGGTTGGACCCAGCATTCCAAGGGAGTGCAGATTATCCGAGCTGCTTCGGTCCTACAGCTTGTGTTGGGCAACATAGGTCGGCCGGGCGGGGGCATCCTCGCATTGCGCGGTCACGCCTCGATACAAGGCTCCACTGACATTCCGACTCTGTACGACATTCTGCCCGGCTATCTCCCCATGCCATTCTTCGAGGCAGACTCCCACGACTTCAAGCAATACTTGAAGAAGCACAGCTCTAAGACCGGGCTCTGGGCCAATTTCGACAAATACTTCATAAGCTTGCTCAAAGCCTGGTACGGCGACGCAGCCACCGAAAAAAACAACTGGGGCTTTGATTGGATGCCCCGCGTTACCGGCGACCACTCTCACTTCGGATACTGGCTCGACATGGCTGATGGCAAATTGGAAGGCCTGTTCGTCATGGGCCAAAACCCAGCCGTGGGCGCGCCCAATAGTCGCCTGGAGCGCAAGGCGATGGCCAAGCTGAAGTGGCTGGTGGTGCTCGACATGGTGGAGACCGAGACCGCGTCATTCTGGAGCGACTCGCCCGAGGTAGAACGCGGCGAACTCGATCCCGAGAAAATCGGTACAGAAGTCTTCCTCTTCCCCGCTGCCGGGCAAGGCGAAAAAGATGGCACCTTCACCAACACTCAGCGCATGTTGCAGTGGCACAACAAAGCAGTCGATCCCCCCGGCGACGCCCGCAGCGACACCTGGTTTATGTACCATCTGGGCCGCCGCATAAAAGAGAAGGCTCGCAAGGATCCCCATCCGCGCAACGCTGGCTTGAACGCGCTCACCTGGGACTATCCCACTCACGGCGCGGACGCCGAACCAGATGTTGAAGCAATACTTCAAGAGATTAATGGCTGGACGGTTGCTGATCACAGGCTGCTGGAGAATTTCAAATCGCTAAAGAATGATGGTTCGACCGCCTGTGGCTGCTGGATTTACTCCGGTGTCTTCCCTAATCCCGCGGAAAACAAGGCCAACAAGCGCAAGCCCAAAGGACTGCTGGGGCACGGCTGGGGCTTCGCCTGGCCCGGTGATGTCCGCATTCTTTATAACCGCGCCTCGGCACGCCCCGACGGCAAGCCATGGAGCGAGCGCAAGAAGCTAATCTGGTGGGACGAAGAAAAGAAAAAATGGACGGGTAGCGACACGCCAGACTTCGATCTGGAAAAGCCTCCGGGTTACAAGGGTGACCTGAAAAAGAAAACCGGTACTGAGGCTCTGGCTGGCGACAAGCCTTTCATCCTGCATCCAGATGGCACGGGTTGGATTTACGTAAGCAGCGGATTGAAAGATGGTCCACTTCCCACCCACTACGAGCCGCTTGAGTCTCCAGTGCGCAATGCCCTGTATCCCAAGCAGCAAACTGATCCGGCAGTGGACAAGAAAGAACGCACCGATAATCCATACGCCTTCTCGCCGGGAGACGAGCGCTTTCCTTATGTTCTGACTACCTATCGACTCACCGAGCATCACACTGCCGGGGGTATGACGAGAACTCTATCGCATTTATGCGAGTTGCAGCCCGAGCTGTTTACGGAAGTCTCGCCAGAGCTGGCGGCAGAAGTCCAATTAGAACACGGAGGCTGGGCGACGATTACTACTCCGCGCGCCATTGTGCAGGCTCGCGTACTGGTCACTACACGCATGCGGCCGCTGTGGGTCGACGGACGCACCGTGCACCAGGTTGGGCTGCCGTATCATTGGGGCTACAAGGGTCGGGTGAAGGGCGATATTGTGAACGACTTGATTGCAATCTCTGAAGAACCCAACGTGCGCATCATGGAAAGTAAAGCGCTGGTGTGCAATATTGCTCCCGGCCGGCGCGCATCCGGTCCGGCCGCACTCGAACAACTGAAAGAACATCTGGCGAAACCCGCATGAGCATAACTGCGTTTCTCACCGATTCCACGTTGTGCATCGGCTGCAAAGCCTGCGAGGTCGCGTGCAAAGAGTGGAACGGCGTGGGCGAGGACGGCCTGAACTGGAGCGGATTTTCCTATGACAATACCGGCGCGGTCGGCGCTTCCACCTGGCGGCATGTGAAATTTGTAGAAAACGAGCCGCAGCCTGGATTCGGCGGCAACGCCGCGGACTTAAACTCCTGGACGTTTTCTTCCGACGTGTGCAAGCACTGCGAGCAGGCTGGTTGCTTAGAAGCGTGCCCAACCGGCTCGATTGTGCGCACTGAATTCGGCGGTGTTTACGTTCAACCCGACGTGTGCAACGGCTGCTCGTACTGTGTGGTCTCTTGTCCCTTCGGCGTTATTCAGAAAAACGAGAAAGATGGACGTGCGTTCAAGTGCACCTTCTGCTATGACCGGCAAAAAGTCGGCCTCACGCCGGCGTGCGCCAAGGCGTGCCCGACTGAATCCATCAAGTTCGGCGAAATCAACGAATTACGCTTGGCTGCTCAAGGACGAGTTGAAGAGTTGCGCAGCCGCGGCATGGACGACGCTCGAATCTACGATCCGCAAGACACCAGCGTAGAAGGCATTCACGCATTCTTCATCATGCGTGGCGATCCCCGGACGTACAACCTGCCGCCGAAACCAGAGATACCCACTATCTATGCTCGCGACGGCTGGCGCGCCTCGGCCATTGGCTCAGCAATGCTGGTAGGCGGCGCACTCCTGGCATTTCTGGCGTCGCCCAAAGATAAGGGCTTCCGCAAGCGGAGAAGATTGCTGCGATGAGCACCGATCCCCTGCCCGAGCGCAAGCCTCCTCGCACACCTGACGCAAGCAGCGAAGCTCGCCTGCTGGAAATTCGCCGCGAAGCAGAGACCAGGGGCCGCGTAGAAGCGCCTGGTGTTCGCCTTCCCGGAGCTCCCTTCCCCAAGGCCTCGCCCGAAACCGGCTACTACGGCATTCCTATGCTGAAGCAGCCGCAGTGGAAGTGGGAGGTTCCTCTTTACTTTTTCGTCGGCGGCGCTGCGGGGTCGGCAGCGGTGATCGGCGCCGTCGCCAACTGGGTGGCGCGTGATCGCGAACTCACGCGACACGCACGCCTGATCGCAGCGGGCGGCGGCATGTTGTCCACCGGCTTGCTGATCGCGGACCTGGGCCGGCCGGAACGATTCCTCAACATGCTCAGGGTGTTCAAAAAGCAAAGTCCCATGTCGGTCGGCGCCTGGGTACTGGCGGCATTCAGCACTTTCTCAGGCGCAACCGCGTTTGCAGAATTGCTGGGCGAGAAATTCGACTTCACGCCCGTCAGGGTGCTGGCCAATGTTTCGGAGACATTCTCCGCCGCCCTCGGTCTTCCCTTCCACAACTACACCGGCGTGTTGATCGGCGCGACCGCAATTCCAGTCTGGAATCAGAACATCAGCACGCTGCCAATACACTTTGGAATGTCCGGATTGAACTCCGCCGTCTCGATCCTGGAGCTGCTGGGCCATCGCAACGCAGCGCTCAACGCGCTCGGAATCGGAGCGGCCGCGTTTGAAACTTGGGAGGGCTTCCACATTGAGCGACGGGGCGATCCCGTACTTCGGCCTTTGAAGCGGGGTACAAGCGGATGGATTACCCGTGTGGGCGGCGTGCTTTCCGGACCCGCGCCGCTGGCATTGCGGATTGTGGCCGCACTTAGTGGCTCACGCCAGATGCGCCGCACGGCGGCCTGGTCGAGTATTGCGGGATCGCTGCTGACTCGTTATGGATGGATGCAAGCCGGCCATGCCTCCGCGAAAAACTGGCGATTGCCGCTCGAAATCGAAGAACGCTCAGAAAAAATATCAACGATTCAGTCGTCCCCACGGGACTAGAGTTCTCGACTCGCTCCCCAGCGCTGAAGACAGGCGTAGCTCGCCCGGGCGGCCGACGACCTAACGAGCTTCAGCCTGCGAGCATCCCTCCGGAGGTTCAGCTCGCACCTCAGCCGGTCCGCCGTCCAGATGCAATTCATCCAAGGTGAGGAACTGGCGCACGATGGGTTCATCGGACTGCTGCATATCTTTCACGGTGCCGAAAAATAACACTCTTGCCTCGTGCAGAAATACCACTCGGTCGGCCAGTTTTTTGGCAAGGCGCATGTCATGGGTGACCACGACGCTGGTCAGCTTCAACTGGTATTTGAGCTTCTGAATCAAGTCTCCCAAGAGCTGGGCCATCAGTGGATCTACCATGGTAGTGGGCTCGTCGTAGAGCACGCATTCTGGTTCTGCCGCGAGTGCGCGGGCGATGGCCACCGAGCGCTTCATGCCAGTAGAAAGATCGGACGGCAACAAGTCGCGCATCGGCTTTACCCCGACCATTTCGAGCAAACCATCCACGATTTGGTAGATCTGCTCTTCGCTCAGGTCGCCACGTTCCCGCAGGGGGAATGCCACATTCTCGCCGACGGTCAGTGAATCGAAGAGCGCTCCGTTCTGGAAAACCATGGTGACTTTCTTCCGGATGCGTTGCAGTTCCGGCTCGGCGTAGTCGGTGATGTCTTCATAAGCGACGATTACGCGGCCAGAGTCAGGTTTGAGAAATCCCATGATGTGATGCAGCGACACCGATTTGCCCACACCGCTGCGTCCCAAGATGCAGACTGTTTCTCCAGGCAAAACTTCGAAGCTGACATCATCCAGAACGCAATTGCTGCCGAACGATTTAGATACGCTTTTGAATTCGATGTAAGGTTTGCGAGGTGCTTCGCCGCCCGAACTCTGCGGCGCAGATTCGGTCGAAGGTGAGGTTTCCGGCGGCTCGACAATACTGCTCTGGGAGTTGGATTCCACAGGTGGTTTGAGTCCTCCTAGACGCCCTCGCGCGGCCTCTAAATCGGCAGGCGTATTCAGATTGTCGAACATTGAGGGCGAAAAGCCCAAGCCCTGAATTTCGGTATCCTCGACAATCCGTATGGGTGCCTGGGTGAACAATGAGTCAATCTTGTTTTTGCCTTGTGCAAGAGCATTCTCGGCCAAAGCCCGAAAATCCCGCCGATATACTGCGCACAGCGGTTGCAACCCACCTCCGCCACGTGGAACAGTCACCATGCTGCCGGTGAGTCGCGCCTGGCCAATCAACCACGCCAGAAACTCCGCCTTCAGAAATGGCAAATCCACGGCAAGCACCAGGCTCAGCTCGCGATCGGTCCGGCCGAGAGCAGCATGGATTCCGCCCAGCGGCCCATGCTCCGGATATAGATCTTCAATCACTGGCCCAAACCCTGAAAACTTTTCCCTGCTGCCGACGATGCGCACGTCGTCGCTGAGTTTGCTGCCCAGCTCGAGCATCCTGGTCAACAGGGGCCGCCGGTCGAACTCTAGAAGCGCCTTGTCGCCACCCATACGGGAACTCTTCCCTCCCGCGAGGACGAAGACTGAGAGATCTGTATTCCTGGAATCCACAACGCCATCATAGCCCGTTCAGACGCAGTTCCGAGCCTATTCCAGGACGAGAGGAATCGAAATACAGCTGCCCAGCGACCTGTGTACGTGCGCAACGTCAATATGGGTAAGTAACTGAACTACAGGTATTTAATTTATTGCTGGAGTACCAGCTATTCTGCATCTAAACTGGATCAGAGCCCCGAAATATTCAGAGGAGTAATTTATGAAGGCGAAGACATCGCTCTATATACACGCAGTTGTGTTGCTGACCATTCTTGGGCTGGCGGTGGGCTGCTCGCGCACCCCCAATGACGCGCAACTAGCCGGCAACGTGCAGGCCAAGATCTCGGCTGATCCTGGCGTTCAGAGCCGCCAAATCACAGTTCAATCCAATAACGGCATAGTGACCCTCTCCGGCTATACCAATACTGATGCAGAGCGCGCAACGGCTGCGGCTGATGCGGCCCAGGTGAGCGGCGTTAAAACCGTAGTGAACAATTTGCAGGTGCAGACTTCGGCTCAGGCCGAGGCACCCGCCGAGCAGGCGCCGGCTGAGGAACAAGCAGCACCGGCCCCGGCTCCGAGGCGGCAAGCTCGGCGGCCTACCCACCGTAGCGCCCCACCGTCGTCCAGCAACAATTTAGCTGCCTCGAACCATTCAACGCCTGTGAACTCGGCGGCAACACCGGCTGAAGCCCCGCCTCCCCCGCCTCCACCTCCGAAGCCAGTGGTGATTCCGGCAGGCACCAGTATCGCGGTGCGACTGATCGACACCATTGATTCGGAGAAGAGCCAGAGCGGTCAGACTTTCCGCGCTACGCTGAATTCGCCTTTGTCGGATGAATCCGGCAATGTCGTAATCCCAGCCGGCTACGAGGTAACCGGAATTCTGGATGATGTGAAGAGCGCCGGGCGATTCGCCGGCAAATCGGACATTGTCATGGAGCTTAGCCAACTCTCGGTGAATGGCAAGACCTACAACCTGAAGACCAACCAATATTCCCGAGCTGGTAGTTCCCGGGGCAAGGCCACGGCCACGAAGGTGGGGGCCGGCGCTGGCCTGGGCGCACTCATCGGCGCTCTGGCAGGAGGTGGCAAGGGTGCTGCTATCGGCGCCGCTGTAGGCGCAGGCGCGGGGACCGGAGTTTCGGCGGCGACTAAGGGCCAGCAGATCGTACTACCCTCTGAGACCGTGCTGAACTTCCAACTGCAGAACCCGCTTTCCGTCTATGCCACGTCGCAAGGTCCGAACGGCAATAGGCAGCAGGTGCAATAACTTCTCCAGCCAGCTTGCATGAAGGGACCCAGGCTTGTCCTGGGTCTTTTTATTGGAACGCGGAGAATTGGGCTCTGTAGTTGAAAGCCAAGTTGTTCTTTCCAGAACGCATCTGTTACCAAAGTCCTCTAGCTAGCGGCTAGCGGCTCCTCTAACATTCTGTGCGTGCTTCCCCCGCCGTTTAGCTGTTAGTAAACCAATGGCCTCACTTCTAGCCAGGCTTCCGACGATTCTGGTCTTATGCGTGTTGCTTGGCATATTTCTCTCACTGCGACGGCATGCCAAATCAGGCAGCGTGCGACTTTGGACTATTTCGTGGAGCCTGATCCTGCTCCACTTTATCGCTCAGGTATTCGAGTTTTACCCGGGCTGGCGCGGGCAGGTGTTCAATGCGCTCGACCTGGTTGGCTTGGAGCTCTCCGGCACTGTACTGATCGCTTCAACCACCAAAGTACTGGTGGAGAGCCGCCGCTGGCGACAAATTTTCTTCGCCGTGGTGGGCTTGCCGATCTGTATTCATGCCTGCCTGTACGCGCCTTCCATTGAGGTGCGCTGGATACAAATCCTCTGCTTCGCCCTGATCTTCTTCGGTGGGCCGTTGGTGTTTGCGTTTTCTCACTGGCCAATTGCAGGCTGGAAGTGGAGCTTAGTTGCGTTCTGTTACGCAATTGGCATGTGGGCAATCTACGGTGCTTTCCGCCATCTATACGACAACAGCGACACCGCGATTCTGGCAATCGTCTTCTGGCTACCCGCGATCGGCTTTTACCGTCTGTATCGGCGTTCGTCGCCGGGGGTTGTGAGCACAATGGTAGGGTTCATCACCTGGGGAGCTGTGTTTCCCCTGGGTGCGCTCACCGACTACCTGTTGCCTAAAGTAGCCATCAATCCTGAAATGTGGAATGTGCCCAAGTTTTTCGTGGCATTTGGAATGATCCTGACGCTGCTGGAGGACAAGTCGCTCTCCCTTGAGGAGGTGAATCAGCGCGAGCACGAAGCAAACCAGCAAGTGCAGAACCTTGCCCAGATCACGTCGCGACTGTTGATGGGTGCCGATCCCGGGCAGATGTGCCAGGAAAGCGCCGAGGTTATCACCCGTTACGGCAACTTTCGACGGGTCGCGATCATGTTGGCGGACGATGACGGACATTTGCATGTGGCAGGGTACGGAGGACTATTACCAAAGCACGGACATGAACTAGAGCAGAAGGCCCCGAATTGGACCACCATTGAGACCGCCGAACTGGTGGGAGCGGGACGGCCGATCGGCGCAAATTCTTTCCACCTTACCTATGAGCAAGTGGCAAAGTACGGACCGGTGGGAGGAGGTCACGACTACGCACCCAATCCTTATTGGAAGACCGGAGATAAGGTGTTCGTACCGCTGCGCTCGCCTTCCGGAAGATATGTGGGCTCGATTTTTCTAGATGATCCCCGTGATGTGTCGCGAGTGACGGCTGAGGAATTGTCGAAAATTGAATTGCTCGCGGCTGATCTGGCAGTCTCACTTGAGAACAAGACGTTGCAGCGGCAGCTGGTCCGGTCGGAAAAATTGGCAGCCATCGGAAAGCTGGTCTCGGGTGTGGCTCACGAACTGAACAATCCCTTGACCTCAATCTCGGGATTCGCGGAACTTTTGCTGGACGAGGCATCGCTGCATAAGGATGCCCGCTCCAAAATCGAGAAGATCAGCCGCGAAAGCCGCCGCATGCAGCGCATCATTGATAACTTACTTCGCTTCGCGCGCCGGAAAACGGTAGAGTACGCACCGATTGATCTCGAACTTCTGCTGAGAGACGCGGTGGGCCTGTACGAGTACCGGCTGCGCAGCCAGAACATCAACCTGCAAATTAAGGTTGATCCCACGTTGCCGAAAGTGGTGGGAGACGAAGACCAAATGAAGCAGGTGTTCGTGAACCTGCTGAGCAATGCGGTAGATGCGCTTGCCGGGTGTGATGCACAACGCATCACCGTAGAGATGTTTCCACGGAGCGAAAAGGTCGTCGTTCGTTTTGCGGATAGCGGGGCTGGCTTCTCCGACCCGAACCGTGCTTTCGATCCTTTTTACACGACGAAGCCTGTCGGCAAAGGCAGCGGTCTGGGACTGAGCATCTGTTATGGCCTGATAAAAGAGCACGGTGGCGAAATTTCTGTTCAAAACCTTCAGCCCACCGGGGCCGCGATCACCATCGAACTTCCCAGGACACAAAAGCGTCCCCTTACGGCAGCTGCTGCAGTAGGATCCTCAACTTAAATAAGTCTGGTCCTCGGGCTCCGTTTTCGGGATGCTACGATGTCCGCCGTATGCCGAAGGGATCCTTGCAGAAGATCACTGCCCTGCTTCACACCCGCAATGACGCGGTGCGCATCGGCCGCGCTTTGGATTCACTTCGCCCGTGTGATGAGGTGCTGGTCATTGACCACGGGTCGCGCGACCGAACGGTGGAGTTAGCACGCCAGCATGGCGCGAAAGTAGAGCAGGCCGTTTCCTCTCCGACAGCTGATAGCTATGCAGCCATGGCGCAGCATGACTGGATTTTTTGTTTGTTGCCGTCGGAAGCGCTGCTTGAGGGTCTGGAAGCCGCGTTGCTTGAGTGGAAGCAGTGCAGGCACAAGCCGTCTGAACGATTTTCCGTCGCCTTACAAGAAGAAACGAGGGAAGGGTGGCATTCTCTCCCCGCGACCACTCGACTGGTAAATCGCAAACATGTGAAATGGTCGGGAAATCTGCCCGCGGACGATCCCGGCGCGCAAGCTCTGGACGGCATGCTGCAGCGGTTCACAAACCCCTAGCCGGGATTCGTCCCTGAAAACCAGTCATCCGACACCTTCCGATGCTCCCGGAATGTCCAGCCGATAGGATTCTCGTCTAAGGAACGTTTGTACTGTCTGTGTTTCGTCTGAAACGCTAAAGGGAGGCAACTATGATGATGAAGAGGATTCTGCCACTCGTGTTGATGGTCGAGGCTCTGCTTTTGACTGCGCCAAGTTCCCAGGCTCAATTTCAGAATGGCGGCCAGTCGTCACTGTTAAAAGTCCCGCTCATCAGCCAACGTGCTGTGGTAACGCAGCGAATTGGGATCACGGACGTCACCGTCACTTACCATCGTCCGCTGGTGAACAATCGCCAGTTGTGGGGCAAAGTCGTGCCCTACGGGAAAGTCTGGCGGGCGGGGGCCAACGAGAACACCACCATTGAGTTCACCGATCCGGTAAGCATTGAGGGGCAATCGCTCCCCAAAGGCATTTACGGTCTGCACATGATTCCCGGCGAAAACGAGTGGACGGTCATCTTTTCAAAGACCGCCACCGCGTGGGGCAGTTTCAGTTACAACGAAGCGGAAGACGCGCTGCGAGTAAAAGTGAAGTCCCAACCCAGTGATTTCCATGAAGCCCTCACCTATGACTTCGACGAAGTAAAACCCGAATCTGCACTAGTCACGTTACGCTGGGAAAAGGTGGCGGTACCCTTCAAGGTCGGCGTGAATGTGAACGAGATCACTAGCAAGAGTTTGCCCGCTCAACTGCGAGGCTGGCCCGGCTACACCTGGGATGCATGGGACGATGCTGCAACTTACCTGCTTGAGAACAAGGGCGACCTCCAGGAGGCGCTGAAATATGAGGACAAGTCACTGCAAATTGAAGAGCGTTACGACAATCTGCTGACCAAATCTCGGATCGAGGATGCGCTCGGCCAAAAAGACGCGGCCACTGTAAGCCGAAACAAAGCAATCGCCATGGCCAATGCCCAGCAGCTCCATGCCTACGGGCGCCAGCTCCAGACCCAGGGCCAGCAAGCGCAGGCATTCGAGGTTTTCAGGATGAACGTCAAGAAAAACCCTAACCACTGGTTGGTGCACTCCGAAATAGCTCGCATGCATACCGCCAAAGGCGACTTTGACAATGCGGTGAAGGAAATGAAGCTTTCGGCAGCGGCAGCACCGGAGGGTGCCAAGCCCTTCATGGAGCGTCTGGTGGAGCGACTCCAGGCCAAGGAAGACATTAACAAATAGCCGCGTGCCTCCTTTGGAGTTGCCGGTCGCCGCTGGATTCACGTGGCGACCGGTTTTTTACTGCCCCTTTACGTGCCCGCCCGTACAAGTGCCTTTAGTCACCTTCAGAAGGGCCCGTGCGGGGCCGTATAATTGACAGCAAACCCTGAGGAAAGAAGGCGTTAGCACAGACTCGTGGATCCGCTCGTAGCCATCACGATTTTCGTCTTCGGGCTGCTCTTTGGCAGCTTTCTAAACGTGTGCATTCACCGTCTGCCTCGGCATTTGTCGGTGGTGCACCCGGGCTCCGCCTGCCCGAAGTGCAACACCCCGATTCGGTTTTATGACAACGTCCCAGTCCTGAGTTGGCTGGTGCTGCGTGGACGCTGCCGCCATTGCAAAGCGGCGATCTCCGGGCGCTACATCGCGGTGGAAGTCTTGACTGCATCTCTGTTCGTGGCTTGCTATGCGCGTTTCGGATTAACCGTGGCCACGGTGAAGTACTGTGTCTTCGGCTTCCTGCTACTTGGCCTTATTTTCACCGACGCTGAAACCAAGCTTCTACCCGACAGGATGACATTGCCGGGGCTGGTACTGGGACTGGTTTTCAGCTTGTTTGTTCCAATCAACGACCTGGCTGCCCGGGTGATTCCGGGCCTGATATCGATGCCCGTCAGCTCGGATATTTCAGCGCACTTGCTGTCTTTCGCGGATGCGTTGCTGGGCGCCATTGTTGGGGCTTCCTTCATTTACGGCGCCGGCAAAATTTATTTGGGCCTGCGTGGCGCTGAGGGAATGGGATTTGGGGATGTGAAGCTCATGGCCATGGTCGGCGCATTTCTCGGGCTGAAGCTTACGGTGTTCACCCTCTTCGCGGCCTCAATTGTAGGTGCTTGCTTCGGGGTGGGAACCATGCTCGCGGTCTGGATCAAGCGTACTCGCCGCCGCATGCTCCGCAATCATGAGGATGCCGCCTCGGCGAGGAAGCGGGCCTGGCAGTCCGCCAAGATCGTTTATCGTCGTTACGAAATGCCTTTTGGAGTATTTCTGGGAAGCGTGGCAATTCTTGCTTTCTTCTTCGGGAACTCCATTCTGCGCTGGTATTGGGAAAGTTTTTTATAAGTAGCTCTCCCGCCGTTCCTGGTTGTTACGGCGTTGCAACTTATGTAGAACACGCGCCAGCACTCCCCCTGCTGGCCTAAAACACAGTACGCTGGGTGGCGCCCGCAGGTGCTGCCGAAAAAGGGGATTCTATGAAATCAACATGCAATCGGATGTCCGGGAGAATGGCGTGCTGTCTCTTACTGGGAGCCGCAATGCTGGTCGGCATTTCGGCCACCTTTGCGGGCGCGCAATCCGTCGCTGAGGCTGCGCGGGAAACCCGAAAGGAAAAGAAGGCCCACGCCAAGGTCGTAACCAATGACACTCTGCCTCCGCAGGAGACCATTTCTGTGGTAGGTCAACCGGCGCCCGAGAGCGACCGTGCAGAGTCAGCCTCTGATAACAGCGGGAGCGATCAGGCTGCTAATAACGACCAGAACAAAGACGCGAAGGCCGCGGACAAGAAAACCGATGAGGACAAAAGCGACGCCACCAAGTTTCAGGATGAGATGGACGGCTGGAAAAAGCGGCTCGCCGCCCAGAAAGATTCTATTTCGTTGCTGGAGCGTGAGCTAGACGTTATCCAACGCGAGTACCGGCTGCGCGCAGCGGCCTTCTACGCCGACGCCGGCAACCGGCTGCGCAGTCAGGCTGACTGGGACAAGATGGACAGTGACTACAAGGATAAGATTGAGAGCAAGCAAAAGCAGGTGGACGACGCCAAGCAAAAGCTTTCTGATCTGAAGGACGAAGCCCGCAAGGCTGGAATGCCCAACTCGGTTTCTGAGTAGGACCCCGACCTATTTAAGTAGATGTGTGTGCAGGAGTGCAGATCGCATTCTGGCGATCTGCCTCAAGTGGTGCCGGGTATGCACCCAATGGAACTTCCGCCACTCGGGGAGGGTAAGCGGCCCCAACACGGGGTGGTCGGCGATCTTGACGCGCTTTCCAAAGCGCGCTTCGCACCGACCAATGATTTCTTCCATCTTGCTTAGATTTTCTTGAATGACCCTAACCACATCTTCGGCGGAAAGTCCTTTTGGACGGGTGAACGAAGGCGCTTGTCGTCCTTCCGGCATGTGGCCGCAGACGACCACCAAGGCAATGGCGGCGCGTTGGTACAAGGTGGGCTTGGTAGCCAAGGGTTTGTCCGCAGCCAAGCACCGTCCCAATCCTTTTACCGTACTGCTGTAGGTCAGGGACAAGTGCTCCAGGATTTGAGCCGGACTCCACTTTCCTTCGGCGTGCGCCGTTAGCTCCGCAAGGCTCAAGCCGTCGACGGCTTGGTCAATTGCTCGCCGCGTTTTGTCAAGACAGGAATCCACTTGCCACATAGCTGAGCCAATCCGACCGTTCAGAAATCCGTAGTCAATTTACTACGTTCGTTTAGAATGAGGTTTCTCCTGGCGACTTACAATTTTAGCGAGGACGACTACTATGACGAAGCTTTTCGTGTACCTGTTGGTGCTGGGGACATTGGTAGGCTGCTCGTCACAACCCAAGCAGCCAGCAGAGCAGCAAAAAAAGCCGGCGGAAGCGCCCAAGCAGGAGCAAATAACTGGTCGCACCGCCTTTCAGAAGCTTTACATCTCTGCGCGCGGCTGGGCGTCGGATGCCAGGCCTTACCAATTACAGTCCCTGGTCACCAAAGAATCTACGGGTAAAGACGGCAAGTCCGGCGTTTGGCGCGGGTCCTTCGCGTCCGCTTCACGTGGGGCGGTGAAGTCATTCGTCTGGTCGGGACTGCGAGCCGAGGACGCTCCTTCGCCCGGCGTCACTCCGGGCACAGAAGATACTTACAACCCGAACAATACCAGTACCCAAGTTTTCGACATGGCATTTCTGAAGGTGGACTCTGATAAAGCATATGAGGTCGCGCAGAAGCATGGCGGCGAGAAGTTGACCAAGGCAAACCCCGACCAACCGGTGTTCTATATGCTTAATTGGAGGGCCAGTGCCAACGAACTGGTCTGGCACGTGATCTATGGAGACAATTTCGATAATGCCAAGCTGAAGGTGGCAGTGGACGCCACCAGTAGCGAGTTTATGCGCGTAGAAAAATAGACATCGCTACTTCTTCACAGCCGCCGTATCTTTCGGGTCGATGCGCTGCAATGCCGCCCGCGCCTCCTCGGAGGAAGGGCCGTGAGGAAGGATCTTCAAGTAAGCCGCGTAGTTCGCGCGTGCTTCATCCAACGCATTTACTTTCTCTAGGGCCAGCGCTAAGTCGTAGGTAGCGATAGCATCGTTGGGCTTGTACTCAAGCGCCTCACGATAGCGGCCGATGGCGGCACGATAATTCTTCCGCTTGAAATAGAAGTCGCCCACCTCAATGTCCTTCATGGCGCGATGGGGATCAAAGGGGCGGAATTCCTGCACGTCGCCGGTGTCGGTGTCCTCGGTTCCGCTGTTGGGGTGGTTCTTGGCGTCGTCCGAGGGAGGGCTCAGGTCAATGAGGGTGTCCCGACTGGAGCTTTCATCATTGCTGCGCTCCGACCCTGCGGAGCGGGGTAGTGGTTGGTTGGCCCCGGGCGCATTGGCGTCGCGATTGGTGGGAGCTTGGTCCTCAGCACTCTGGGCGGGGGAATCTGCTTGTGGGGAGTCCTGTTCGGCGGGTTGGCCGGTTGATTTATCGGACGGGTCGGTTGACTGAGTTGGCCTCGATTGATCGGGGGCCTGCTGGTGATCGTTATTTTGCGCAATCGCCGGAAAACCAAGACCCAACACCAGGAACACAAAGAGAAACAACCGGGGCACCATGGGAATATTTTAGTCCGGAAACCCAAATGAAACCACAGAAGGGATGGGGGTGAGTGTTTCGCTTGCATGAAAAAAACAGGCCACCCATTACGGATGGCCTGGTTGGCGAAGTCCTCCGGGGAGGAGGGAAGCTTATTACCGCAGCGAGGCGCTCGGGCTCGGCGAGCTGGAGCTTGCGGGCGTCTTGCCTTCGGCGGTGTTGGTCATCAGCCGGATATCAACCCGGCGATTCTTGGCTCGTCCCGAGGCGTCGCTGTTGGACGCTACCGGCTTGTCCTTGCCCAAGCCAATCAAGTAAATCTTGTGGGCTGGCACGCTGTGCTTGACCGCGAGGTACTGGATAACAGCATCGGCCCGGCGCTGGCTCAGGTCGTAGTTGTAATCCTTGCTACCGACGGAGTCCGCGCCGCCTTCAACCGTGATGATGTAGCCCTTGGTATTGGGGATCTCAACCGCGAGCTCATCCAAAGCCTTCTTGGCCTTGCTGGTCAAGTTGTCTTTGTTGAAGCCGAAGTGGACCGAGGTATCCACAACCACGCGGTAATTATCCAGATTGGCGACCGTGTTGGTGAGGCTGGTCACGCGATTGGTTGCCTGGTCAGCCAGCTGTTGCGCCTGCTGTGCCTGCGAGGCGGCGGCCTGAGTCTTGGTCTCGACCTCGGCGGTCTTCGACTGGACCTGCTGGATGCCCTGCTGGGTCCTGGTGTCCACATCCTTAATGTCGTGGGTGTTCTTGGCCGTCAGGTCGTCGAGCTCATTTACCTTATTAACGATGGGTGTAACTTCATTGCGAGTGTATTTCTTGGTGGCACAGCCTGCGCTAAACAGCAGGCTGGAGGCCAAAAATCCGAGGAAAATCCGATTCATGAGGAGGGCTCCTTCTATGCGCGGTGCACGATGGCCCGCAGCAGCCTTACCATTTGAGCACGTGCCCTGCCAATCCAGCAACTCGCAACCATCATCTAATAACAAGAACCTCAATCACTTACAGCATGTGAAAGAACCTGCACCAGGCCGGAACTTCGTTCTGGTGAGCAAAGCCAGCACAGGGCGTAAAATTTTTACAGAGCCCAGCGTCTGGTAGATTGAAGCCCGCCTGACGCGGCTTAGACCCTGAGCAACATGGATCTGCAAGCCAAAATCCGTACCCTTCCCACCAGCCCAGGGGTGTATCTCTACAAGAACGCCGAAGGGGAGGTCATTTACGTAGGCAAGGCCAAAAACCTGCGCTCACGGGTGCGCTCCTATTTTTTCGAAAGCCGGCCCGAGGACGCCAAAACCGGCTCCCTGGTCCGAGAGGCCACCGACGTTGACTACATCATCGTTGACAACAATAAAGAGGCTCTTGCGCTTGAGAACAACCTTATCAAGCAGAAAAAGCCGCGCTTCAACATCCTGCTGCGCGATGACAAGACCTATCCCTATATCAAGCTGACCCTGGGCGAGCGCTACCCTAGGGTCTATGTCACGCGGCGCTTGCGCAAAGACGGCAGCGCCTATTACGGGCCCTACTTCCCTGCCAATTTGGCGTACCGCATTGTGGACCTGATCCACCGTCACTTCCTGGTTCCCTCCTGCAATGTGGATTTGAACCGTTACCATCCGCGGGCGTGCCTGCAGTTTTACATTCACCGCTGTCTGGGGCCCTGTGTCCAGGGCCTGGCCGCTCCTGAGGCCTACCTTGAAGCCGTTCAGGATGTGAAGACGTTTCTGGAAGGACGGCCCACTGATCTTGTCCGCTCTCTCCGCGCGCGGATGGACACGGCGGCTGCCGAGGAGCGCTACGAGCAGGCTGCAAAGTATCGTGACCTGGTGTCTACGGTGCAGCAACTCCAGGAGAAGCAGCGCATTGCATCGGTCGAAGGCGATGACGCTGACGTTTTTGGATACCACTATGAGAACGAAATGCTGGCCATCAACCTCTTCCACATGCGCGGGGGACGCGTGCTCGATCGCCGCGAATTCTTCTGGGACCAGGTGGCGCCAGCGCCTGTAGCTGGAGAAGCGGAAAACGGCAACGTCCCAACGCACGAGGCATTCAACCCAGGTGAATTCTTCTCCGCCCTGTTGAAGCAGCTTTACATTGACGCGCAATATGTGCCGCGAACCATCTTCGTGCCGGTTGATTTCGAAGATCACTCCACCCTGGAGGACCTGCTCAGCGAGAAGGTGACGGCGCAAGGCAGTCGCGCGCGTGTCCAGATTGTGGTTCCGCAGCGGGGCGAGAAACGGTCGCTCATTGATCTGGCCGGCAACAATGCCAAACAGTCCTTTGATCAGCGGTTCCGGGTAATGAAGCCGGCCGCACGCGCCATTCAGGATGCGCTCCAGGAAGCCCTTGGCCTGCCCGAGCGCCCGCGGAGGGTAGAGTGCTTCGACATTTCGCACATTCAGGGAGCGGAAACAGTTGCTTCAATGGTGGTCTGGGAAGAAGGGAAAATGAAGAAGTCGGACTACCGCAAATTTATTATTCGCTCCGTCGAAGGCGTGGATGACTTTGCCTCGATGCGGGAGGTGGTGACCCGCCGCTACCAGCGCATGCAATCCGAAAAGAAAAAAATGCCGGATCTGGTGCTGATTGATGGCGGCCTGGGCCAGCTGCACGCCGCCGCCGAAGCGCTGGAGTCGTTGCAGATCATCAACCAGCCGCTGGCCGCGATTGCCAAGCGGGAAGAGATCATCTACGTGTTCGGACAGGAGAGCGAGCCCGTGATCCTCGACCGGCACTCCCCCGTGCTGCACCTGATCCAGCAGATCCGTGACGAGGCGCACCGCTTTGCCGTTACTTTTCATCGCAAGCGCCGCCAGATGCGCGACCGCTCGACCGAACTGCGAGAGATCCCCGGCGTTGGCGAGAGCACCACGCGGCGGCTGCTGCAGCACTTCGGGAGCTTGCAAGCAGTAAGAGAAGCCGACGCGGCTGCGTTGTCGGCCGTGGTGACACGCAGTCAGGCGGAAGCAATATTGGAACATTTCAGAGAAAAGTCGGGGACGGCACAGAGCGGCTGAAAGCAACGCCATCGGTTGTCACTGAAAGACAGGCCTATTCGCTCGCGCCTCAACTTCTACCGTAGAATCAGCGACATGTTCTATCGCAGCGACAATCGCGCCCCCGATCAGATGCGTCCGGTAAGCATCGTGCCCGACTTCATTCCCACTGCCGAAGGGTCGGCGTTGATTGAGGTGGGCAACACGCGGGTGATCTGCACCGCGTCCGTAGAAGAAGGAGTACCCACGTTTCTGCGTAACAGCGGCAAGGGTTGGATCACCAGCGAATACGGGATGCTCCCGCGTTCGACACTCACTCGCACTCCGCGAGAAGCTGCTCGTGGGCGCCAGAGTGGGCGATCGCAGGAGATTCAGCGCCTGATCGGGCGCTCCCTGCGTGCGGTCAGCGACCTCGCACGCCTGGGTGAGCGCACCATCTTCATTGATTGTGACGTGATTCAGGCGGACGGAGGCACGCGAACCGCCTCCATTACCGGAGCATTTGTGGCTATGGGCTTAGCACTGGAGAAGCTAATCGAAGCCGGCACCCTCACTTCGGCGCCCATCCGCGACTTTGTCGCCGCCACCAGCGTAGGCATCGTGGATGGAGTGGCGCTGCTCGACCTGAACTATGAAGAAGATTCACGCGCCGAGGTGGACATGAACCTGGTCCTCACCGGTGCCAAGAGAATTGTGGAAATTCAGGGCACCGCCGAGCAGCACCCTTTTGATGAGACGCAACTCCGGCAAATGATGGACCTCGCCCGCCGGGGCGTCGAATTGCTAGTCGCAAAGCAACAGGCGGTGCTGAGCAAACTTCTGTTGCGCCAATAGGGGCGCGAGTTATGCGGCGGCTGGGATCTTCCCCCGTACTCGGCCATGACAAGCCCAACCGGCCCGAAATTATAAGCAGGAATTTATGGCTGAATCACCCCTTAGACAGGTGGCGAATCAAAGAGGACGCCCTTCGAGATTTTCGTCGGTCGCACCGTAGGCTGGACCAACTGCGGTCTTGCGACCTCCAGCCTGGGGAGTTCGCCTGCTCCGTGACAGGCTTTGCAAAGATGTCCGTTACCGTCTGTGCGTCTTCCATGACAACGAGGGCAGGGCTTGGTAGTGGTTCCAGCAATCATCAATATCACCTGCATCCATCATACTATCGAATCACACGTCGCGCTTGCGGACCAGGCAGGAGCCCCTACGGTGTGCCGACGGGAGTCGTGCCATCGGGCGTCACATTGCCGGAATATGAGGACGAACTCAAGCCACTGGTGACATAAATATCGTGCCCGAGAGGGTTCCCACTGAAACGATTGTTGTGCACTGTAACTCCAGATGCTGCCACTGTTAGCCCATTCCGCGAAAGGTGCAAGTCGTCGCTGATGGTAGCGCCGCTGAGAGTTGTGTAATTAGAAAAAATACCAACCACTCGTGAATGGATTGCCCGGGCACAGCAGAAGGTTCCACCGATGATCTTGTTGTAGTAGTCGGTGTACGTCCCGTTCCAAGCTGCCATCTGGCCAATTTGGGCCTGAGTGTTGTACTTTGCGATGCAGTTATTAAATGTGTTGTGAGAATTTCGGTCGCCAAAAGTAAGGATTCCGTTACCCGTGTTGTTTAGCGCCACACAGTTATTAAACGTGTTGTAGGTGGAGTAATCGGTAACGCTGATGCCATTATGCCCTCCCCCGCCATTTTTCGCCGTGACGTCGGACAGGGTGTTGTGGCTGGAGCGCTGCAATTTGAACGGTCTGCCGTCAGATCCCCCGGCGTCTACCACGACGTTACTCACCGTGCTGAAATGGGTTTCGTGCAAAGCAAATCCGAAAACCGACTGAGTCGCGGTATTGGTGATGGTGAGGTTCTGCACGGCTGCCTTGCTCTGTCGTCGAATCATCACGGATTGGGTACCCACACCTCCATCTCCGCATCTCACACAGCTTACGTCGTGAAGATGGTTGTTGTAGCCCCAGTCCAAAATGATTCCCCCTCCCAGGATGTTCTTTACCGTGACATTTTGGATCACCGATGCCGCGGCAAGAGCAAGATTGATGCCTAAAGTCGCGGCTCCCGTGTTGGCAGTCGCATCGAAGACCAGATTCGAAATGAGGGCGCCTACTACAGGACTCCCAATCTTCTGGATGTAGCTTTTCGCGGCCACCGTGTAGGGAGTTGAGAAGCCATTCTCAATGGTTGCGGTGTCGCCGTTAATGCTGATTACCTTTACCATTTGCTGATTAGCAATCAAGGGCGAGCCAGGACCGTGGCTGTGGGTGGCAGCATCGGAGACCAGAACATAACTACCGGTATGAATCCCAAGCTTCGCCAGCCCGCCGCCGGCGACCGTGAAGGTATTTGCGGTGGTATTGCTGGTTAGGAGCTGGGACTCGTTTAGTCCTGCTCCCTCCAACTCCAGCATCGTCAGGCTCGCTGTTCCCGTGGCCTTCAGGGTCACACAGTTTGTGGTCGGCCCGATCACACTGACGCCGCTAATCCTGATAGGAGAGAGGCTTGAGGTGATGCGGTAAGTGCCACAGGGAAAATAGAGGGTGGCGCCGCTTGCCGGGATGGCAGCTATCGCGCGCTTGATGGCCACCGTATCGTCGGCCACACCATTGCCAAGTGCGCCATAATTGCGGACATTCACGGTGGGCACAGTTGCGGTTGCAAGCGAAACGGCAAGGCATAAAAATCCCAAAGCACCAGGGGATTTCATCATCTAGGGGATACCTCGTCAGCTGGGGGTTTACCGGATAATAACAGACGAGAGCTGATTTGTACCTTTTTTATAAACTTTTTTATCTGCCATGATCCGTGAAGACAGGCTCAGGAGGCGGGTTTCAATGTTGCACCAGAAGAAGTGCGGCTCATGGGTTCCCTGAAAAAAATTTGGCTCCTCAGGTCGGACTCGAACCTGCGGTCAAACCTGAAATCAACAAGATGCTGGAGGACGGATGGCTTGCAGAGCGAGAGATTGAACTAAGTCTAGAGAAGAATTGGCTCCTCAGGTCGGACTCGAACCTACAACCCTCCGGTTAACAGGGGGAAATCCAACCACATACCATGCAACCCAGGCCTATCAAGCACGACAAAAAGCTTGGAATCGGTACTTTCTTTTTGGCTTACTTTGGTGGGTTTAGGCTGCAGTTGACGGACAGTAACAATTTGTATTCGCCACGATTTCTCTCTTCAGGCGGGTTGTGCTTAGGACGCCGCGGTGGACTCGCTTCCCAAGGGCTTGAACCATCGCAGGAACTTCATCGCTACTCCAGAGATGGAAGACATTATGGCGATAGAAATCGCGCAGCACGTCATCGGGGATGCTCTAAATGAAGTTTGCAATCCAGCCAACATCGGGGGCCTGGCTGACGGCAGCAGCGGTCAGAGAGATAGAGGTACCGTTAGAAACTGCCATGGGAATTGTGGAAAACTTAACTATTACCCGCAGAGTACTTCACTTCCGCCTCAAGATGAACATAGCTAGGACAATTGAGGAGCCAATCCAGCCCACTAAAGCTCCATAGAAGTCATTGCGCACGTACTCACCCCGGAGAATCAACAATCTTCAAGTTGGGAAAGTTCTCCTGCTCACGAAGCTTACGTCGTATTCGTACGGTGAAGAACAGAGCCGTGACTATCCCAAGGAAAAGGCCCAAAGCAAAATATCGGCTGGAATGTGTGCGGACCTCATCGCGCCACCTCAAGTACGGTGTCTAAAAGGCACGGACTAAGCGCCAATATGAGCCCCGCTACTAACAAGCCGACGTACGAAGAATAAACAGCATACAGCGGCCACGTCCGCCACGAGTGCACGCGAGCGAGCCGCCCATACTGTGCGTAGGTGGCGAACCATCCCCACGGACCAAAATACTCTACAGGTATTCCTTCCTGTCAAGGCGAATCAAAACCCAGAAATGCAGAACCGTACCCACTAGGACCGCAAGTAAGGGCGATGAGAAAAACTATCGCAGTTGCCGTAAATTCGCTCCTAGTTCTCCTTCCCGAATACCGCTATACAGAGGGCCATTGGCTAGTCTCGCGATCTCCGCACGGCTGGCTCTTGGGACTTTGGGTCCCGGGCGAGAACAATCCTCCAAGCGGGGAGTAGGCTGCGTGGAGAACTGGAACGCTGCCGACGCGGTGATCAGGCCATACATCTTCGAAAATTAACCCTACTGCCCACAGCGTGGGTACTACCTAGCAGGTACCCACCCTAGGTAGTAATTATTCATGTGAAGCACGCGCATCGGCGTCTCTGCGAATTGACTTCCCGTTGTTGCGGCTATGAAAGGGTCGTGACGAATCGGTTGAAATCACCTGAGAGCGACCCCACCTATGAAAGTAGCCACAAACAGGACAACATTCGCAAAACTTGGTCTTCTTGCTCTCGCCACAGCGAACAACACGCATAGTGCAACGGCGAGAGTGACGGCACCAATCCGCAAGGCAGATGTTTGAAGTCTGAAATCGTGAACACTGGCTGTGATGGCTCGCGCTGCAACAAAGCCGGAAATGGCAACAACAAGCGACTCAAGCATCCCAAGAGCAAAAGAGTAGCGTGAAGACTTGCTGTCGGTACCGTCTGTTTCACTCCCTGGGCTTGCGACTCCCAATTTCGACCAATCGGTAACAAAGTATACCCGGCCCCAGGGAGGCACGAATCGGCGAAGCCGTAGCACGCCAATTCCCTCTACGAAAGACTGAGAAATGGCTGCGACGTCTTCCTTGGCTAGATCGATTGAGTGCCACAGTCTTTTGACCTGTATGCGATGACCCTGATCCTGGACTTCTGCAAGCGTACACATGAAAACTGGGATCAACAACAGTGGCAAGCCTATCAGCCAGTGTTCAGGGGGCATGCCGTGGAAGAACAAGTAGACCCCAAGAATGAACATTATTGGCATCCACACTTGCACAACGAATGGTGATGCAGACAACCTCATAGATTCCCTCACGGTACCGTCAATTGTGACAAATTGGCAGGACGACTGTGTTGGTTTTGGCTCCTGCCGACCCGTGACCTCCGGCACCAAAACCAAGCGTGACGTTGAACGTAGACGGAAAGTTGCCCCCTAGTGAAACGGAAAGGTCGGCGCCGATTCCCAAACCTGCGGCAAGACTACCGGAAGCATCTATTCCTGGCCCTTTCAATTGTGAGGGATCGGTTGCATTCGAGAAACCGAACTGCGCCCCTCCTACGATTCCGCCACCTTTGGTTGATGGCGTGAGCCACATGTAGGTCCCGGCACCAGTGACACTCGCTGGGGCAGCAAATGTAATTACGTAGGCCGCATTCCCATTTGGGCTGACAGCTATCTGTACGGACACGCTTCCGTACATTCCAAACCCCTTGCCGAACCCAGCCCCACCGGATCCTCCAAGGCCCCACAAGACAGTTTTCTTCCAAAACTTAGCGGCCGTCGCCGCGACTGGGATCACAGCACTTTGAACTTTGGATGGCATCATACAGTTGTTTGCGGCCTCCTTTGAACCATGCCCACCTCCCGTCCCACCCGGATCACCACCCCGATCGGGCCGGTCCGAGGTCACTGGTGGGTCTGGTTCCCACACTTCAACACACTGTGTTCCTCCGTCACCCACGTCCCGACAAACTAAGTTCCATCTGAGCCCGAGCGGATCCACCAATGCTAAAGGATCATTCATAACATAGGAGTATCGCTTCCAGCTCTGCGGATTGGTCGCGTCCACCGCGGCCATTCCCGCCGGATCGGGTGTGAGCCAACGCCCCTGGTTATAGTTCTGCTCGCGGAAGAGGAAATCGTAAAGTGGCGTGTGAGTGCTCACAACTGCGCCGGTAAACTCTCCTGGCGCGCTGCTGGTGTTTGCGTAAATCTCCCCGAAGCGAGCATAGGCGGTGTCGAAAGACATGCCTCGTGCCGGCGTAGACACAAATCGGATGCTTCCCAGCCAATCCGGGTGACGCCATCCCGTAATGCCAGTGGCCGAGTACCCAATCTCGGTGCCTCCGGGGAGGGGGACGTAGCTCTTGGAGAGCGTCTGGTGGAATTCGTGAAGCAGCAGGCCGAGGCGCAGCTCGATCCGGAAGAGGCTGCCCGTCGCGAAGAGGCTTGGAAACACACCCCCGCAACCCGTCAGTAAACTTTCTTGAACCTTATTTGACCCGAGCTCTTTTTGCGGATTTGCGGCAAGCCGCACAAAAGAATTGGCTCCTCAGGTAGGACTCGAACCTACAACCCTCCGGTTAACAGCCGGATGCTCTGCCATTGAGCTACTGAGGAGTGTGGTGATGCGCGCTTGCAAAAATATCATAACAGTGCCCCGCGGCCAGTGACCAGTGGACAGTTCTCGGCGCCACGAATTGACCCCCTTCTTTCCAGCGTGTTATAAAAGGGTGCTTTACTGCCTGTTCTGGGCTGCGGACAAGAACTTCCTTCATGTGCGCAACCGGCAACAGCTGCTCCGACGCGGCCAAGCTCAATCCTGTCTGGAAGTGGAAGCGTGTTCGGATTCCGGCGGGCCCTCCCCCAGCGCCGCATGTAGTTGTCTGGGGCAAGCTCGTGCTGGAAGGAAGTGCCTAAACACGTGGTTATCCCTGATAAGCGTTCGTGAGTGGAGGATTTCTATGCCCGCATGGCTTGGATGTATAGCGTCCGAGGTGCGCCGTTTCGCGATAACTTCCATAGCAGTGTTCGGCCTGGTGGCTCTCAGTGCTGCAGGCTGCATGGCCCAACCTGAGGCGGGTGGCGAGGCCAACCTAAGGTTGCCCGACCTGTCGCAGGTTTCCTTCCTGGGAATGAATGGGCACAATCTGCTGCTGATCGGGATTGGGTTCTGCGTCTTGGGTCTACTCTTTGGACTGGCGATGTACGTGAATCTGAAGAACCTGCCCGTCCATCGCGCGATGCGCGAGATTTCAGAACTGATCTACGAGACCTGCAAAACCTACCTGATTACGCAAGGCAAGTTCATCCTCATCCTGGAAACATTCATCGCGGTCATCATCGTCCTTTATTTTGGAGTTTTGTTGAAGTACGAGGCAGTGCGCGTCGCCATCATTCTGGCGTTCAGCCTGGTGGGAATCGCCGGCAGCTATGGGGTGGCCTGGTTTGGCATCCGGGTGAACACTTTCGCCAACTCGCGCACCGCATTTGCGGGACTGGCGGGTAAGCCGTGGCCGATTTCGCAGATACCGCTGCGGGCGGGCATGAGCATCGGCATGATGCTCGTCAGCGTGGAGCTGCTGATCATGCTCTTCATTTTGCTGTTTGTTCCGGGTGATTACGCGGGACCGTGCTTTATTGGATTTGCTATTGGCGAGTCGCTGGGCGCGGCGGCGCTGAGAATTGCCGGCGGCATCTTCACCAAGATTGCGGATATTGGCTCTGACCTGATGAAAATTGTGTTTCGTATCAAGGAGGACGACGCGCGGAATCCCGGCGTGATTGCTGACTGCACCGGCGACAACGCCGGCGATTCAGTCGGCCCGAGCGCAGATGGTTTTGAGACTTACGGCGTCACCGGTGTAGCTCTAATTACTTTTATTCTCCTGGGGGTGAAGGAGCCGGCGATCCAGGTGCAACTTTTGGTGTGGCTATTCGTGATGCGCATTATGATGCTCGTCTCCAGCGCGGGCGCATATTTCATCAACGGCGCGGTCGCGAAGGCGCGATACGGCAATGTTGATGAGATGAATTTTGAGGCGCCGCTCACCTCTCTGGTATGGCTCACTTCCCTGCTTTCGATTGCACTGACGTATTTGATTTCCTACTTGATCATTCCCAACCTGGGTGGTGATCCGACGCTGTGGTGGAAGCTGTCGTCAATCATTTCGTGCGGCACGCTGGCGGGTGCGGTCATCCCGGAACTGGTTAAGGTGTTCACTTCGACGGAATCCAGACACGTCAGAGAAGTCGTTACGTCGGCGAGGGAGGGCGGCGCGTCGCTGGGTATCCTCTCTGGTTTTGTCGCAGGTAACTTTTCAGCGTACTGGTTGGGATTGACCATGGTGGCCCTGATGGGGGTTTCGTACATTATCTCTTTACACGGACTGGCCGCGATCATGCTGGCTGCGCCGGTGTTTGCCTTCGGACTGGTGGCGTTCGGATTTCTGGGCATGGGTCCGGTCACCATCGCGGTGGATTCCTATGGACCGGTTACGGACAATGCACAGTCCGTTTTCGAGTTGTCGCTGATCGAACAGATTCCGGGTGTGGCGCAGGAAATCCGCAGAGACTTCAACATGCCGGTGAACTTTGAGCGTGCCAAGCACCTGTTGGAGGCGAACGACGGGGCCGGAAATACTTTTAAGGCGACTGCCAAGCCGGTGCTGATTGGCACCGCAGTGGTGGGCGCAACGACCATGATTTTTTCCATTATCATGGCACTTACGCAGGGCCTTACCAACAATGTAGGCATGCTGTCGCTGCTGCACGCGCCGTTTGTGCTGGGCCTGATTACCGGTGGCGCAATGATCTACTGGTTTACCGGGGCGTCTACCCAAGCCGTAACCACGGGCGCGTATCGGGCGGTGGAGTTTATCAAGGCCAACATCAAATTGGAAGGCGTGGAGAAGGCTTCGGTCGCGGACAGCAAGAAGGTGGTGCAAATCTGTACCCAGTATGCGCAAAAGGGGATGTTCATTATCTTCCTGGCAGTATTCTTCGGCACCTTGGCATTCGCGTTTGTTGAGCCCTTCTACTTCATCGGGTATCTGATCTCGATTGCGATCTTTGGTCTTTATCAGGCAATCTTCATGGCCAACGCCGGCGGAGCATGGGACAACGCCAAAAAGATCGTAGAAGTGGAGCTGCAGCAGAAGGGCACGGAATTGCACGCCGCGACCGTAATTGGCGATACCGTGGGCGACCCATTTAAAGATACTTCATCGGTGGCGATGAATCCGGTGATTAAGTTCACCACGCTGTTTGGTTTGCTGGCGGTGGAACTCGCAGTGAAGCTCACGCTTGATGCCGGCCCGGGACTCAGCCGGTTACTGGCGGCGTGCTTCTTCGCTATCTCAGTATTCTTTGTTCATCGATCCTTTTACGGGATGAGGATCCAGTCGTCTGCAAGGGTTGAAGAGCGAGTAGCAGCAGACTGAAGGAAAACTAAGCTACGTCCACCGGTAGATACTGAAGGGCCGCAATCTGCTCCAGCACTCTTCGGACCACCCGATCACAACGCGGCACCATAAAAGGAAAAGCATGAGCACGGTTCTCTCCTGCCTGGGAGAAGTGTTCGCGCCGCAGTAAAGAGCGTAGTTTCGCCTGCGAGGATGCCGGCGACGACTTCTTCCTTTTACGCTCGCAGAATCATTTTTTGGGATCGTTCTTTTGCGATTCGGGCTTTCGCGATTCGGGCTGCTCGGAGTTGGTGCTGTCCGAACCAGCCTTTAAAGTCCGGAGATAGGAGACGATCTGCCAGCGGGATGCTTCCGGCGTGCGGCTGAAAGCGGGCATCCCACGCTTCACGTTGCCGTTGGAGATTTTCCAGAACAGCGCCCCGTCACTCTGCTTCTGTACCGCCGGCAAATGGAGATCGGGAGCTTCAGTGTCCTCCGTACCGTGGGCATCCTGGCCGTGGCAATTTGCGCAATCCCGCAGAAAAAGCTTGCGACCGCCAGCGGCGGCTTCGGTCTTGTCAGGGAGAGGGTTGGTTTTGGCTGCTTCCTCGGCCGGAGCCTGCCAAGTAGGATCAGGTTGGTGTTGGCTCTCCTGAGCGGAGATCAGTAGGGGCAGGGCGAGAATTAAGAATAAATTTACTGCCATAATGCGAGCTGTCTTAAAGTTCATGGTTTTTTCCGAAACAGGGATTTCACTTTATTGCCAAAACCGCGAATCTCGTAAGTGTAGCCGAAGCGCAGCAGCAGTGGATTGCTGTCTCCAGTGAACCCGATGCCAGGAGATAAACGTAGCCAGGAATTATCGCTGAGCTGCCAGGATATGCCCGGCGCAAAATAATGCGCCGTCTGGTGCAAACCAAACCCCTTACTGCTTCCCAGCCCACCGTAGAGTTCGACTCCTGCGGCAAAGTTTTCACGGCATAAGCGGCAGGGCTTACCTGAGACCATGGTGGCTAGCGGACGGGACACACCCAACGAATAGCCGAACTCAAAGGGCTCATTGCCAGAGAGATTTTTCTCGACGATAAAGTTCTCCGACACATTCCAGTCGCGAATATTACTGGAGAGAATCAGCTTGGCCTCCACTTCATGGGCGTGCTCCTGCTGCAGCTCGGAATTGGGCACCCCCACCGGTGGTGCGTTGCCCACGATCTCTTTCTGGATTCGGGTGGCCTCGTTAACGTTTTCATACTCCACATAAAGCACCGGATTTATTGGATGCTCTCTGGCCAGAGGGCGAAAGCGGTTTTCCCACCGCCATCCGGTGAAAATCGTGCTGTCGCCGCGTGTGGATTGGCCTTCCAGATAGAACTCCGTGGTCCACCACCCCTTAGCGCCATATTCCAACTCCAAATAAGGCGCGAAAAAGGCCCGCTCTCCTGTGCGCGGCACACCAGTTGTGCTGGAAATCCCAATTTCGAGGTTGCCAGCCTCTTCGAGATGATGGTCGTATGTCACAAAATAGGGACTTTCCTGAGCGGCGGCAGTTGCGACCAGGAGGATACAAATCGCCAGCAGATAAAGAGTAATTCGCATGAGCAGATCAGGTCGTCGTGACTACGAGCCTTTCATTTTGTTTCGTACATTCTTGGCCAGCTTTTCAATCTCGGCGGCCTTGTTGACTACGTCCACCGAGAGGGTGTGCTCGTTGGACTTGTCCACGGCCTGCTTGAGTTCGGTGGCCAGTTGCAAAAGGCGATCGGTGTCGCGCTTCAACGATTCGTGACGTTGAGCATTAAACTTCTTTTGGCGTTCTCTTTCTTGTTGCTGCTGGTTTTGGTCCAGATCAGGAGCTTCCTCGCCCGGAACGCGGGTGCGCTGCTGCTCAGGCGGCACCGGCTGGTGCTCCGGCAGAGCTATCTGCGCTGCACCATAATGAATACCGATGACAAGAAATAATACGACGACTCGACAACAAACTTTGGCGAACACAACATCACCTCACTGGAAATAAATCTACCATGCTGCAAGACGCGTCACCTCGGATGAGCATCTCGCCTAGTTGTTATAATCCGGCCCGGACACTTTAGATCCAATGCTGCCAGCAACCCACGAGCTGACCACGCTGCGAGATGTGCTCCGCGATTGGCGCGGGGATGCGCTGCAGTTCTTGCGCGTTGACGTTCCGAAAATCGTAGTGGTCGTGGTGGTGGCCGGGACATTGATTCGGCTGCTCAGGCTGGTCACCCGCAGGCTAGTGCAATTCAGCCAGAAGCACGATCTCTCAGGGGCGGTGCGGGCCGAACAATTGCGTACTGCGGCTGGAGTGATCAATAGCGTTGGCACATTCGTCATCAGTTTCCTGGCGCTGATGCAAATTCTGCCAGTGCTGGGCATCAACATGGGCCCCCTATTGGCGAGCGCCGGCATTGCTGGTCTGGCTCTCGGATTCGGCGCCCAAACCCTGGTAAAAGACGTCATCAACGGATTCTTTATTGTCTTAGAGAACCAGTACAGCGTAGGCGACGTGGTGCGAATCGCCGGAGTGCATGGCAAGGTGGAAGAGATGACCATGCGGCGCACCAATCTCCGCGATGACGATGGCACGCTCCACGTGGTCCCCAATAGCGAGATCCACATTGTTTCTAACCTGACGCGGGATTGGGCGCAGGTCGCCCTGCACATCTCTGTGGCTTATACCGAAAATAGCGAGCGGGTGCTCAAATTGCTACAAGAGGTGGGGGAAGAGTTGCGAAATGACCCCAACTTCCGGGATGACATTGTTGCCCAACCGGAAGTCCCGGGTATAGAGCGCGTTTCCAACGGCGAAGTTGACTACCTGATGCTGGTGAGAACCCGCCCCGGCCGACAATACGCGGTGAGCCGAGAGCTGCGGAGACGAATCAAAGCGTCGTTCGAGAAGAACGGCGTCCAAGCGGGAAATCCTGCCCGCGTCTATGTTATGGATCGCCTGCCGGAAGCATCGAACCAGTAGCCAATTCCGAGAAATCTAGAGCGAGCTCATATTCGCCAGGAACTCGCCGTTCGAGCGAGTCTTGCTGAGCTTATCAATCAGCAGTTCCATGGCTTCGACGGGTGATAGCGGGTTCAGCACCTTGCGCAGTACCCAGATGCGCGCCAGGTCTTCCTTAGGAATGAGCAGCTCTTCTTTTCGCGTGCCCGAGCGCTGGATATCGATGGCCGGGAACACGCGCTTATCTACCAGCTTGCGCTCCAGAATGATTTCGCAGTTGCCGGTGCCTTTGAATTCTTCAAAGATCACGTCATCCATGCGTGAACCGGTGTCCACGAGCGCCGTGGCGATGATGGTCAGCGAGCCGCCTTCCTCAATGTTGCGGGCTGCGCCGAAAAAGCGCTTTGGACGTTGCAGCGCGTTCGAATCCACGCCGCCCGAGAGCACTTTGCCCGAGGGCGGCACGATGGTGTTGTAGGCGCGCGCCAGACGGGTAATGGAATCCAGCAAGATAACCACGTCGCGCTTGTGCTCCACCAGGCGCTTGGCCTTTTCGATCACCATCTCGGCTACCTGAACGTGCCGCGCAGCGGGCTCATCGAAAGTCGAAGAGATGACCTCGCCCTTCACCGAACGCTGCATGTCGGTGACTTCTTCCGGCCGCTCATCGATCAGCAGCACGATCAGCACGACCTCGGGGTGATTGGTGGTAATGGAGTTGGCGACATTCTGCAACAGCATGGTCTTGCCGGTACGCGGCGGCGAAACGATCAGTCCGCGCTGGCCCTTGCCGAGAGGCGTGAGCAGGTCCATGACCCGCGCGCTGATGTTCTCTCGAACAGTTTCGAGTTTGAGGCGCTCCTGTGGATACAGCGGCGTCAGGTTGTCAAACAGGATCTTGTTGCGCGCCTCTTCCGGGGACTCGAAGTTAACCGCTTCAATCTTCACCAGGGCGAAGTACTTTTCGCCCTCATGCGGAGGACGTACCTGGCCGCTGATGGTGTCTCCAGTTTTGAGGTCGAATTTACGAATCTGCGAAGGCGAGACGTAAATATCGTCGGGACCGGGCAGGTAGTTGTAGTCCGGCGATCTCAGAAAGCCGTAGCCGTCAGGCAGAATTTCCAGTACGCCTTCGGCAAAAATGTGCCCTTCCTTTTCGCTTTGGGCCTGCAGGATCTTGAATATCAGGTCCTGCTTGCGCAGACCGCTTGCGCCAGGCAAATCGAGCGTGCGGGCGATGCGGGTAAGTTCAGTTATGTTTTTCTCTTTTAATTCAGCTATGGTCATGGTCACCTACAGGAGATTTTTCAAAGGAGGGTATGGAGGAGACGGTGGGCCGCTCGAGAAGCGAGCAGCGGGACTAGGTTAGGCAGCCCGCCGCTGCGCCTCGGCAGCTTCCGGCTCGGTCAGCACAGCTTCCCGCTCCGAGCTTGCGATCCGGTTAAGGACCTCATTCATTGTTTCTTGGATTCGGGTATTTGGCTTGTGAAAACGCCGGGTCGTCTTGGATGCAAGCTGGCAGAGCATATACCGATTTCTAAGTGTATGTAAAGCTTCAAAAACCAAGTCTGAGCGCATCGTCCGTTCCCTTATCTTTAGAAATTTTTTATTAGTACAGCCCTTCACCGCTTTTGACAGACCCCGGGCAATGCAGTCGCCACCCTACTCAAGTGTCCTTAAGTCTATGTACAGGCTGGGGTTATTGGAGAAGCGAATTCGACTCTTATATAGATGCAGGAGCGTGACGCCGCGTTGCTTCATTCTTATAGTCCCGGTCCCGGACTATTGACGGCGAAGGTTCCTGCGGTAAGCGTCACCCTTCCCTATACAGGGGCACTCGGAGATGGTCAAGAGCAATTTTCCTGACAGCAGTGGAAAGTTGGGAAGGGCTGCCGCCCTGGCTGCAGTCCCATTAAGGGTAGAGATAGCCGGGCGGGAGAGGAGTTTAAGCCCAGAAAGTTCGATCCAGGGTGCGGTATTGGATGGCTTCGGCAATGTGCTTGGGTTGAATAGGGCTACCGCTTTCAAGGTCGGAAACGGTGCGCGCCACCTTTAAGATGCGATCGTGGGCGCGGGCAGTCAGTCCCTGCTGGGTCATTGCGCGTTCTAGAAGGCGCTCGCAGTCGGAAGAAAGTTCACAGTATTGCCGAATCTGCCGGGGGGCCATCTGGGCATTGCAGTAGATCCTCTCTTTGGCTCCGGCAAACCGGAGCAGCTGGATCTCCCGCGCTTTGGTGACCCGCTCGCGAATTTGAGAGGAGCCCTCGGGCGTCGCGGCCGCACGCAATTCCTTATAGTTCACAGCCGGCACATCAATATGAATATCTATGCGGTCCAAGAGCGGGCCGGAGATTTTGGACATATAGCGTTGGATGATGGGAGGCGTGCAGTGGCATTCGCGGGTGCGGTCGTTAAAGTAGCCGCAGGGACATGGATTCATGGCTGCCGCCAGCATGAACCGCGCTGGAAAAGTCAGTGACATCGATGCCCGCGCAATCGAAACCGTTCCGTCCTCTAAGGGCTGCCGCATAACTTCGAGCACATTCCTTGGGAACTCCGGCAGCTCATCTAGAAAGAGCACACCATTATGTGCGAGTGAAACTTCTCCCGGACGCGGGATGACGCCGCCGCCAATCAAACCAGCGTCAGAGATGGTGTGATGGGGAGAACGGAAAGGCCGCACTCCAACCAGCCCCGAGCGAGGATCGAGCACGCCAGCGACGCTGTGAATCTTGGTGGTTTCAAGAGCTTCTTCGAAGGTCAGCGGCGGCATGATGGTGGGAATGCGCTTGGCAAGCATGGTCTTTCCGGAGCCGGGCGGACCGATCATCAGGATGTTGTGCCCGCCCGCAGAGGCAACCTCGAGCGCGCGCTTGGCTGTCTGCTGCCCGCGTGCATCTTTAAAGTCCACGGTGAATTGCTGGGCGGCCTGCAAGAGCGCTTCGGAGTTCACCTGAAGCGGCGCGATGCCGTTTCCGGTGTTGAGGAAGTGGACGACATCCATGAACGAGCGGACCGGATAGACGCCCACCCCCGAGACCACCGCCGCCTCCCGGGCGTTGATTTCGGGAACGATAAGACCGGGAATTTTCCGGCTGCGAGCTGCGATAGCAATAGGCAAGGCGCCGCGCACGCCGCGGATTCCACCGTCCAGGGACAGCTCACCGACGAAGACATAATCTGGAATTTCTTTGCGGGTCAAGCCGCCATAGGCGCCGAGGATGCCGAGCGCCATTGGGAGATCGAATCCCGAGCCCTCTTTTTTTATATCGGCGGGAGCAAGATTGATGATGATGTTGGTGGGCGGAATATCGTATCCGCAGTTCTTGAGCGCAGAGCGAACCCGCTCGTGACTCTCGCGCACCGCGGCATCCGGAAGACCGACGGTCACAAACTGATCTTTGAGTGTCTTAATGCCGGAAACGTCAACTTCGACCTCGACCACGCTCGCATCAATGCCATAAACCGCCGCGCTGAGGGTCTTGAAGAGCATGGGAATGGTCAGGAATATCAAATAAGACACAACCAGGCAGTGACTGCGGTCACGGTGAGAATGTGAGCGAGAGCAACTGGGTCGGTCTCCGGGCAGCAGCGCTTGGGCGATTGACGCGGTTGAGCAGCGCGTTACAGATGGTCACAGCGGGTAGAAGAGTGCCTGGGGGGTGAATTTAGATTCCTCGCGCGCTGCAGCCCGCTTGGAATGACAAGGAAGGAATGCCTAGGCTTAGCGCTCCACCGCCATCGCGACCGCATTTCCGCCACCCAGGCAGAGCGCGGCAATCCCTTTATGGGCATTGCGGCGGATCAGCTCATAAATTAGCGTGACCAACACCCGCGCCCCACTTGCTCCGATAGGATGTCCCAAGGCGACAGCGCCTCCATTGACATTCACTTTGTTGGGATCGAGTTCGAGCTCGCGAAGGATGGCGACCGATTGCACTGAAAATGCTTCGTTGAGTTCGTAAAGGTCAACGTCTTCGTTCTTCCAGCCGGTCTTTTTCCAAATCTGGCGGATTGCATCCACCGGCGCCATCATCACCCATTTGGGATCAACGCCGCTCGTAGTTTGTGCGACGATGCGGACCATCGGTGCGGCGCCCAGGTCGCGCGCACGTTGAGAACTGGTGACGACCAGTGCGGCGGCGCCGTCATTCACTCCCGGCGCATTGCCGGCGGTGACCGTGCCGTCCTTTTTGAACGCAGGCTTTAAAGCGCGGAGCGCTTCGATGGTGGTATCTTCGCGCGGCGACTCGTCCTTTTCAAAAAGCACTGGGGGCTCACCCTTTTTCTTGGAAGGAATCTCGACCGGGAAAATCTGCGATTTGAAGCGGCACTCTTTGATGGCGGCGATCGCCTTGCGATGGGAATTCAGTGCGTACTCGTCCTGCTCTTCGCGGGTCACACCGTACTTTTCGGCGACGTTCTCACCGGTGTTGCCCATGTGATAGTTGTTGTAAACGTCCCACAAACCATCGTTGATCATGGAATCTATAATTTGAGAATTGCCGAGCCGGTATCCCTTGCGCGCCTGAGGCAGCAAGTAAGGCGCATTGGTCATGGACTCCATGCCTCCGGCAACGACGATATCGCTATTGCCGGTCTGGATGGCTTGCGCCGCCAGCGCCACGGCTTTAAGTCCGGAACCGCAAACCTTGTTGATGGTCATGGCGCCGACAGTTGGAGGAAGTCCGCCGAATAATGCCGACTGGCGTGCGGGATTTTGTCCCAATCCGGCTGAAACGACATTTCCCATGATGCACTCAGTCACGTGTGCGGGATCAACTTTGGCACGCTTCACGGCCTCGCGAACCACCATCGCGCCCAGTTGAGTGGCAGTGAAATCGGAGAGTGAACCTTGAAATTTTCCGACCGGAGTTCGCACTCCAGAGATGATGACAGTTTCTTCAAGCGGCATAAATTGACTCCTGCAATCGAACTCTCGATACATTATAAGATGCTTTGCACCCGCTTACGATGCGGGCGCGAGCAATGCTCGCAGGAAAAAAAGTATCGTGATTCCACTTTGATTTTTGACTTCGGCACGACATTTTTTATCTTCTATTCACGTCGGTAACTTCGGTACCCTCTTCTCTCGACCAAATTGACGTGATTTTTTTCTTGACATCGTTTTTTATTGACTCTATACATTCAGATAGTTGCAACAATCGACCGTTGCAAATTCCATGTTGAATGGAAGGGAGAATAGATCAATGGCAGCAAAGAAGAAGGCGAAAAAGAAAAAGAAGCACTAAGCTTCTTACGAAGCATAAAGGGGACGCGAAAGCGTCCCCTAAGTTTTTTATGGGCAAGAATTCTTTAGCTCAAGGATGCAGCGCTCACTTTACCAACCGAATACAGGCGCTCTTCAGTGGCTGGACACATCGCATAGTAGCCGCAGGAGCGGCAATGGAATCCCGGCGTGGCTTCAAAATGGCCGGCAGCGATATTGCGCGCGGCATCGAGAATCTTCTCTTTGGCAGTTCGCAGTTCACGTTCCTCACGGGTTCCGACCACTTGCTCGTTGGTCTCCAGGTTGTAGAAGATCAGGCGCTCTGGAAAAACTCTCCAGTGCTCCCGCGCGGCAATGGCATAGATGGAAAGCTGTAAGCTGGTGCGCGCATCAATCTCGTTTTTCGCTGCTCCGGTCTTGTAATCAATGATGGCGACGCGGTCGCCTTCGACGCGATCCATGCGATCGATGCGACCCCTGATTCGGACTCCCTCAACCTCAATCTCGAAGGTTTTCTCGGTGGAAATTACCGCGGGCGGCGGCGCTTGCGCCTGGACGTCGAAAAATTGCTCCAACTGCGCTCGACCCTGGCGCAGATAGAGCTCGCGCTGGTGTTCATCGTCGAAGGGCGTATCCGCCATGACTTGCCCGAAGATGCGCAGGAACTCTTCACGCGTTCGCGGCCGAGCAGCCAGCATAGCGTCGAAGAAATCGCGGAGCGTCTGGTGAACGGCGGCGCCAAATTGCAGCGATGCGGCCACCTCGCCGGGAACGTTCCAATCACGCTGGATCTTGAACTTGAGAGGGCAGAGTTGGTAAGTCTCAATCGCGGTCGCGCTCAACGATCCACCCAGAGCACGAGGGGTAGCTGGAAGGAGGAGCCAAGCCCCCAGCCCGGAAGCAGGATTCGCTTCCGCGGCGGCAGCCAACTCAATCTTGGCATCGGCCGGACGCTCGCGCCAACCGGGATGCGCGACATGGCTTTCGGTCAGCTCCCGAACGAAACCGCTGGGCTTGGGATTCTTTCCTTTCACCCGCCCGCAGATGGCCAGAGAATCACGAGCACGAGTCATTGCCACGTAGAATAGCCGGCGCTCTTCCTGCTTGTGTAGCTCGGGACCATCCCCGGGAGCAAGACATCGTGGATCACGCATCGCCTGCGGCATCTCAAAAAGCTTTTCTTTGTAGTTGGTGGGAAAGGAATTAGCATTGGCGCGGACCACGAACACGTGATCAAACTCCAGCCCTTTGGCCGCGTGGACCGTCATCAGTGAAACTGTGTCAGCAGGATCGGAAGTGATCGATTGATCGAATGCGATTGATCCGCCTGCCTGTGGGAAGTACTCCATGTACTCCAAAAATTCCTTGAGGTCGCCGGCGATGGTGATCGCTTTCTGGGCCCACTTTCTTACGAACTCCCGAAAAGCGACCACCGGGGGTGCGGCGCGATCCAACCCGAAACGTTTGATCACAATCTCGACCAGCGCGGCCATCTGCCAGTTCGCAGCCGCGGCCTCAATGCGGGCGTTCTCCACCATTTTCAATACAGCCGCAGTCGCTGGGGTTTGAGCCAGGACAGATGCAATATCTGGTTGCCGCCCAGCGGCACGCAAGTCCTCCCGAAACTCGGCGGCGTTGATTTTGAAGATGGGCAGTGCGGCTACTCGAAACAGGCTGGCATTGTCCGGTGGCGCGTGGAGGCTGCGCAGGCAGGCCAGCAGATCACGTACCTCAGCAGTCTCCAGCGCGTTCAGCCCTTCCACTCGGAAGGGAATGCCACGAGCCGCCAGCTCGCGCACGAGAGCAGTGCGGTGGTTATGCTGACGATAGAGGACTGCAATCCGCGGCGTCTGGGAGGATGCCGAACCATGTTGCCGCAATCGTCTCTCGATCTCGCTGCCGACGTCGGCAGCTTCATCTTCGCTGCCCGCAACCATTACCAACTCTACTAACTCTGGTTGTACGGGCTTGCCTTCTGCGCGCGTGCGACGATCGCGATCGGAAGTAAGCGGCTGCCGGTCAAATTGTTGCCCCGATTTTCCCAGCCGGCACACGGCAGGAGGGTTGTTTCCAATCACAGCATAAGAACAATTGAGAATGGCAGATGTAGAGCGTTGGTTACGGTCCAAAGTCACGGACTTTGTCTGCGGAAAACGTGAGGCGAATTCTTCGAACGCGGCACTTGACGCTCCCCGGAACCTGTATATCGCCTGATCGGGGTCACCCACCGCGAAAATGTTCCCCTCGTCGCCGGCAAGGGTTTGAGCCAACTCAATCTGGGCGATGTTGGAGTCCTGAAATTCGTCAATCAGGATGAAGCGGGTACCGGCGCGCTCCGCAGCCAATGCTTTCGGCTCCGCCCGCAACAGTTGCATGGCGCGCAGAAGCATGTGCCCAAAGGTGCCCAGGCCATCGCGCTCGAGCATGGTCTCCACCGTGCGAAAGGCACAGGCGATCTCGCGGCAACGTGCCAGCACTTCGACGGGGGTGAGCTTGTCTGCGTCCTTGGACCGAGTCACACGTGGCAGCGGATGCTTGCCCAGCTCCAGAGCGGCGAGGTAGCTTTCATAATCGTCGGCTGTTTTCAGCTCATCGTGGCAGTTATCGAAGAAATCCAGCAGCGAATCTAAAAACTGGGCAGGGCTGGCAGCTCGCGTGTAGTACTTCAGCTTGAGATCGGGAAGGCGTCGTCGCAGGTACACCCAAAGGTCTTGCGGCTCTATGACGCGGAACGCTTTGCCGCGACGCTGGAGGATGCCATAGCAGAAACCATGAAAAGTTGTTGCTTTCAAATCCTTGGTGCGACCCACTCCAAGCTCTTTCGTGACTCGTTGCAGGAGTTCAGCGGCCGCATTGTCGGTGTAAGTCACCGCCAGAATCTCATCAGCCCGGCAGTGGCCCTCCCGAATCAGGCGAGCAATGCGCTGGGTAAGCACCGTGGTCTTACCAGTGCCCGCACCGGCCACCACCAGCATGGGGCCGTGAACGTGCTCAACCGCTTCGCGCTGCCGATCGTTCAATTCGAATGGCTTGCCTGTAGCCTTCGGAACGAGGGTAGGGGCATCACCAAAAAGATCCAGTTGCGGAGAAGAAACGGGCGATCTGCTGCGGGGCGGGACCATTGGGATCAGGAGAGCTGACAGCATTATGTTGGAGAAGGGGAAGAGCGGCAACCCCGAAACGGAGAAAAAACACCCTTAGCGAACGCTGTGGCAGATCAGCAGATCGTCGCGCGCCGCACCGGAGTTCTGCTGTCTGTCTGCTCCGGGGCGGTACTCTCTGTCAGTATCCGATAAAGCACCACCGAGCAGCCCATGAACAGCCACACCAGAGGCATCACCTCGCCATCCCCCAAGGTGTACTGGACCAAGCAGCCCAGATAAAAGGCGATAGCGCTGGCAAATATTCCCAGAGCCATTCCGTGGGCAAACCATCCCGCGTGAGTGCTGGCCAGGAGAAGGCGCCGAAGGTGACGGAAATACTCCACCATAAGCCATAACCAGAGGCCCAGTGCCGGCAGCCCGCAATCAACAGCGAGCTCAATGTAAGTGGAATGAAAGTGTCCGGATTTCAACGGGAACACTTTGTATGCGGAAATATTAAAGCGATTGCCTGCCAGTCGAACGCTATCCAGTCCGATTCCGAGGAACGGGTGCTGCCGGATGAGCCGGGGGCTGTTCGCCCACATCATCATCCGGTACTCCGTTCCTGGTTCCGCGCTGCTGAACCAGGAGACGTGGCGTCGGGATTGGATCCAGAATGAGCCGCCCGCGACAAGGATAATGGTGGCCATGGCCGCAATCACTCGCACCTTCCATCGCGCAGTAATCCACAGCACGGTCAGGCATCCCACGAGCACTGCAAGCAGATAGGCGCGCGTCACTGTTGCCCACAGGCTCGCAGCGAGCCCTCCAAAGACCAGCGCCAATAGCGCGCGCTTGCCCAGCTTGGCGCATCTGCTGGCCAGCAGCAGGCCCCAGCACAGGGCAACAACTTGAGTGAGCATTCCAGCATAAGGAATAGCATGGTAAAAGTGCCCCTGCGCGCGAGGTGGATAACCTACGACCACAAGTTGACCCGGCCCGCGCAGCCACTCTTCCAGAGCTGCCCGGGGAACGACCACATAAACCTGCTCGAGGCCGCCGGGAAACGGTCGCGCGACGTGCATGCGCAACACCGAATCGTGTTCAGTCAGTCGCAGCGCGCGTTGCCATAACCATATCCGCCGCACGGAGTGGCCGTTTATCTCGCGTACGATGTCACCTGCCTGCAGCCCAGCTTGCCTCGTAGGACCGGTGACAGTCAGCAACTCGGTGCCGATGCCTGCAGTAAATTGCCAGCCCGTCTCCAGAGCGCTGACAGAAGTTGCAATCAGCAGCGCCACTACGAGCCACTTCAGCTCTGCGATGCTCTTCACGTTTTCTGTGACCAGGAAACAAATAAGCGCTACGCTGTACCAGGCCATGCGGCTCCAACTCAGCAGCGGTGCATAGGAGAACACGGTCGAAATCCCAGTGGCGATAAAGAACAAAAGCAGCGGTATCGCCAGGGGTCCACGATGCACTTTGAAACCGGTCAGGGTCAGCTTAACAACCCACAGAGCTAACGCTATGCGGAAAACAAAAAGTACCGTCGCGGTGGAGAAAGGCTCCGCAACGACTAGCACGAGCAAGGAGAGGTAAATTGCGTGTTCCAGCCAGAGAATCCAGAATTGCTTATCGTGAAGCGCCCGCGCTCCGGAAACGTGGACTGTGGCATCCGAACCCACGCTATGGAAATCAGCGGAAGGCGCGGAAGAAGACTGCGGGGCAGAAATGCTCAATGGAATGTCCGGAGCGCGTGAGTTGCGAGATTATACTATGCGCTCAATTGGCCAAGGCGCCGCGTGTCCTACAGCCCACAAATCCTGCGTGGTATGCTTTCGAACTACGCATTCATAATTTCGTTTACCGTTGTTGAACAAGCACACGCCAATCCTCAATGCTCGAACCCTGGATTCTTTTGTGAGTACGCCGCAGCTTCCCCACAAAATCACCAAAGACGAGACTACCCGGAAAGATTTAGTCGTTGTCGCCGTGTGGTTCGGGATGGTGACCGGATTGGTGGAGGGTCAGCTGGTCTTCCATGTTCGACACCTTCGCATTCTTGACCTCGTCTGGGTGCCAATTCCGGTGGATTTGGCGCTGGCCCTGATTGTGGCGCTACCCATTCTGGGCTTGCGCAATTTTCTTAGCGGCCGCCCTTCCCTGTTTCTGCGTACCACTTGCCTGTTTGGCTGGCTGATGTTTTTCGATTGGTTGCGGGTAATTTCTCCGGCGGCCAAAGCCCCGCTGCCCTCTGCATGGTCGGGCGCTATTGATTCCCGGCCGCTGATGGAGAGCCTCGGAGTGATGGCGATTGCGTTCGCGCTGGCGTTGGGAGTGACGTTACTGCTGGCGCGACCAAGGGTGCGCGTTCTGCAGCGCCGCAGCTTGCCTTGGGTGGGTGTCGTAGCCGCAGGCTGCGTAATTGGCGTCCCAGTGTTTTATCGAGTGCACGAGGCGCGGCAGGTTTCCCATTTACCGATGGCCGCTCCGGGGTCGCCCAACGTACTGGTGATTGTGGTGGATACTCTGCGTGCCGATCATCTTTCAACGTATGGGTATGCTCGGGCCACCAGCCCCAATTTGAGCCGCATTGCCATGGAAGGCGTGCTCTTCGCAAACGCGATGGCGCCGTCCTCGTGGACCTTGCCCTCGCACGCCTCCATGCTCACCGGACTCTATCCCCATCAGCACGGCGCCTGTTGTATTGACTCCACTCTGGGCCGCGAATACCCGACCCTGGGCGAAGCCTTTCAGCGCCTGGGCTACCGTACGGCCGGCTTCTCAGCCAGCACTTATTTCTTTTCCCGCCGGACGCGGCTGGGGCGCGGTTTCATTCACTTCGAAGATGATTTTGAGTCGCCAGAGAGCGCCTTTCCGCAAACCTATTTTGGTGAGCGCGTGGAAAATCTTCTATATCGGCTGCACCTGGCCAAGGACCGCATCGGGCGACGCAGCGCTCGCCAGATCAACCAACACGCCCTGCGGTGGATTGAGAGCGATCGGCGCCGGCCGTTTTTTGCTTTCCTCAATTATTACGACGTTCACGAGCCGTATTTGCCACCGGAGCCGTATCTCCATAGCTTCACGGACTTGCCACATCCCGCCAGTCCGGTTCCCCTGGCATGGGACTGGTTCGCATCACTCACTCCTCAACAGCGGCAGGGGGAAATGGATGCTTACGATGGAGCGATCCAGTATCTGGATACCGAACTCGGTGAATTTCTCCGGCAATTGCAGCAGCGCGGCCTGGACAAAAACACAGTCGTAGTTATTACGTCCGATCACGGCGAGGAATTTAATGAACACGGATTTATGGACCATCTGAATGCGCTTTATCGTGAGCTTCTCCACGTCCCTCTGATTGTGTGGGAGCCTGGCAAGCTGCCGGCGGGACTGCGCGTTTCAACGCCAGTCTCCACGGTGAGCCTGCCCGCCACTTTGCTGGATCTTGTGCCCAATGGCGCCAGCCAAGTAATGCCGGGAACTTCTGTGGCGAAATTGTGGACAGAGCCCGGCAAGGATTTAAGCGTGATGCCAGTAATTTCCGAACTGGCGCATTTGAGATTGACGCCGTTGTTTCCGAATTATTACGGTGCGTTGACCTCCATTACGACGTCGCAATGGCATTACATTTCTGGCGGCAAGGCGGGCGAGGAGTTGTTCCGTTGCTGTGCCGACCAATGGGAACTGCAGAACCTGGCTAGCACGGCCGAAGGAAAGCGTGTTTGTGAGCGACTCAAGAAAGATCTTGAGTTCACGGCGGAGAATCCGCAAGCTCTCAGCAATCGGTCTAAGTCGACCACGGCTGTCGCACGCTGAAAGTTCACCCTGACGAGACTTCATCCCGTTCCGCAATCACTATGGCCATGCTGGCGATGGCGGCTGTTTCAGCTCGCAGAATCGTAGAACCAAGTGATGCAAGTATCCACCCGGCGCTGGCGAACAGGTGCAACTCGTCTTGGGTCCAGCCGCCCTCGGGGCCGACCGCCAGCACTGTGACTGACGCTTGAGGCTTTTGTCGCAGAGCTTCTTTGAGCATAGTTACCTGCTCTGTTTCCGCTAGAACGATCCGAAGATCGCCTGCTGCAGACAGCGCGTTCTTCAGCTTCATTGGCGGCGCAATTTCAGGAGGGGCGAGGCGGCGTGACTGCTCGGCAGCCTCGCGTGCAATACGCCGCCACCGCTCGAGTCTTTTGGCGGCAGCGACGCTCAGATGCCGATCGGTGCGCTGGGCGATGACGGGGACGATACGCGCCACACCTAGTTCAGTACACTTTTCAATGGCCCACTCCATGCGATCAAATTTGAAGATTGCGAGCAGGAGCGTGACTTCGGGTAAGCTCAATGCGGGAACCACCTCCCCTAGAACGAACTCCACGCGCTTGTCAGTGATGGAAGTGATGCGCCCTGAACGGACTTCCGCGCCGCTGCCAATATCAAACTCCTGTCCAACCTGTGCGCGAAGTACGCGAACGAGATGCACAGCGTGCGCGCCGGTCAAGGCGGCGCGGTCGCCTGAGACTTCGTCGGCAATCCAACGGCGTCGCGTCATTTCAGCAGGTCTTTCTGGGTGGATTATCGCAGCAATAGGAAGTACGTGGCGATGGCAGCAGCAGCGTAGAGCACACCAAAAAGTATGTTTTGCCGGGTAAGGGAGGCGGGCACAGGATCACTGGTGTTACCCATCATCTCCGCTCCGCTGAGCAGGCCGACCACAGCGGCGAGGCCCAACCACACCTGGTGCCTCCAGAAAATGAAGTAAGCAATGGCGGCTCCAATGGAGAGCACGACGGAGGCGATACCTATCCAGCGATAACGGGCACGCGCCTTAGGATTGGCCATGCGCTCGCTGGTTAGTACGGCAACCCGGCCGGGAACCATGAGGCGCAGGAGGGCAGGGACGGCGGTCACAAACAAAAGAAAGTAAGCGTAGTAGCGGGCAAACTTATCCAAAGATGTCTTTCACTTTGCCGAGCAGGGTTTTGGGCTGAGGCTTGTTGTCCACGTGTGACAAATCACCCAGTTCCTGCAACAGCTCACGCTGGCGCTTGTTGAGCTTGCTGGGGGTTTGCACCTTTACCCGAGCATAGAGATCCCCTTTCCCGTGGCCATTGAGCACCGGGACTCCCTTATTGCGGACCCGAAAAACCGTGCCTGATTGCGTGCCCTCCGGCACCTTCAAGGTGTGCTGGCCTTCCAGGGTGGGAATCATGATCTCGGTCCCGAGGGCCGCTTGGGAAATGGAAATGGGAATCAAACAATGCAGATCGTTGCCATCGCGCTCGAAAAACGTATGCTCCTTTACGTGTAGGACAACGTAAAGATCACCTGCGGGCCCGCCTTGCGAGCCGGCTTCGCCCTGATTGGCGTAGCGGATGCGGGTGCCATCTTCGACTCCCGCGGGAACCGTGATTTCCATAGTGCGTTCCCGGACCACGCGGCCCTGTCCTTTGCACTTCACACAAGGGTCACTAATCATCGATCCAGCGCCCTGGCAATTAGGACAGGTACGCGCAATGCTGAAAAATCCTTGCTGGTAGCGAACCTGACCGCGACCGCCGCAGGCGCTGCAAGTGGTCGGTGACTTCCCCGCGGCGGCGCCGGTGCCGCGACAATCCTCGCAGCTCTCGTGGCGGCGAATTTTGACCTCGGTGCTGGTGCCGAAGACGGCCTCATCAAATTCTAAAGTCAGGTCTTCGCGCAAATCGCCGCCGCGCTGTGAGCGGCTGCGCCGGCGCGTGCTTCCGGAGCCGAACAAGTCGCCAAAACCGAAAAAGTCGCCGAAAATATCGCTGAAATCCTGGAAGATGGTGGCGTCAAAGCCGGCCGCGCCAGCCGCGCTGCCAGCTACGCCGGCGTATCCGAAACGGTCGTACATGGCGCGTTTTTCACTGTCCGCCAGAATGGTATAAGCCTCGGTGGCTTCCTTAAATTTCTCTTCCGCTTCGGGATTACCGGGATTTCGATCGGGATGATGCTGCATCGCCAACTTGCGGTATGCGCTTTTGATCTCCTGGTCGCTGGCGGTGCGAAGCACGCCGAGTACCTCGTAACAGTCGCGTTTGCCGTTGCTAGTCAGAATATTGGGTTCCTTTGTTTGGTTCGGAATTAATGTTTGGGATTCCGTGCCACCCGCACCATGGCAGGACGCAGCAAGCGGTCTTTCAGTTTGTAGCCGCGCTGCAGCTCTTCGACCACGTGATTATCTTTTTCGGCATCAGTGTCCACCATCTCCACTGCTTGATGGAGATACGGATCGAAGGGCTCGCCCTTGGCGGGAATGGGGCGCACTCCGAGCTTGGTCATGGCGTCATGAAGTTGTTTGTTGATAAGCTCCACACCGGAACGGAATTCGGTTCCATTCTTGGCGGAGGCTTGCAGCGCACGGTCGAAACTATCGAGAATCGGCAGCAACATCTTGAGAGTATCCGCCAGGGCGAATTCCTTGAAGTCCTGCTGTTCTTTGGCGGCGCGTTTGCGCGCGTTCTCGAACTCCGCCTGGAGGCGGGCCATACGTTCCACCAGCGTGTCACGCTCCGCCTTCAGCCGTTCCAGTTCGGTGCGGGCAGCAGAGAGCTCCGGCGTAGAAGACTCTCTCTCCTCGCCAGTCTCGAGTTCGTGTGAAGCGTCCAATTGATCCGGATGAATCTCGGTCTTACCGTTTCCTCTTGCCATTACTAAATTGTCCCCTACTTTATTTAGTTCAAACTGCGTGATCCAACGTCCGCTTATTCTGATTCGTTCAGGATCTTGTCGAATAAGCGCGCAATGTACGAAACCGCCGTAATGGTGTGCTCGTAATCAATGCGAGTCGGGCCGATCACGGCCAACGAGCCCATGACTTCGCCTCCCACGCGAGCGGGCGCGCCAATGAGCACCAGGTTGCGCATGTGGGGTAAGTTCTCATCCAAGCCGATGATCACCCGCACAGCTTCTTGTCGAGTATCCAAATATGCGCTTAGCAGGTCGGCGATCTTTTCCTTCTCTTCGAGGGTCTTCAGCAGCTCGCGCAGGCGCTGCCTATCTTCCCCGCTGCCTACGAGGTTGGAAGTGCCCTCCACATAAACGGTTTGCTCAGGTTGCTCGCTGCCCAAGGCACCCTGTTTGTAGAGTTGCTCAAGAGACTGCATGAGGCGGTCGTACTCACTTCGCTCCTGTTCGATGCGGCGTCCGAGCTCGGCCCGCAGTGAGTCCAAGGTCCAGCCCCGGAAATTTTCGTTGATGTACTTGCTTGCCAGATCGAGGTCAGGTTGGCTAAGTTCGCGGCTGGTGCGCAAGACGCGATCGCGCACTACTCCTGAGCGTGTGACCACCACCGCCAGTATTTTTTGCTCGGCAAGTTTGGAAAAGTAAACGTGCTCCAGGGCGTTGCGGGGTCCGCCGCTGGTCACAGTAACGCCCACGCCATGCGAGATCAGTGAGAGAACATGCGAAGTGCGCTCCATGAACTCGTTTACGTCGCTGATGCCTTGTAAGGAATCTTTGATCATGCCCGCATCAGTCGGCGATATACGCGCATTTCCGGTCAATTGTTCTACGTAATACCGATAGGCGGCGCTGGTTGGAACGCGGCCGGCAGAGGTATGGGGCTGTTCGAGATAGCCTGCATCCGCCAGATCGGCCATGACGTTGCGGATGGTTGCGGCGCTCAACCCCTCGCGGCTTCCGCGCGCAAGAGTGCGCGATCCGACGGGCTCACCGGTGGCAATAAAGGTTTCCACCACGGCGGTCAGGATCTCGCGTTCACGATCTCCGATTTGTCCAGGTTGCGGCATACTCCTGTCGGGCCCTAAGGCGCGGGTCGTACCCCTCAGCTTGAAATTCCCCTAAGTACCTTTGATGCAAACGGTTAGACGAAGACTCATCGCCGCCGCGAGGAGATTCTGGCATCCAGCTCTAGGGGTGTCAAGCAAACCTCTGGTCCCTTGGACAGCAAAGGCTTGACCTCCTCCTAAGCTCAAGGATAGCGTAAATCTCCTCGTGTCAACACTGCTAAAAGTCTCGCGACGCTGGTTCGTTAGGACATGCGCCGCCACTCTCGGAGGGATGAGCGCGTTCTCCGGCTCCTCTGTGCTCGACAATATGGCCACTCAAACAAAGTCAAAAACCACCCAATCGAAAGGTGGTACTCACGTTGCGGTGATCGGGGCGGGAGCATTCGGCGGGTGGACTGCTTTACTCCTGCGACGCCGGGGCGCGCGCGTTACGTTGCTGGATTCTTGGGGAGCGGGCAATTCTCGCGCCAGCTCCGGAGGAGAGACCCGCATCATCCGCGGCACTTATGGGCCTCAGCAACCGTACACCCGTATGGTGGCGCGCGCTCTCGAACTCTGGCGCGACAATCAGAAACGCTGGAACCGCCAGCTTTACCATCAGACCGGAGTGTTGTGGATGGTGACGCAAGATGACGAGCAGTACGAACGGGGTTCCCTTCCTATGCTGCGTGATGCCAGACTGCCGTTTGAGGAGCTTACTCGCGCAGAAATCGGCAAGCGCTATCCGCAGGTGAGCCTCGAGGGTGTGAAGTGGGCCATTTTTGAACCGCAAGCTGGATTTCTCCTGGCGCGCCAGGGCTGCCAGTCGGTGCTGGAGGGCTTTCAGGCAGAAGGCGGCCAGTATCGGCAGCTCGCGGTTGAAGCGCCCAGCCTCGGTGGTGGAGAACTGAAGAGCATTGCCCTTAGCGATGGATCGAAGCTGGTGGCAGACCACTACGTGTTCGCGTGTGGGCCGTGGCTGGGAAAAGTATTTCCCGATCTGGTCGGAGATCGCATACGGCCCACGCGACAGGAAGTATTTTTCTTCGGGACCCCGCCCGGCGATGCGCGTTTTACCGACGAAAAGATGCCGGTCTGGGTTGACCATGGCGAGCGGTTCTTCTATGGCATTCCGGGAAATGAACGGCGTGGTTTCAAGATGGCAGACGACACCCGCGGGCCACTCTTTGATCCCACAAACGAGGAGCGCATAGTCAGTTCAGAGGGTCTGGCCAATGCGCGCAAGCATCTGGCGTTACGCTTTCCCGAGTTGGCGAACGCCCCGGTGGTGGAGACGCGGGTTTGCCAGTATGAGAATTCGCCCGATCAGAACTTCATCATGGACCGCCACCCCCGCGCCGCAAATGTGTGGTTGGTGGGCGGCGGCTCGGGCCATGGCTACAAACACGGCCCAGCAGTCGGTGAAATGCTGGCGGAAATGGTGATGACGGGAAAAGCGGCCAACCCGGTGTTCGCGATCGCGCGGTTTAAATGAAACGTGCACAGCTCGACTCGCGCAGGGGCAGCCGCCTCGGCTGCCCGGGGCGAGCTTTGCTCGCCAGCACAGGCGAGGCGCGTGTGCCCACGCGAGTACGGACTCTACTGAATCTGAATCACGCCCTCACCGGCAGCGGCCTTGATCTCATCCACTCGCGCCACTACCTTGCGAGCAAAGTCGTAAAGTGATTTGGAATTGGGGGCATTCTCGCCAGCCAGAACAACTGGCTGGCCGGTGTCGCCGGCTTTGCGGATGTCAGGATCGAGTTCTATGCGCCCGAGAAAGCTAAGGCCGAAGTCTTTCGCTGTACGCTCGCCGCCACCTTTCGAAAAAATGTCAATCTCGTGACGGCAATGCGGGCAAACAAAATGGCTCATGTTCTCAACCATGCCGACTATATCTACCTTGACCTGGCGGAACATCTCGATAGCTTTGCGTGCGTCCTGCAATGAGACGTCCGAAGGCGTAGAGACTACGATGGCGCCGGTCAGTGGCACCGTCTGAATGAGCGAAAGCGCGACATCACCGGTCCCCGGAGGCAGATCCACCACCAGGTAATCCAGCTCTCCCCACTCCACCTGTCCCAGAAACTGCTTGATGATGGAGTGCAGCATGGGGCCGCGCCAGATGAGCGGCTTATCGCCAGGGTTGAGAAATCCAATTGAAATCACCTTCAGCCCGAAACGCTCCAGCGGCTCAATGCGATTTTCGCCGACCACCCGAGGCGTGGCATTCATGCCCAGCATCAGCGGGACATTCGGGCCGTAAACATCGGCGTCGAGTAAGCCGACTTTATGACCCATTTTGGCGAGGGCCACCGCCAGATTTACTGCCAGCGTGGTCTTCCCTACTCCGCCTTTGCCTGAACCGACGGCGATGATGCTCCCCACTCCGGGCAGTGGTTGCGGGCCGGGGGGAGCTTGTCCGGGACGTGGCGGCATGTGCGAACTCAAAGTAACACCTTCACAGTTGTTGGAATGTTAGAGCTAAACATTAAATTATACGCTGCTGAAAATCAGATACTCGCGGTCTTCCCAATCACCGCTAGATGGCAGTAAATCCACCATCCACCGGGAAAGCGGCGCCAGTCACCCAGGAAGATTCGTCGCTGGCGAGGTAAACGGCCAAACCCGCAATGTCGTTAGGGACGCCTAAGCGCCCGATGGGATGCTTTGAGATCCGTTCCTCGCGGGCAGCGGCAGGATCTGGAGCTTTGCGGATGTAATCGGCGGTGAGGTCGGTTTCCACATACGAGGGGCAGATGCAGTTCACGCGAATGTGATCGGGCGCGTGATCGAGCGCCATGCACTTGGTGAGCAGAGTGACCGCGCCCTTTGAAGCGGCATAGACGGCACGATTGCGGGCGCCGACTAGTCCCAAAACCGAAGAGATATTAATGATTGATCCGCCGCCAGCGTTGCGCATCTGTGGCAGCACTGCTCGCGACAGCAACCACAGGCTACGAGCGTTGACGTTGAAGGTGCGGTCCCAATCTTCTTCGGTGGAGGTTTCAGCGGTACCGGGGATCAGAATGCCGGCATTGTTGAGCAGCACATTCACCGAGCCGAAAGCTGCGACAGTTTTGGCCAGCACATTTTCAAGGTCGCGCGGGTTACATACGTCCGCGGAAACCACGAGTGCGCTGTCGCCGATCTCACTGGCGACTTGTTCCAAGTGCTGCTTGCGGCGCCCGACCAACGCGACCCGTGCGCCTTCCCTGCCGAAGGCGAGGGCGCAGGCGCGTCCCATGCCCGTACCACCACCGGTAATGATGGCTATCTTGTCGCGCAGGCGCAAAGGTCAGTAGCCCTGGTCTTCGGCTTCCAGTCTAACCTTGCCGCGAAACTGGCGGTACACAAAGAAGAAGTAGCCCAGGGCCAACACGATACCAAAACTCCACCAGACTAAGCCGATACGCAGTCCGTAATCTGCAGCGGCGGTATTCTGAATGGTAAGGCTGTAGGAAGGATCGGTGCTCGCCGGCAGCACCTTGGGATACAGAGCAAATGCTGCCCCAACGAGCATGGTCGTGAGATAGAGGCTGGAGGCGGCGAATGCCAGGCCTTCTCTGTTTCTTCGAATTCCATACAACATGCCAGCGAGGCTGACTGCGACGATGAACGGAATCAGCAAACCCGCATGGTGGGACTGGTAATTATTGAGCACTTGCGGACAGACTCGAACCGTGGCCAGGAGACTAACCAGAGTCAGGAGAAGCAATGCCGGCCAAGTCCGCAGCGCGATCTGACGTGCACGCGAACTCACCAGCGAATCAGTTTTGAGTGCGACGTACAGAGCACCATGCATGGTGAGCGCGACGAGCGCGACCACGCCAGTCAGAACGGTGTACCAGTCGAGAATTCCCGGATTCGGCCCCACTCTCCAGTTCGTCCATAAAGCTTCGAAAAAGTAGCCATCTGGGCCGAGGGGAACTCCACGAACCACATTGCCCAGCGCCGCCCCGAAAAAGATGGCCAGCAAGATGCTCGATAGCGCAAATACGCCGTCAAAAAACGACTGCCACACTGGACTATCGAGATGAATGCGGAATTCAATGCCAATCGCACGCAGGATCAGCAGCCAGAGCACCATCATCAATGGTAGATAAAATCCGCTGAAACTCGAGGCATAGAGCAAGGGGAAGGCGAAGTACAAAGTACCTCCGGCGGCGAGCAGCCACACCTCGTTGCCGTCCCACACTGGCCCGATGGTACGCAGAACCGTTCTTCGCTCGGCGCCGCTCTTGGCCACCAGGAGATGAATGATCCCGGCGCCAATGTCAAAACCATCGAGCACCACGTAAGCCGTGAGCATAAGGGCAACGATAATGAACCAGAGCGTTTGCATCGGTACTTTCTGTTTAGTCCGCCCCTATAGGTCGCGGCAGACTTGCTGCAGAGGCGGCCATATGGTCCGGGCCATGATCAATCTCGCGCCACACCAAGAAGAGGAACAAGATGCCAAGCACCGTGTACATTCCCATAAAGCCGAGTAGCGTAAACCACGCATTACCGGCGGAAACCAGCTTGGAGTAGCCGTCTCGCGTCCACATCAGCCCATATACCAGCCAAGGCTGGCGCCCGACTTCGGCGGTAATCCATCCTGCCGTGTTGGCGATGTAGGGGAACGGGAGGCTCAGCAGCAAGACCCACATCATCGCTCGCGAATCATACAAAGTGCCACGCCACAGAAAGAAGACGGAGAGCAGCATGATCGCGATGAAGATGGTACCCAGCCCGACCATGATGTGGTAGCTGTAATAGAGCAAGGGGATGTTCTGAGGCCACAATTCCTGGGGAAAACCGTTGAGACCAGGAACGTGGGCTTTCCAGCGGCGATAAGTTAGAAAACTCAACGCGTTTGGAATAACGATCGGATTGTCTATTTTTCGCGCAGCAACATCCGGCTGACCGATCAGGACCAGCGGCGCTCCGGGCTGCCCTTCGAACAACGCCTCCATGCCGGCGAGGGTGACGGGCTGATGAACGGCCACGAGTCTTCCCTGCTGATCACCGGTAGGAAAGAGTTGCAGGAGGCTGAAGATACAGCCGACAATTACACTTACACGTAAGAACATTCGGCCGTATTCGACATTCTTTCCGTTTAGCAGGTAGAACGCCCCCACAGAAGCCATGGCGAACGAGCCGGTAATTACCGCACCGCTCATATTGTGCGCGTATTGCCAGAGCGCCCACTGATTCAAGAGCAGTTGCCAGAAGCTTGCCAGTTGGAATGAGCCATCTGCCAATCGTGTGTAGCCGACGGGATGTTGCATCCAAGCGTCGGTGGCGATAATGAAGTAGCCAGACAGCCAAGAACCAAGAAAAACGGCAAAAGCCGCAAACCAGTGCCCCACGCGTCCCAGGCGCTTTTCTCCAAACAGGAAAAGTCCCAGGAATGCTGATTCCAGGAAGAAGGCAAAAACGCCTTCCATAGCCAACGTCTGGCCGATCACACCGCCCGCAAAGCGCGAGAAATGCGACCAGTTGGTGCCGAACTGAAATTCCATGGGAATTCCGGTTACCACGCCGAGCACAAAGTTAATGCCGAAGATCTTCGCCCAGAAGCGCGCAGCGGTGTCGTACGCCGGATTGTTCTTCCATAGCGAAAGCGACTTGAGCACCACAATGAGCGGCGCTAGTCCCATGGTCAGCTGTGGAAAAAGATAGTGGAAGGTAACGGTAAACGCGAAATGCAGCCGGTGGACGAGGAGAGCACTCTCCATACGGGCTCCCATAGTAATTGAAACTGGAGAAGCCGATGTGATCTGCGTCACAGCGCTAGCGGCAAAGTGCATTTGGGACCGCCACTACGCGGATGCATTGCCACCACGGCGTGAGCGCTCAGCCTGACGGATCTTACGTCGGCGTCCGGCATCTTCGAACCGGCGCTTCTCTTCTTCGGTCTCGGGTATGACTTGTGGGACCGGAAGGTGGCGGCCGTCGCGGTCAATTGCCACAAACGTGAGATATGCCGAGCTCACATGCTGACGATTCGCAGCGATGTAATTCTCCACCCAAACTTTTACGCCTACCTCCATAGAGGTGTGAAAGGCGCGGTTCACGGACGAGCGTAGGATCACCAGGTCTCCCACGCGCACGGGCACTAAGAAATCCAGGTGATCGATAGAGGCCGTCACCACGTAATTCCGGGAATGACGATGGGCGGCCAGGGCTCCCGCCAAATCCATCCAATGCATGAGGCGGCCACCGAGTAATGCATTGAGAGGGTTGGCATCGTTGGGGAGCACGATTTCAGCCATTTCAGACTGCGAATCACGCACCGGTCGCGGAACTAGGGTGAGCTCCTTGTCGCTCATGCAGGATTGTTGCCCGGAATTTCTGGAAGTGGTGATAGGGGTGTGCTTTCCAGGATGGGGCGGTGGCGCCGCTGCAAATAAACTTCCAGATAACACTCAGCCATGCGCTGGATGCGAGCATCGCGATGTTGGGAGCGCCAACTTCGGGATGCGCAGTCATATTCGACTGTGCCGTGTTCACCGGGACGATGGTCAGCCTCACAAATGTAGAAGAGCAGCACGGAACCCTCGCGGTCACGGGCCACAGAAAAGCGGATGGCATCAGCAGCGCGATCTTGGGGCAGATGCGGGCAGCATTTGGCGTATCCCAGATTACAAAAGTCTGTCAGTTCACGATCGTCGGGAACTGAGTTCTCGTGACCAGGCGCAGTACAGAGCCCCTTCCAGCCATCACCAAGCGGCAGTCGCGCGCGATGGGGCAAAGGGATGGCTTCAAATCTCTCTCCGGGCATAAAAAATGGACAGGCCACGATTCCTCCGCTGGAGTAGACCGACATTGTACAGAATCAGTGGGCAGTGAGCAGTAGGAGTTTGCCACTCTCAGAGCTGCGGGCGCAAACTGGCATTGACTCACGACATCTGAAACTAGAAACTGGGACACATTCATGGATCGTATGGCAATGCTGAAGCAGGCGGTCGAACAGAACCCAAACGACGCCTTCGCGCGTTATGGTCTGGCGATGGAATATTCCCGCAGCGGCCAGGTGGAGAATGCGCTCGCAGAGTTTGCCAAGTTGCTGGAGGCGCATCCGGACTACACGGCGGGCTACTTCATGGCAGCGCAGGCGCTGGCCCGCGCGGATCGCATTGCTGAAGCACGCAAGATGCTGCAAGACGGCATTGCGTCCGCCGAGCGTACGCGAAATGCGCACGCAAGGTCGGAGATGGAGGCGATGCTGCAGGAACTGGGAGATTGAGTCGGTTAGCTAGTGGATGGTCTTGGTTTTACGTGACATGTAATCCATCAGCAGGTATTGACCAAGGGTGTAAGGCGTAGTGAAGTAGGCTTTACCGCGGCACATCTCAGTTACTTTCTGTACGAACTGAACCAAGCCGTAGTCAGACGCCAACATAAACGTGTTGATGAGCACACCGGCGCGCTTGCATTTGGCAACTTCTTCCAAGGTTTGAGTCACCACCAGAGGATCGAGCCCAAAAGCATTTTTGTAGATACGGCCGTCTTCCAGGGTGAGAGCCGAAGGCTTGCCGTCAGTAATCATAATGATCTGCTTCATGTCTTTACGCTGGCGTTGCAGGATGCGCTGCGCCAGGCGTAAACCCTCACGCGTATTGGTGTAATAGGGGCCGACCTTAACTCGTGCTAACTGCGAGAGTGGCACCTCCTCAGCGGAATCATGAAACAAGATCAGGGAAAGTGAGTCTCCCGGGTACTGGGTGCGAATCAGGTGCGACAACGCCATGGCTACTTTCTTGGCGGGCGTGAAGCGGTCTTCACCGTAGAGGATCATGGAATGCGAACAATCGAGCATGAGCACTGTGGCACACGACGACTGGTACTCGCATTGGTGCACCTGTAGGTCGGAGTATTCGAGATTGAGCGGCAGCTTGAGTCCTTCGCGTTGAATGGCGCTGGAAAGGGTGGCGGTAATGTCCAGATTCAGAGTGTCCCCAAATTCGTAGCGCTTGGAGGCTCCGCTGGCCTCGATACCGGTGGCCAGATCGCGAGTGTCGTGCCGCCCAAAGCTTGATTTCCCCAACGAACCCAGAAGATCGCGCAAGGTGCGGAAACCGAGAAAGTCCAGGCTCTTGTCGGTAATTTCGAAACGCGCTTGCGACTGGTTCTGCCCGATCTGCCCGCCGACGCTCGACTGTTGCGAAGGATCGTGGGGCTGATCAATGCTGATGTAGTCTTCCTGCTCCATCCGCTCCATGAGCTTTTCGATCAACTCATCGAGCTTGCCTTCCATTTGCAACTGCTGCAGCCGCTCGCGCATTGAGTCTTCCAGCATGTCGCCTTCGAGCAAGGCCTGCTCAATGGCGCGGCGCAGTTCTTCCAGGGTCTGTTCCTGGTCCTGGAAGTCGTAGAACATGTACTGATCTTGAAACCCGCTCTGAAGGAGATAGTCGGACAGGGCGCCCAGCAGGTCCTCCATGCTCATCTCGGAGGCCGGATCGGGAACATACTTTTTGTAACGGATGTACTTCATCGCATTAGCCGAAAGCCGAGTTCTCAGTTATAGGGCCTTCTGCTGCGTGGCGGCAGAGGTTCTTCGCGCTCGAAGGGCTTCTCCTGCCGCCGTGGCTGCTTCTCCCCGGCAGTGAAGACGCGCTCCTCGCTACGGCCGATGCGCTTATGAGCGTAAAGGCCTTCCAACACGAACTCCGCGCCGGAGACTTGCAGCTCCTGCGGTTCTTTGTTCTTGATGCTCAGAGCGGCGAGTTTGTCGAGGAGGCCCTGAATATTTTTGAGCTCATCGAACATTTTTTCGGTGGGAGCGTTATCGGTCATGCGAATTTCGCCACCAAGATCGAACCACTGCACCACTTGCTGCATATTGACACCGCTGAAGTATTCGTCGAAGGTCTTAGCGATGGCGCTACGAATGAGCTCGCGAGCAACATTGTCAGCTCCGCGCATCTCGCCTTCGTACTCAAGTTCCAGCTTGCCGGTAATGGCCGGCATGGCGGCATAGATATCGCCGACACGTGGCACCACGACTTTTTCCTGGTTGCGAATCGCGCGGCGCTCAGCATTGGAGATGACATTCTCCATGCAGGAAATTGGCAATCGCTGACTGATGCCGGAGCGTTTATCAATTTTCTTGTCCTCGCGGGCCGCGAACGCGATACGCTCGATGACCTCGCGCACGTACTTGGGGACGTGCAGCTGATAGCCGTCGCGCTGCGTCCAGGCTTCCTGGCTGGTGATCGCGATTCCCTCTTCCACGGTGGCCGGATAGTGGGTCCGAATCTCAGAGCCAATCCGGTCTTTGAGAGGGGTGATGATCTTGCCCCGAGCGGTATAGTCTTCCGGGTTGGCAGTGAACACAAGCGCCACATCCAACGGCAGGCGGATGGGATAACCCTTAATCTGCACATCACCTTCCTGCATGATGTTGAATAATCCCACCTGGATTTTGCCGGCAAGGTCCGGCAGCTCGTTGATGGCGAAGATTCCGCGATTAGCGCGGGGCAACAAGCCGTAATGGACGGTGAGCTCGCTGCTCAGCTGATGCCCGCCCCTGGCCGCTTTGATGGGATCAATGTCGCCGATCAGATCAGCAATGGTCACGTCCGGGGTAGCCAGCTTCTCCACGTAGCGGTGTTCCGCAGTCAAGTACGCAATGGGTACCGCGTCGCCGAGTTTGGCGATTTCATCCTGGCAATGGCGGCAAATCGGAGCGTAAGGATTGTCGTGGATCTCGCAACCCTCGATGTAGGGCGTCTGCTCGTCCAGCAAGGTGGCAAGCGCGCGCAAAATCCGGCTCTTGGCCTGGCCGCGAAGTCCCAACAAAATGAAATTATGACGGGAAAGAATGGCATTAACGATCTGTGGGATGACAGTATCTTCGTAACCGACGATGCCAGGAAATAGTGGGCCGCCCTGGCGCAGCCTGGCCACCAGGTTTTCGCGCATTTCGTCCTTTACGCGGCGGGAGCGCAGCCGATTTTCAGAAAACGAGCTGCGCCGCAATTCGCCCAGAGTGCGCGGCAGATTCATAACAGGTAAAAACCCCCGGAAAAGAACAAAGTTGACCCGATTATACGCTCAACCCGCGTGGCCATTTCCGCCGGCCTTTTCGCGTGCTTTGACCGCACGGCGCAGATTTGGCAGTACCGCTTCGTAGTACTCGATCAGTCCCAAAATTCTTTCGGACTCGGAGCGCAGGCCCAGCAGGGTTTGTTTGAAATCGAGGTCCAAGGGCAGTGTTCCTGCCAAAACGAAGGAGAGTTGCGGTTCATTTGCGTCGGGAGGGGCGGACTCGCCACCCATCAGTTGAGCAATTTCGGCATAGAGCTCCAGCGCTCGCTTGGCATCGCTCGGTTTCACGGCGCTCGCCTCATCTTCAAAGTATTCGATTTCCCCCTGAAGAAACGGCCTATCGTGTTTGACCTGCTGAATACGAAAGCGGCGGCGGCCTTCAGTGACAATGTCCAGGCGGCCATCGTCATACTTCTTGGCGACGGTGAGGATCTCCGCGGTGCAGCCGATTTCCGCGAGGCTGCTCTCCTTGGCGCGCACCACGCCAAACACTTTCTTTTCCTCAAGGCACTCGCCGATCATCTCTCGATAGCGCGGCTCGAAGATGTGGAGGGGGAGGGGCGTGTCCGGAAACAGCACTACTTCCAGGGGGAACAAGGGCACCACCACGCTCAAAGCAGTTCTCCTCCGCGGTTCCCCGCCTGAAGCGGGGTTCCCAAGATTCTACGCCAGCGACTTGACTTGAAGTTTAGGCAGGAATACAAGCAGCGCATGGAGATTTCACTCTCGGGCCAGGCAGTTGTTATCACCGGTGCGTCCATGGGGATTGGTGAGGCGCTGGCCAAGATTTTTGCTGAGCACCGGGCGCGCATCGTACTGTCTTCGCGCGACATGGCACGCGCGGAGGCAGCCCGGCAGCGAATCGGATACACCGAACAGACCATCGCGCTGGCCTGCGATGTTCGGAATCGGGAAGAGATTGATCGCCTGGTCGGGCTCACCATCCATCACTTCGGGCGCATTGATGTGTGGATCAACAACGCCGGGCACGGACTGGCCGACTCTGTGGCTGAGATGGACATGGCTGCATGTCGGGATATGTTCGATACGAATTTTTTTGGAACTGTTCAGGCAATGCAGGCTGTGATTCCCATAATGAAACGCCAGGGTTCGGGCGCCATAATTAATATTTCCAGCGTGGCCGGACATATCCCATTGCCGTACTCTGCCGCCTACAGCGCTACCAAATTTGCTATGAACGCGATCGGCAAGGCGGCGCGGGCAGAATTAGCTAAAACCGGCGTTCATGTGATGACAGTCTGCCCTGGATATGTGCGCACTAACTTCTCCGTAAATCGTGTCCAGGGTGTAGACCGCAAAGAACTCCGGCCGCCTTCCCAAACTGGTATCCGTCCGGAACGGGTGGCGCGAGCAGTGTTAAACGGATACGTGAAGCGTAAACGCGAAGTGGTTGTGCCCTGGCGGGATAAGATTTTCATAAAGCTCTACCAGTTGCTTCCCGGCCTGGTGGAGGGCTCAATGGCGCGGATGGTGCGGCCTGCCGCGGAAGAGAGCAGTGCTGCCTCCAAGTGACTTCCCCAGATCAAATTTTTGTGCCGATGGGACTCTGACCGTCGTCCGCCTTCTTGACTGCCGCTTCAGCCGCCTGAAAACCAATTTTCGTGTGGTTGCCGTCGCAAAAAGGTTTCGTTACCGATCCGCCGCAACGGCACAACGAGAACGCCAGCTTGCCGTCTTTCAACTTGGTGCTGAGGTCGTACGCATTCCCATCGGCATCCACTAGTTCAATGGAACCAAGTGGCGCCTCTACGCGGTACGGGCCATTTTTACGGACAACGATTTTTACCTCTGGCATTTTCCCTCCGGGATGATAACGGAGATAGTGTAGTTGAATCGGTAGCCAGCGCAAACTCCGCAACTACTTTTTGAAGGCAACGTTCACCAACAGCTTCTCACCGGTGATCCCCACAACGTTGCAGAAAGTGCGGTCGTGACTGCGAGTAAAGTCCAAGCTGACCCTGCTCTTTCCCACACGCAGGTGACGAATGTGGAGCTGGCCGAGCCACTCCGGAAGCTCGGGGTTGATGATGTTCAATTCCCTTCGCTGAGCACTGGGCCGAATGCCCAGAACAGAACTTAAAATCAGAAACATTGCCCCCGACGCCCACGCCTGCGGCGAACAGGAAACCGGGTAATGGACAGGCTGGTCATTTTCCCCGCGCTGCACACCGCAAAAGAGTTCGGGCAGACGATAGTCCCGGAAATATAAGGCAGCCTCGAACAATGACGTCAAAGCACGGAGCGCAGGCCCGCGATATTCATTGAGTGCCATGCCATGGGCAATTAGAGAATTGTCGTGCGGCCAGACCGATCCGCGATGATAGCTGAGGGGATTAAAGACGCGCTCCGCGCGGGACAAGGTCCGCCAGCCCCACCCGGTGAACATGTCGTCACACATCAGCCGCTCTACCACCACTCGCATCCGTTCGCGGGAGAGAGCGCGAGTAAAAAGCAGGTGGCCGACGTTGGAGGAGACCACGTCAACCTGCTTTTTTTGAGAATCCAGTGCCATCGCATAATAGTTCTGCCCAGACATCCAGAAGGCTTTATCCAATCGCTTGGACATCTCAGTCGCTTCGCGTTTCAGGCGGTCGGCCCGCGAGGTGTCCCCGAAACTGCGCAGCAAAGATGCCATGCGGTACTTCGCGTCATAAACATAGCCTTGGACTTCAACCAGTGCGATGGGCGGTTTGGCAATGGACCCGTCCGCTCGCATGTTAGCGTCCCAGGAATCTTTCCATCCCTGGTTGAACAAGCCTTTGGGTGAGCGACGCTGATACTCGATAAGACCGTCGCCATCGAGATCGCCGTAACGATCAATCCAGTCGAGAGCACGATAGGCTGCCGGGAGCAACTCACGCACCAGCTCGTCGTCAGCAGTCCAGTTGTAGGTTTCGCTTAATAGGATGAGAAACAGCGGGGTGGCATCCACCGAGCCGTAATACGGACCGAAAGGCATCTCGCCGGAACGGGTCAGCTCTCCGTTGCGAAACTCGTGCAAAATTTTGCCGGGTTCCTCGTCGCGCCAGTCGTTGTACTCTGTGCCCTGATAGCGTGCCAAGACCCGCAACGTATCGGTTGCAAGTTGAGGATTTAAGGAAAGTGCCTGATAGGAAGAAATGATCGAGTCGCGTCCGAAGATGGTGGCAAACCAGGGTATGCCGGCGGCTATGGTGCGCTGGTCGCGATCGGGAACCTGCAGCGCGTGAAAATCCCCGATGGCCGTGTTGAGCATTGCATCGAACACGCCCTGGCTGCTTTCAAAGTGGGTTGAGTCGTTTCGCCACTCGGTGTATTTCTGCCGCCGCAAACGGAGCTTGGCGGCGTGATCGTAGCCGGTGGCACGACTCTCTCGGCCCTCTACAAACGGAGTTACAGTCACTTCCAAACTGAATTTCTTCAAGGGCGGGAGTTTCAGCTCCCAACGCGCGATGTGCTCGTCCAGGTCATCCGGGGCGGGACTCATCTCCACGACCGAATAACGAAGAATCCCGTCTCGCCCGCGATAATAAAACGACAACCGGTTTCCATGAATGATAGGTTGAAAGTACTGACCTTCGGCCTCGCGTGCCACACCTCGCACCTGGAAGACATCCACAAAGTCAGCGTCGTAGGTCAGTTCAACCAGCAGATCAACCGAGGAAAGATTAAAGTTCTCAAACGTAAGGCGATCAAAAAAGACTTCGTTGGCTAACAACTGCTCACGGCGAACGTGGATAGTGTTTTCCGGGAGGTCGAATGAATTGCGCAGAGTAATGTTGGCCGTGGTCAATTCGATTTGTGAGTTGTAATTGTTTTCTGTACCGGACGAGAGCATCAGCGCACGATGGCCGCCGATCCTTAACTCAAGGTGACTGAGGAAGCGCGTGTCATCATGAAAGAAGCCGACGTCGGGCGCGCCCGAGGGCGCAATATCACCGGCAACGGTAGTGGAAAGAAAAGTTTTCCCATCAATCAGGGTGAGGTTATTGACTTTCCGCGGCTCAAAACTTTGGAACGCACGCCGCCGTGCCAGGTGCGGAGATGGAATCTCGACCAGCGCATCCTCGGGAATGGAGAGCCGCGTGCTCATGCTATGGCGCGGTTTTTAACAGGTATTTCGGTGACCTCGGCGGCAGCGGGAGCTTTCGTCCCCGCAAGGATCTGATCATACAGCTTGGCGTATTGCGAGACCATGCGCTCCAGCGAAAACCGCTCGCTTACATATTGCCTGATAGTAGCCGGCGGGATGGTACCTTCGATATTCCTTGCCCGCTCTGTCATTTCCTGCACAGAATGGCAAATGTAGCCACTGATTCCATCCAGGACTACTTCTTCCACCGCACCTCCGGGCAGCGCCAGAACCGGCGTTCCGCAGGCCATCGCTTCGAGCATCACTAAGCCAAATGGTTCATCCCATTGGATCGGAAACAGCATCGCCAGGGAGTTCCCTAACAGTTCGTTCTTGGTCGCGATGTCGGCTGAGCCAATGAATTCAACCGATTTACCGTCAATATGCGGCTTTATCTCCTGCTCGAAATAGTCACGGAACAGGGGCTGGACCTCGCCCGCGATTTTCAACGGTATACCGGCCTGCTTTGCTGCCTGAATCGCCAAATGAGTTCCCTTGATGGGGGCGATGCGTCCGAGAAAGCTCAAATACGGTTGCTTCTTGCGACGCAGTTCATAGAGGGACATATCAATTCCGTGATGGATGGTCTGCATGTGCGGCATCTTTTCCATTCGCCGCTGGAAATCACTGATGGTCACGAAATTCACTTCAGGGAAGTATTGATAGAACGCACTCAACCCTTCAAGGTGAGGATGGTGAATCGTGTAGACAAAACGGGGATCTACAAAACGGGAGCATGCCAGCCCCGGTACATTGTTGATGTGAATTAGGTCGCAGCTTTGCGCGGCGTCGCGCACTGCCCAGGAGGTATGGTTTACGTCTTTCAAATTGTCGTAAATCTCACCCTTAATCGGCCACTCCCCTTTGGGGTACAACGCCCGGACCTCCACATCCAGAGTTGATTCGCCATTGGCATACACCACTACATCCATTCCTAATTCTTTGAGGCCGGCAGCTAATTCGGCGACGAACAATTCTGTTCCCCCATACACCTTTGGCGGAACACTGATGAACGGCGGCGCGATGATGGCTATTCTCACTGGACACTCCTGTGTTGTTTAATTAACTTACGCTGCGGAAGAAGGCAAGGGAGAGCTTTCGCCCCTACTAGTAGAGATGCTTAGCAGAAGAAAGGAGTTTCCATGGGCAGCCAGGAATATCCTACTAGTTCACACCTTATAATTCTGTAGCTCCTGAACAAGAGCAACTCACGCAACCAACGCGTCTTCACGAACTCTGGCCTGAGCTACTGCGGGAGTGGCCTTCACCGCAGAAATAAACTGCTCAAACTGTTGCGCTCGTTTTTCTGAGGTGTGCTCGGCAAGCACGCGTTCTTGTCCAGCTCTACCGATCGCACGCAGTTCGTCTTCCGGCGCGGAAAGGAAGCGCACCACGTCCTCACCACCTGTGGGCAGAAGAATTTCTCTTCCTGGAGCGAAGAAGGTATCAAGTCCTGGCCAATTGTCGGAGACAATCGTGGCGCCGCAGGCGGCTGCTTCGAACAGGCGGACCGATGGTGAATAGCCCGCCTGCACCATGGCGCGCCGTGTGACGTTGAGGGTGAGCCGAGATGAACTATAGAAACGCGGATGCCAGCGCGGATTCAAGTGATTAATTCTTCGCGCGTTTGATGGCCAGCGCAAGTTACGTGGATACTGTGGACCTGCAATAAGAAATCTCGAGTTTGGCGACCTGCGGGCCGGATCACAGAAAAACTGCTCGATTTTAGGCTGTCGGTCGGGGGCATATGTACCCATGTAGCTCATGTCGCACTCGTATCGCTTATGCACCGGCCATGAGTGATACTGTTGCGGATCCACGGAACAGTACAGCGGAACGGCTCGTGAAGCGCCGAACCTGTGCTGCAGTTCCCGCAACATAGGGCCGCCTGTAAAACTGAAGTAAAGATCAAGACCGGGTATCTGCTCTTTCAGCAAGTAATCGGTATGGCCGGAGGCGCGCAGCTGGTCGAGAGTTACGGGCGTGTCAATGTCATAGAAAGTCTTGACCGGCGCTGCTGAATCCAGCATCTCGTCAACGGCATTGATGCCCTCGGGAAAATACGACCCCACCATGGCAACGTCACAATCGCGCAGCTGCCCGCGGACTTCGGGGACGATACTGCCCCAATCGTCGAAAATTCGGACCGAGCAGAACTCTGGCTCCGGCAGGTCGCGGTTGGAGGCGTACCACTCCAGGTCTTTCTCGAAAAATACGACGCGGTGGCCGCGAGCGTGCAATGCCTTCGCCAGAGCGCGAAAGGTTGTGGCGTGACCATTCCCCCATGCCGAGGTTATTGATAAGCCGAAGATTACGATTTTCATCTTCTTGCCTTCCCTGCTCAGGCCACCAGAGCTTGTGATTTATCTTCAGTTGTGGCGTAGTTCCTGGCCAAGAGCGAGTCCACCTCTCGCGCACGCAGCGAGTAGGTGTGATCGCGCAAGGCATGGGCGCGCATAGCTTTGCCTATGGCTTTCGCCTTTTTCTCATCCACACTGCGCAGCCAGTTGACGATCTCTGAGGCAGAGGCAGCGGGCAATATCTCGCACCCTGGCTCGAAAAACTGTTCGATTCCCGACCACGCGTCAGTGATAAGACATGCGCCGGCCCCGGCGGCCTCGAATACGCGGGTTGGGGGAGAGAATCCGACGTTGGCCATGGAATCTCGGTTGATGTTAAGCACCATTCGGGCAGAGCAATTCACCCGGTTGTGATCGCCCGTGCCCACGTGGCCAATCCAGCGCACGTTCGAAGGCATGCGCTTTCCAGCCCAGCCTTCTCCGCCGAGCACGAATTGCATCTCCGGAGCCAGCTCGGCGGCCCGCAAAAAGAACTCTTCCATCCGCCGCTCGCGATCGGGCAGGCGATTGCCTACAAAAACCAGATCACAGCCCAAATCCGGATCGGGCGGCACAGGATGGTGGGTTTCAGGGTCGAGCGCGTTGTAGATGGGGTGACAGTTTCGCGCCCCGAATCTCAAATAGTGCTGCACGACCGGCTGTCCGCCGCCATAAGTAAAAATAAAGTCATACTGCGGTATGAGCTCTCGAAAGGGATCTTCGTGGTGAGTCTCGATTCGCGCCAATGTGGCGGGTGCATCCACGTCCCAAAAGACAACCCGGGTAGCGGCGGAGCGCAATCGAAGCACCTCGCGTTCCAGAAATTCGTCATCCGCACCGACCCCGCTGTGCTTGATTACCAGGTCGGAACCTGCGGCCTGAGCCAACATTCGGTCGAGGTCACCTGGCGTCTTGTAAATGATGACCTCGGCATAATTGATCTCGCCAGCATCGCGGTTCTTCTGGCGATCGTAGATATCCGGTTCAGCGAAAGTGATTTCGTGCCCGAGGGCGTTCAGGTTCTTGTAAATGCCGCGATAGTACGTTGCGGCTCCGTTCCAGTAGCACGAAGTCAGGCTGGACCCGAAAACAAAGATCTTCATCGTCCGAGTTCCTCGCAAATATCCATCAGCTGGCTGGCGCGGTGTGCACAGGTGTGGCGCTGGCGAATTGTTTCCAAGCCATTCGCGGCTAGTTGCTGCCGCGCAGCATCGTCACGAAGCAGGCGGCCAAGCTCAGCCTGCATTGCTTTCCCGTCGGTAGCGTAAATGTAGTCCTCACCCGGCCGGAAAAGGCGCTCGGTATCGGTCCATGGAGAGCACAGCAACGGGATACCGCACGCCATGGCTTCGAACACACGAATGGTCGGGATACCACTCAGGCCGTTCGCATATTGGCGCCGGGGAACGTGCAACGTGATGCGACTCCGCCCGTAAACCTGCGGAGCGCACAGATTGGGGCAGTATCCACGAAATTCAATTCCGGCGGCTGCCAGCTTTGCACGCGCCTCCTGCGGATAACGGACGCCGTGGACCACAAACTTACGGTCAGGCAGTGCCGCCGCCGGCCCGATCAGGAATTCCTGCAGTTCGCGGGTACGCTCTTCGTCACCCCAGTTCCCAATCCAGATTACATCCGCGTCTTTTTGGCCGACGATGGGTTGGAAATTGCTGATATCCGCGGCCTCGTGAAAGGTCCAGGTCCGCGCGACCCCGAATGCTTCGGAGTAGATGCGGCGTATGGCCTCGCCAAATGCCAGCACTCCATCGAAGAGGTGTATGCGAAAGCGAAGCATCTCTGCGGGGTTGCTGTAGGCGCGGTGGTGCGTGTCGTGCAGCAGGACGCGAAATCCAAGACGTTCCTTCATTGACAAAATCGTGTTAACCACTTCAGGTGGATTCCATTCATGTACCACGACAACATCCGAGCCTCGTAGCTCTTGGGTGGCAAATTCGCGGAAAGTTTCATTGTTCCGATAGAAGCGGATGTCGAGCTCGGGGAAAGTCTTCCAAAACTGTTGCAGCGCCGCGCCCGACTGCTCGCCTTCCTGCTGCATGAGATTTCCAACCGACCAGGAGCCGCTCTGTTCGTAGCAGCGCACGTTGTGCCCGGACCGCATCAACTGCCGCACCAGACCACGCAGAAAATGAGCGTTCCCATGGTTCCAGTCGGAAATCCAGGAGTGCGCAAAAAAACGCAATTCGAGGCGGGTACTCACGCTGCGGCGACCTGCGCGCCTACGAGGTTTTCATACAGACCGAGATACTGATCCACCATGCGAGTTGCGGTATAGCGCTCGCGCGCTCTCTGATACGCCTTGCGTCCATACGATTTGCACAACTCAGGGTCGGAGGCGAGTTGGCGAATAGCCTGCGAAAGAGCATCGGCATCATTACTCTGGAAGAACAGAGCGGCGTCATCCCAAAGCTCTCTAAATGTGGGGATGTCATTCGCGATAAGAGCACAGCCCGAAAGCGCAGCTTCCAGCGGTGCGAGTCCGAAAGGCTCGTAACGTGAGGTCGCAGCATAAATGGACGAACGGGCGTACAGCAATCGCAACTCTCTTTCGGATTGCTGCCCTTTGATCTCCAGACCCGGCCTGGCCCTTAGCCCGACATTGCCTCTGAATACTTCATCCGGATGCTCTTCCGAGCCGACAATACAGACTTGCGCCGGGTGCACGCGTTGGGTGAGTAATGCGGTATTTTTAGCGCTGTCCCACAGGCGACCGACCGACAGAAGGGAGGATGGTTTTTTGTCCATGTAGGACGCGAATAACTTTGGATCGCGGCCGTTGTAAATCACCATCGACCGCCGTGGCAGCGGGAAATTCTTGGCCAGTGAATCCAACATCCAGCGTGATGGCGCTACAACCGCGGTGGCATCCTGCAACCCGCGGCTCACGGTAGCTCGATACCAGCGAACCCAGGCCGAATCCGGGGGAGGCGCTCCATCAACCGCGATCCACCAACTGAGAACATCACTGTGCGCGACGACCACTCGCGGGACTTCCACTTTCAAACTTCCATAGTAGTACTGGCCCAGGTGGAGCAGGTCAGGCTTGACCTCTTTGATTATGTCGGTCAGGTAGTCCGCAGAATCCTCGAGGTCGCGTTCCGCGTCGTGCATCCATTCCAAGCGGAAGCCGGTGGGGCGATAGTCGAGCGCCGGAAAAGCGCTCATCCAGGCGGATTGCTCCTCACTGGGTATTTGACCGAAGCTGACCAGAGTTACCTGGATGCCACGACCCAACAGGCCCCTGACCAATTCGCGAGTGTAAGTCCAGACGCCGCCCAAAGTGTCGGCGGTGACTAAGACGCGCATTCCAGTTCCTCGAGCGGAGCCGGCTTCTGCTCCTGTATATCGCTGTAACCTTTATCGCGGAATGCCGTGGTGTAGTACTGGTGGGCGCGCTCCCATGCCTTGTCATCCGGCAGGCCAAACATCTGCTGGTACAAGGGGGTGCCTGGGAAGGGATACATCGGCACCGGCTCGCTCACCCAAACATCATGGGCCTTGAGGTGCTCCTGAAATTTACGAAGATCTGCGCGCTCATCGTGCTCGGTGAGGATCAGGTTGGCTTGCACCCAGGGAATTCGCTTGCGCGCATAAATCAGCAGCTCGGAAAGACGTTCGGTCGAAAGCCGGCAATTCTTGTTCAACTGGTCGCGACCAGCATCGGTGATGGACTCGATGCCGCATTCCATTGAGATGCAGTGCGCCCTCCCCAACAAGTCGAGGGTTTCTTCGTTCCAAAGATCAATGCGCGTCTGCAAGCCTATGCTGACGTTTCGTTCGGCAATTCCCTCCAGCAGCTTACAAACGTTCTTGCCAACTCCGAAAATCTCATCAATAAAATAGATGTAGTCCACACCGCGCGTAATAACGCGATCTACCTCCGCCAGCACGGCTTCAACATCGCGCTCGCGAAACTTATTGCGGAACAGAGTCTTATTGCAGAAAGTGCAAGCCCAGGGACAGCCGCGCGCGAATTCGAGCTCAGCCCCGTGGCCTGAGCCGTGAAACACATGATGGCGATGCCGGTGGGACTCCACCTTGTAGTTATGGAACTCAAGTGCGCCCAGGCCTTTCATGTCCGCCACGCCCAAGGTTGCGCTTACGTGTTCTCCGGCGTGGTCGCGCCAGCAGCAGCCCTCGATCTGGGACCACGGTTTGGAAGCCAATTCGGCGATGGTGTAATCGGGCTCTCCCCGCAGAGCAACATCACACTGCAATTTGCGCAGAGCGGCGCTGGGAGTGGCGGAGGTGTGAGGACCAATGGCCACCTTCACCGATCTTTCGCCGAGAGCCGCGAACCAGGCCTTGGGAACACGCACTTCGGGCGGTGGGCAGCGCCAGAACAGATAGGAAGGAGCAGTGGGTATGACTAAAAAGTCTGGGTCAAAACTGTCTACTCTCCGTTTAGCTTCTTCCACACTGAAGTTCTCCAGCTGCGCATCAATCAGCAAGGCCTCGTGGCCGGCCTCGCGCACTTTGTCATAGCTGAAAAGCAACTCAAGAGGATAGTGGGGCTCCTGGCATCCGAAATAGATCGAACCGGTGAAGCTCCAGTTGGGATTCACAAGCGCGAATTTCACGCCGCCACCTCGGGGACGTGCTCCAGCGAGGTTCCCGGCAGACGCTCGGCCACCGCCGCAGGGGTGAAGAGCTCACGATTTCGCCTCCACCACTCGTACATCGCTTCCAGTGTTTCAGGAAGACTGATCTGCGGTTTCCACCCCGTATCGCGACGCAACTTGCTGAAGTCGGTTACATACACCAGTTGATCGCCTGGCCGCATGGGAGAAAGCTGATACTGGAGAGTACGTCCCGTCAGTCGCCTGATTTCGGTGATCAACTCCAAGAGGGACGCGGTGTTTCCCTGTCCACCGCCGACGTTGTACACCTGACCTGCTGTGTTCGCCCGGTGCTCACGTGCTGCTTCAAACGCACGCAGCAAATCGTCAACGCAAAGAATGTCGCGTACCTGCCGACCGTCGCCGTAGATGTAGACCGGGCTGCCGCTCAGCGCGGAATAGAGGAAATGTGCCACCCAGCCCTGGTCTTCATTGCCAAACTGGTGCGGACCGGCGATGCAAGACATGCGGAATACAACAGTGGGAATTTTAAAAATCCGCGCATAGTCGTGCACGTACTGGTCAGCCGCTCCTTTCGAGCAGCCGTAAGGGGAGTGGAAATCGAGGGGCTGTGATTCGGGTACGCCCCAAACGTCCGCATACCCATAACGGGTGGCGCTGGCGATCAAGCGGTAAGAGTTGAGTTCGCCATAAACTTTGTTGGTGGAAGTGAACAACAGGAAGGGACGGCGATCACTCTTGCGAATCGCCTCCAAGATATTGAAAGTACCTCCCATATTCACTTCGAAATCGGTACGAGGGTCGCTCACTGAGGTGGTGACCGCCACCTGTGCCGCAAAATGGTAGATCTCTGTGGCGGAGCGAACCGCACGCTCTACCATGGCAGAGTTGCGCACATCGCCAATTGTGATCTGCAGCCGGCCCGACCGCCCGGCAATGCTCTGCAGCTCTGCAAGGTTATGCCGCACCCCCTGCCGAGAAAGATTGTCATAGATGTGGACTTTTGCGTCAGTATTTGCGAGCAGACACCGCGCCCAATTAGAACCTATGAAGCCAGCCCCACCGAATATCAGCACCGACCGGAATGATTCTGTTTTTTTCATTTCGTTACTCGATAAATGCATTCGCCAATAAAGCGTGCTTGAGATTTTCTATTGAAGAATTCAGGCCGCCAGACCATATTGCGTAAGTTTTTCAACCGCCTCTGCCGCTCGATCCTCCGCGGTTTGCGAGCCCAACCAGCGCACCAATTCTTGAATACCATCCGCAAAACGCACCTGCGGCTCATATCCGAGCAGCTTTCGAGCCGCAGAAATGTCCGCAAAGCAGTGACGAATATCTCCGCCACGGTACTTTCCAGTAATCTCCGGACTCAAGTCGCTGCCCAACGCCCGAGCCAATTCGCAAGCTACGTCGCGGACTGTGATTGCCTCGCCCGAACCCACGTTCAGGGCTCTTCCGTTCGCATTTGCAAGTTCCATCGCCAGCAAGTTGGCCTGTACTACGTCGTAGACGCTTACGAAATCCCGCATTTGCAACCCATCTTCAAACACCAGCGGAGGATTTCCGTTCATCAGCCGCGAGGCGAAGATTGCAGCGACCCCGGTATATGGATTGGAGAGGGCCTGGCGGGAACCATAGATGTTGAAGTAGCGGAGGGCCACGACGGGCAGCTCATAGGTCCGCCCGAAAAGCAGTGCCATCTCCTCCTGATCTTTCTTCGAAAGCGCGTAGATGGAGGTAGCCTGCAGGGGCTTTGATTCGTCGGTGCCCACGGGCTTCAAAACGGAGCCACAGCGGGGGCAAAGGGCCTCCCAGGATTTTTGTTTGAGCTGAGCTGTTGGTCTAGGTGGAGGGGCCACCTCCCCGCAAGTGGAGCAAAGGTATTTACCTTCACCATAAATTGACATTGAAGATGCGACGATCAGTTTCTCTATTCGGCAGCGGGTATCAAGCAGCGCCTGAAGCAGATTGGCGGTGCCTTGCGTATTTGCGCCCATGTAATGGGCGATCTCGTACATGGACTGACCCACTCCGACGGCGGCGGCCAGGTGAAATATCACATCTACATTGCGGACTGCCTCGCGAACCTGGTCGGGGTCACGCATGTCGCCGTTAACAAATTCGATTTCAGAAGCCAAATATCCGGGACGCCCATCGGCATGAACCTGTGGCGTCAAATTGTCATAAACGCGGACCGTGTGCCCACGTTTTAACAAGGCATCAATGAGGTGCGATCCTAAAAATCCGGCTCCACCGGTGACCAACACTCTCTTGTTATTCATGTCCGCTTCAGATAAATGCGGAGAAAGATCTGGAGGCCCCTTTTGCCACCATGCTCCGCCGCATCAAGAGGTTGGATGGATAAGTACTTACCTGAGATGCCATCCGGAGGGCGACAGAGTCAGCCCTTCAAAGACGCTCAATGACGGCTCCTGGCCAGCGCTGACAACACTGTCTGGAACGTTTTGCGAGCTAGCGGGCAGCACTGAAATCTTTTGCAATAGGAAAGCCTAGCTCGCGGTGGTTATTTGCAGTTGTGGGAGCATAGCGGTCCACCGCCCACGCTGCAAAATCAGCAAAGTCTTGCGATTGCTTCGGCGGACTCGTGTAGTGAGGAACCATGCCCAAGTGTTCTGGTGTGAAACAAAGAGTGAGAGTAGTCTCGAACTCATCCAATGCGTGCATCTGACGGTCGAACCAGATTTGCGCGTCAGGACGAAAAGAATCTGCCCAGCTGATCCCGGTTCTCAGATAACGAACCCCGAGCCGACGGAGCCATTGCACGCCCGTTTCCAAACGGTGATCCTGATAATGAAACCACTGGCAGATGCCCAGTCCTTGTGGAAAGTCGGACGCCGATATCTTGGGAGTACCGTCTTCCCGCAACAGTCCCATGTAATAGTGCCGATAATAGGAACTGCCTTCCGATTCTTTGTGGCGAGTGGTAGCGGTCCAGGTTGCGGGCAAATCAAAGAGGCTGTACCAATGAATCCGTTCGACCAAAGGAAGCAGGAGTTCGGCAGTTTTGTGCAGTCCAAATAGCTGCACTTCCTCAGCTCCGAAGGACGATGCGCCGGCTTCGGAAACCCACACCGGCTTGTCGGTCACCTGTCGAATTTCGTCAATCTTCTCCGGCCAGCTATGAATGTCCCAGTGGTTCCAGTCGAGTGGAAAACCGTGGACCGCGACAATATCAACTTCCTTGAGCACGCCGTGCGAGGCCATCAGTTGCATGAAATTGGGATCTATAGGAGAAATGCCACCCAACACGACCTTCAGGCTGGGATTAACGCCGCGAATCGCGCGGGCTGCAGTGATTGCCATTTCCGCAAACAATTTCCAGTCGGGATCTACTTTGAAGTCCCAATGGGAAAGATTGTTGGGTTCATTCCACAGCATCACGGCTTCAACCATTTCAAGCTCCGTCTTTCATTGTTGGCTGCGGGCGTCTACAGTGTGCCCGCTAGTTCAAGATCGAGAATGTATTGTCCATCTCGGACAGCGTTTCGCGGTGTGCAAAGCCATGTCTCTGCCTCAGGATGAGCCATGATTTGCAAGCCAGAACTGCGCAGCATTGCTTCAGCGGCCGGACGATTCGGCAGCCACCAGTTGGTAGGATCGTCGGCGTAGCTGTGCTCGATAAAATACATGCAGGGAAAATCCGGGCTCTCGAATATCTGCTTATTCCAGAAGTGGTAGTTCTTGTCCCACTGCTTTGCTGCTTCCGATCCTCTGATCATGGTCTGGAAGAGCAAGCTTCCGCGGACCTTCTTAATGACTTTATCCAGCGCGAAGAGTGGGTACCGCAGGTGATAAAACACACCCATGAACAACACGTAATCGAACTGACCGGAAATCTGGTCAACCTCATAGACCGAACGCTTCTCAAATTGAATGTCCAAACCCAGGGTTTGTGCGGCAAAACGAGCCTGGTTAAGGTAGCGATCGTCCACGTCAATTCCCAGCACCCGGTCGGCTCCTCGACGCTTCATCTCGATGGAGTAGAAGCCGCCATTACAGCCGATATCCAGTACCTCCGCGCCCCTGAGGTCATCAGGAATTGCGGACGCAATGTGTTTCCACTTGACCTGGGGGAAGTCTCCTAAAAAATGGTTGGGAGCGGTCGGAATGCCGTAAAGATCAAGGTTGTGGAACCATTCACCCAATTCATCAATCCGGTGGGCCAGCGCCTCTCGATTCAGGGAAGTAATCGCCGGTGCGGCTGGCATTCCAGGTTTGTGATTTGTGGTCCCGGGCAGATTTGAGGTTGACATTGTGCGTGGCACTTGAGCCTAACAAGGCGGGAACACAGCGCAAAGCAGGTGTTCCGTCTCTGGGCGAGATTAGATGCCGGACCCATAGCTGAGATGCCCTCCGGGGCCCTGGACACCAAGTCCGAATGATGGCAGGGCCTTAGCTGGGAACCTCAGCTGTGATGCCCAATCGTGAGCAGAGATCAGTGGTTCGCTCCTGAATGGATCGGATTTTCGACTGCGCTACTGGAGGCAGGCCCGGCACGCCCAATACCAGATCGCAGGAGAGCAGAATGGCGGTAACTGAGTCACGTAGTTCATTGCGCAAATTGCGCTCTGCCTGGTCATGCGCCTGTTGGGTCTCGCGCCGGTGGCGTTCCAAAGCGTGCCGCAAATCCCGCGCGACCCGTTCGGCACTGCTGATGCCCAGATTTACAAAGAGAGTGACGCCGGCGCCGGTATGCCGCAGCAAGACTTCGGCCCCATCGGGGTCGGCTTCGGCGAGAGATTCATCTATGATAACTGCGGAATACTCAGCCGAGCGCAACATTCTGCTGGCCTGTCGAAAACTCTCCGCCGATTCGGTGCTTTCCTGGGTTCCTGTCTGCAATGCGGCGGCGCATTCTTTAGCGCATGCTGAAGGCGTGATTAGAAGAATCATGCCCCCGCGAGTTGCACGTCCGGGGCCGAAGTGTCGCGCTTGAAAACAACCGGGTTAGCATCTGTGGTTACGAGCGCTTTCCCCGACTGGTACGGGCCTTTGGGAAAGCGGTCAGTTTTGGGAAGTGTACTCTTTGAGTTTTCGGTACAGGGTAGTCTTACCGATGCCCAGGAGCTTGGCCGCCAGCAGCTTGTCGCCATTAAGCTGCTCGATGGCACTCAAGATGGTTTGCCTCTCCAACTCAGCAATGGGCAGAATCTTGCCATCGCCGGAGTCCCCCAGCTGTACGGGAGATTGGGCATTCTGCAGTGCGGTTGGCATATCTGCTATGTGAAGCACAGGGCCTGAACTCATGGCGACTGCGCGCTCCAGGCAGTTCTCCAGCTCTCGAACATTGCCCGGCCAATCATACGAGAGCATGACCTTGAGGGCGTCATCGGAAAGAGTGCGCTGCACTCCCGTGCTGCGTGCCAGGCGATCCAAAAAATGGCTTGCCATTAAAGGAATGTCTTGCCGCCGCTCGCGCAGGGGAGGAATGCGCAGCGTGAGCACGTTCAGGCGAAAGTAGAGGTCACGCCGAAAGGTTCCCTGGGCGACGCCCTGCTCCAGGTCGCGGTTAGTAGCTGCAAGAATGCGAACATTGATAGGCATGCTTTTGGTGCTGCCCACCGCTCGAATTTCCTTTTCCTGGATCGCGCGCAGCAGTTTGGCCTGCAAGTCCACTGAAAGTTCGGCGATCTCGTCTAGAAACACTGTCCCGCTGTCGGCGATTGCCAGCAGCCCATCCTTGGAGCGGGCAGCGCCGGTAAATGCGCCGCGTACATATCCGAAGAGTTCGCTCTCGATCAGGGTGGGAACTAAAGAGCCACAGTCCACTGCAATGAAGGGACGGTCACGATAGGGTCCAGAAAAATGGATAGAGCGTGCCACCAGCTCTTTCCCCGTGCCACTTTCTCCCAAGATGAGCACGGGATGGGTGCTGTGTGCCGCCTTGGAGATGATGCGAAACAACTTTTCCATCTCTGGCGAGCGGCCCACGATGTTGCCGAACCCCTGTTTGGACTTTGCTTTTTCCCGCAACATTCGGTTTTCCGTCTTAAGTTTTAGACTCCCGGTGATGCGCTCCAACAGCAGCTGGAGTTCCTCCACACTGAAGGGCTTGGTTAGATAATCGTAAGCTCCATTCTTCATTGCTTGCACCGCCGATTGCACGGTGGCGTAGCCGGTGATCATCACCGCAATAGCGTCGGGACGGTGTTCACGGGTGTACCGTAGCGCCTCAAGACCTCCGGCCCCGGGGAGCTTAAGGTCGAGGAACACCACATCAACGGGTTGCGAATCCATCAGCCGATAAGCGTGTTCCGCGGAATCCGCGATCATCGTGTTGAATCCGAGTGACTGACCTACCTCTCGGCAAGCTTCACGAATGGAACGCTCGTCATCAACAATGAGCAGATTCAGAAAATTGGCCCCTTCCATCTGGGCGGTTGATCCCGCGGCTTCGGCTGTCAGCATGTTTTCCTCCGATTATGATTTTTGCTTGCAGTGGCGGCCGTCTGAGCATCTGGAAGTACAACAGCAGCCCCACCAATTCCCGGTTCCTCGGCGTCTAACAGTTCCCTTACCTTCCACGCCAATGGAATGGCGCTAAGCGGCTTTGGCAGTAGCGCCACTCCAATAGGGCCAACATTGATCTGCTTCCCATAACCGGAGATGCAGAGCACTCGCATTTGCGGACGAGATTGTCGAATTCTTGTAACCAGCTCCAGACCGCTCATGCCCGGCATCACCACATCCACAAGTAAAAGATGAATGGGAGCGGGGCGCCTACGAGAGACACGCAGTGCATCTTTGCCACTGCTGGCGGTGAGTACGTCGTAACCGCACTGGCGCAGCACACCGCTCACCGAGTCGCGTACGGCGCTATCGTCTTCCACCAGGAGCAACGTCTCTGAGCCACGCGGCGCCGCTTCCCTGCGGGCTCGAGGAAGCTCAATCGCCAGTTTTGCTTGCACACGCGGTAGTAGAACGCGCACTCGCGTGCCTTTCCCGATATGACTATCCACCCAGATAGCACCTCCCAGGTGGGTCACAATTTCATTGGCAGTTGCCAAGCCGAGACCGTGGCCCCGGCCATTCGCTTTCGTAGTGAAGAACGGCTCGAATAAGTGAGAACGGGTTTTGGCATCCATGCCGCTGCCGCTGTCGGTGATTTCAATGGTCACATAGTGCCCGGGCCGCAATGGCGGACGGCGCCTGGCCTGTTTGGCATCAACATGCAATTCAATCGTGCGAATTACCAGGCTGCCGCCCTGCGGCATAGCATCCCGCGCATTGAGAGCCAGATTGACTGCCAATTGTTCGATCTGGAAGGGATCTGCTTTCACATTTCCCAGCTTCGGAGAGCAGCGCACGCTGAGATTGATGTGCTCACCGATCAGCCGGGTGAGCATGCTTTGGATTCCGGTGAGCACCGGATTAAGAGCAAGAACTTTGGGCTCGGCAACTTGCTTCCGCTCAAACGCGAGCAGTTGCTGGATCAGGGCCGCTCCGCGATCGCTGGCCAACCGAATCTCCTCGGCGTGCCGCCACAGTGCGTGATCGGGCCCTAGCCCTGCCAGCAGCAGGTCGCAATACAGGCGCACGGCGGTCAAGAGATTATTAAAATCGTGGGCGACGCCGCCGGCTAACCTTCCAAGCGCTTCCAGCTTGTGCGCTTCACGACGTGCGTCCGTAGCTGGTGCGTATCCGGGAGTTACGCTCATCACAATCTTCCAATCCTGTTGAGAGACTGGCAAGCACTCTGTATTCCATTTTGAAAACTACAACGCGAAGTAACTCTGAGCGTAGCCTTTAAGCCCAAAATGAAGGGTGTTCGGCCGAATTGTTTGACAGCCTTGATTCCCGAAATGAATATGTGGTTCCGGAAGGACAAGAACACGTTCCAGCTAAGAGCCGGTATGTCAACGCAGTGCGTCGTCGGAGTCTGAGGCTGCTCTCGCCATTTCGGGAATGCGAACCTATGATTCGCCCGTAACGAAACTGATTCCCGATAGTCTCCGTCGAATTCCACAGCTTGAGTGAACTGCATAGTCCTATTTGTCTCATGTTGTCCCATTCCGGTAAGTGACTGAGGACACCGCAAACTGTGACTCAGGGTGGACTAACTCTCAGCTCAGCTGCTGCCTACGGCAGAGCCCCGCGTTCTGGCAGGGGAAGCCCTAAATCGCGTGGGCACAGGGGCCCTCGCCTGTGCGGCCGAGCGCCAGCTCGGCAAAACTGCAACACAACAATCTGCTATTCCTGGAAGGTCTCAACGAGAATGGTACGATCGGCGCAATGGCCCAAAAGCGGCTGACGATTCAACTTCGCGCACCGTACCACTGATTCATGCTCGATTTTTAGGAGTCAGTCCGGCAAAGGGGGAGGCCGCCTGAAGGCGATTGGCGGACGAATCTAATGAGTAGCGTTAAGTGGCGGCTACGGGCAGGCGCTTCTCTTGCCATCGGCGCAGCGAGTACGGTCCTTTGTTGGGGACTGATGCACCACTTCAATCAGGGAGCGGCGGACTTCAGCTATGCGGTTCGCGAAGCTAATGAATTGCTGCACGGTCGCAATCCTTACGCACTCTTTCCTTATGAATCCTATCCCATAACGGCGGCTATTTTCGCAATACCATTCGTTTGGTTCAAGCCAGAAGTGGGTGGGGCTGTATTCTTCGGCATCAGCTCGGCGCTGTTGGCTTGGGGGTTAACGCGATACAGCTATACACGGTTGCTGGTTTTCCTCGCTTATCCCTATTGGGCGGCGATGCTGACTGTACAATGGGCACCCTTAGTGATGGCGAGCGCGCTTCTGCCTTGGTTGTTGCCAGTTACGACAGCAAAACCTCAGCTTGGAGCTCCGATCTTCCTGACGCGACTGAATACGCGAGGGGCAATCGGCTGTGTTGTGGTCGTCCTCGCCAGCCTGGCGCTCATGCCTACATGGCCACTCGAGTGGTGGGCGAAGGTAGGCCACCACCCTCACTATGTTCCTTTGCTTGCATTACCTGGACCAGTGTTGCTGCTGGCACTGTGGCGGCAGAATGAGGATTCGCAACTCCTCCTCTTGAGCGCGCTGACGCCGCAACACTGGTTTTACGACAGCTTCATCTTGTGGTTGATCCCAAAAACCCGTCAGGAAATTTTGGCTACGGTATGTCTAAGTTGGGGAGCTGGAATCTGGCGCTGGTTTCGCACCCCGACTTCGTGGCAAGAAGTCGGATCATGGGCCGTGCTCTGGATCTACATTCCCATGTTGAGTCTGCTGCTGTTGAGAAGAGCGGTGCACCCCAGTAGATTGGCTTCTTGATTTTAGAATTGTAAAAGACGTTTGCGTTATTACGCTCACAACCCGGCAAGCTAAAACAAAATGGCTGGTCAGAATTGAATTCCGACCAGCCTTTGGAACGATCCCGCACCGCTAGACTAACGCCATCACTGACTTTCCACGCGCAACACCATCTGCGTCCCGCTATCCAGTTTCACATTGTGACGGTCGGAGGTGAGGACTGAGCCCTGGGCGGTATTGGCCGTGGGCGCCAAAGTGACATCCTTCATACCGACTGCGCCGCGGGAATTCGCGTTGAGGCCACCGCCCGGGCCAGCGCCTGCTGGTGCGGCACCGGTGTCAGAACCCTGCACTGAGCCGCTTGTCCCAGCGGAGGTATTGCCTTGCATTCCCCCACTTGAAGCTCTGCCTCCGGCGGGTGCTGCTGCGCCTGCAGGTTGCCCCGGAGCGCCACCGCCACCGGTGTCGCCTTCGGCGGGAAGCATGCTGGGAGCAGGCCCCAAGGCCTGAATAACAGCGTGCAAGGGGACCTCTTGGCCGTCTTTCAGCACGATCTTGTCGAACGCGATGCCCAGACGCGATCCCGAGTCACCGTTGCGTGGCTGCGCATCGGTGACGTGACCCATCACTTTAGAGCCGCGGGGAATTACGACCGTGCCGCCACTGCCTAGATCAGTGGGTATCTTGGCGGTTACAGGATCGCCCTGCTTGGCCTTTTTTGCATCAATGGATTTGCTCAGCTCTGCTGGTATAAGGGTACCTGGGTTGAAGACAATTCTCTTCTGACCAGACGCAGCCGATGGATTAGCTGCGGGCGGGTTACCTTGAGTAGATGCGTTTGGCGCCTGCGATCCTGCCGGATCCTGTGCTGCCGCCCCGAGTACCATCAGCAAGCAGACCAACAGTGATATGGACACTGATTTCATGAACCTATCCTCCTTCTCACACCTGTTCGGAACTGAGATGCGGCCGAGGCTGAGATTTGTCGCCAGCCAGCAACCCCAAAAGTCCTACCGAATTCCTGGCCTGTCCTGGTTGCAGCAGCAGCCCGGAACCCTGAATAATGGGGACTGGGCATGAGTCAAGAGAAGGTACTGATCGTCGAGGATGAAGTGAACGAGCGGGGAGGGCTAGCCGAGCTGGTGTCGGCCTGGGGTTATCGCGCCGAAACCGCAGCCGATGGGGTCGAGGGCTGGGAAAAGGTGATTAGCTGGTCACCCAGCATTGTGCTTACCGACCTCAAAATGCCGCGCATGGACGGCATGGAGCTGCTGGAGAAGATTGCAGAGAACTCCCAAACTGTGGCGGTGGTCCTGCTGACCGCACAGGGAACGATTGACAGCGCCGTGCAAGCCATTCGCATGGGCGCTTATGACTACATTCAGAAGCCGATTGACACCAATCGTCTGAAGACCATCCTGCAGAATGTAGCGGCTCTACGCGGCACTAAAGTAGAGCTTGAAGTCACTCGGCGCAAACTGCGGGACACAGGCAGCTTGGGTTCCCTGGTGGGAAGCTCCAAGAAGATGCAGGAGATTTTCCGCCTGCTGGAGATGGTGGCTCCCAGCACAGCGTCAGTTTTAATTACAGGCGAGAGCGGCACGGGCAAAGAGCTGGTTGCGCGAACCATTCACGAGCTCAGCCCACGAAAACCGAAGCCGTTTGTGCCCATCAATTGCGCGGCAATTCCTGAAACGCTGATTGAAAGTGAGATTTTCGGTCACGAGAAAGGCGCGTTCACCGGAGCGCTGGAGCGGCGGACCGGCTGCTTTGAGCTGGCGGAAGGGGGGACGCTTCTACTGGACGAAATCGGCGAGATGCCGGTGGCCACCCAGGCGAAACTGCTGCGCGTCCTGGAAGACCGCAAACTGCGCCGTCTGGGCAGCAAAGTGGAAACCACGGTTGACGTTCGTGTCCTCGCGGCAACCAACAAAGTACCAGAGGAAGCTGTGGCCAGCGGTCAGCTACGTAATGATCTCTATTACCGCTTGAACGTTTTTAACATTCACATGCCACCGTTGCGCGAGCACAAGGAGGATTTGGGCGAGCTGGTAAAGGCATTGCTGATTGACATGAATTCCAAACATGGCCGAAACGTGCAGATGGTGAGCGAAGCGGTCATGAATCTTTTCCAGGCATATTCCTGGCCGGGAAATGTTCGCGAAGTGCGCAACACGCTGGAACGGGCGGTAATCGTGTGCGAAGGTTCAGTGGTGGAAACCAAGCACTTGCCACCAGGCTTCGGACAGGCGACGGTCCGGCTCTCGGCCCACGATCCCAACGCGTTGCACTTGGGCATAGGAACCACGGTGGGAGAAGCGGAGCGCCAGCTGATCATGAAAACGCTGGAGTCCACCAACAACAATAAGACCCGGGCTGCTGAAATCCTCGGCATCAGCCTGAAGACGCTGCATAATAAGCTGAAGGAGTATGGGAGTGGTGCCGCTGCCGGCAGCTCTGCCGAAGCAGGCACCTGATTCGCTAATCCAGCGCAAAGATGCGCTTAAAGACCAAACTCGTACTCGCCATCACCGGCATGATCGTCGCCTTGGTGGTGACCTTCTCTTACATCTATGTTTCTCAGCTGCTGCGGCAGCACATTATTGCGGCCTACGATACAGCCGCTCTCCTGAGCCGCGAGTTGCAGGACGCCACCACCGACGCGCAGCCTGATCTCAGCAGCACCCGCGTGGATACCAGCAACCCTGATGCAGTTCGCGCCGCCATCATTGAGAGCGTCCAAACCGATGCCAACCTGAACACCTTCATGGACTCGATCGTCGCCAACTCGCCGATCATCTATGACGCGGCCATCGCGGATTTTGGTAACAATGCCATTCTGCATACCGATCCTGACCTGATCGGCAAAATCCTTCCGCCACGTCCCGACCTGGCGCGGCTGCGCGACGCCAGCTTTCGCGAGCAATTGAGGTTGGTGTTCCGCGCACCGGGAGTTTACGAAGTCCGCATGCCGTTGACGTTGAATGAAGCTCCCTTTGGCAACACGCGTGTCGGGGTATCAACGGTTTTCCTGAAGAACGAGATCCAGCCACACCTTCGGCGAGCGGTGATCTTTTCCGCGATTTGCATCCTGATCTCGCTGGTGTTGGCAGCGGGGCTTTCCAATCTTGCTCTGGGTCCGTTGGCCAGAATCAGCCAACGACTCGATAGCGTTACCGCCGGCGAGATGGTCGCGTTGCCGGAAGAACCCGAACGCAAGGACGAATACGGTCTGGTGACCCTGAAGATTGCCCATTTGGGGCGGAAGATGCGCGATGTGAAAGAGGTCTTCTCTGCCCTCAAAGATAACCTCGACCAAATCATGGCTAACTTGCAGGATGGCCTGATGCTGTTCACGCGCGACAATCGCGTGGTACTGGTCAGCGCCTCGGCGGAACGTTTTGTGGGCCGTCCCAGAAGTGAAATGCTGGGTCACAACGTGGATGAGGTTTTCTCCGATTCGAGCCGAGTGGGCCAGGTGGTCCTGGACTGTTTCCGGCAAAGGCGCCCCATTCCCCAAGGCGAGATCGAAGGCGAGAATGGACGCCGGGTACAGGTCTCTCTAGATTTCATTCAGGAAGGCGGGGAGCAGATCGGCGCGCTACTGGTGATGCGGGATGCCGAATCGGTACGACGCATAGAGGATGAGATCGAACTCTCGCGTCGCTTGTCTGCTATTGGCCGATTGACCTCAGGAGTCGCCCACGAGGTAAAGAATCCAATTAATGCGATCGTAGTGCACCTGGAGGTGCTGCGGCAGAAGTTGCAGTCAGTGGATCCAGATACTCGCCGCCACATGGACGTGATTGGCAGTGAGATCCAGCGCCTCGATCGCGTAGTACAGACTCTGGTGGACTTCACCCGTCCTGTAGAGTTGCGCCTGGCGGAAACTGATCTACGGCGTCTCATCGAGGATGTGGTGCTGCTCGCCGCCCCGGACGCAGAACGCCACGGCGTTGACATCCGCCGCGATCTGCCCAGCGAAGAACTGCCGGTCAACGTGGATGTGGACCTGATCAAGCAGGCACTGTTGAACGTGGTGATCAATGGCGTCCAGGCCATGCCTGGCGGTGGCACGCTGGCCATCTCTGCGGCGCGGCGGGATGGATCGGCAATGGTTGAAATTCGCGATCAGGGAAGCGGGATTCCTCCCGAAGTGCAGGACAAAATCTTCAACCTCTACTTCACCACGAAAAAGGCGGGGAGTGGCATCGGATTGCCGATGACCTACCGCATCGTTCAGCTGCATCATGGCGCGGTGGAGTTTTCTTCCGAGGAGAACGTAGGTACAACATTTCAGCTGATTCTTCCTTTGCTGGAGTCGCCTGTGACTCCGGTGAGGGAGATGGCAGCCAAGAGTCAATGATTGGTTCTGGCCGGCGCGAAACTTGCGCCTGAAAGCGCGGTTGAACTAGGTATCTCTTTAAGTTTTGGTAGAAGACACGCCGCTATGTCTATGGATCAAAGGAAGCTAATTGCGGTGGCGCTGGTTGTTGGAGTGTTGCTCCAGCCGCTCCTGTTTGCCCGGAGGCAGCAGGACCAGACTCCGCCTTCCCAAACTCCCGCCGAGGAGAAGCGGGGTGAACCCGCGCCTCAGCAGATCACACCGCCGCAATCCACCCCGGCCCAGGAACCGTCACCGGGGCAGCTTCCCCCGCAACCAACTCCACCAGCACCTAAAGCGACAGACGCGGAGAAGCCCACGAGCACAAAACGGGCGCTACGAACCAAGAAGAGCCGTAAGAAGAGGAGCTCTAAGAAAATCTCTGCCCGGCTCAAGAAGTCTTCCAAGAAGAGTTCAAAACGACCAAAGCCAAAGCTTGATCCTGCAGCTCCGCGCAGAGTAGTAGTCCACAACGGCGGCACCGATCCTGGCGGCCAGCTGCAACCTGGCATGTCTACCGGGGATGCCCAAGAGCAGCGAGCCGGGACGCAACAGCTGCTGCAGCTTGCCGACGTCAACCTCAAGGTTGTCACCGGTCGCGCATTGACGCCCGATCAGCAAGACATGGTGCGCCAGATCAATATGTACATGGAGCAGTCGCGCAGGGCCAGTGATGAGGGCGATCTGGTGCGTGCCCGCAATCTGGCGGTGAAGGCGCGATTGCTCTCCGATGCGCTGGTGCGACGGTGATCTCCGCTATCTGCTCTTTGCTCGGGCGCTATTCACCTTGGTAAGCAGTTCGCGCGACGGCCCCTGAAAAGGCCCCGGTATGTTGACGGCTTCATTCAGCACGGCGCGAGCTTCGGTGAGCTTATTGATCTTGGCGTATCCGTAGCCCAGCCGATAGAGCGCCGTGGAGTAGGCGTTCGGCTCCTCTTTCAGTAATTCTGTGGCTGACTTGAATTCCGCAATCGCGGCCAAAGTCTTGTCCTCACGCATGAGCGCATAGCCCAGCGCCGAGTGTGCCACCCCCGCAGAAAGCTTGCGCGAGCGGTCCGCGTCCTGAGCATCGGGTTTGGCCAATTCGATGGCCTTGCGCGCGTAGCTCATCGCCTTGGTGAGGTTTGTCCCCTTCGAATCCTCGGCATAAGCGTTGGCCAGTAAGATCAAGGTTGGAATGCTGTTGGGATTAGCTGCCAGTGCCTTTTCGCCATACGCTAGCAGGCGCGCTGAGTCGTTCAGCTGCTGCAGTGTGTAGATTGCGTACTGCGAGACCTGCTCATCGAATTTGGATGCTGGGAAGGCAGGCGTAAAGCGCTCAATATAGGTCATGCGCAGCTTGGGGTCTTGCTCTGCAGTGATGGCATTGAATCCAGCCGCCTCTAAAAATTCGTACCCAGATTTGGCCGAGGCCTTCTCGGATTCAATCGCGTTCTGGAAATCGGCGTCCGACGCATCGGCGGGCTTCGTCTGCTTGCCCAGCGAGTTGTAAACCTCGCCACCACGGACTGCATAGTCGGCCACTTTTCCCCATTCTTTCGCTTGCTGCGCCACGCCTGCCTGCGACACCAGAATGTCGAGATTGCGCGGTGAGGCGGCCAGGGCCTTGTCTCCATAGCTCAGCGCTTTAGCATTGTCTCCGGCGCTGGAGTACGCCTGCTCGAGCTGCCAGTTGCCATAGGCGACGGCTGCCGGATTGGCCGCAAATTTCTGCACAAAGTCGTCCAGCATAGCGATGCGCTTCTGGGGGTCAGCTTCATTGGTGATGGCGGTCAGTGCCTGGTCCTCCGGTGTGCCGGCGGGGATGACGATCTTGTCCAGTTGGCTGAACGCACCTGTCCCGAACAATAAGACAATCAGCAAAGCTGAAGCGTGAATGCGACGCATTATGACCTCCGCCAGGCGGATTTCGGCCAGCTTTCTGATGGGATCTGCAGCCGCCCGGAGTCTCTGTCCGGCGCATCGTATCGCTGTTTTTTAGCGGGAGCAAGCGGCAACAAGAGGGAATTCTAATCGGAACTCTTACCGGCCAGCACCTCATCCGAGCCGAAGACGCGATCGCTCAAGCGCCGCAACAATCCGTGCCTCGGTGCGAAAGGGGGCAAGACGATGCGGTTCTGTCGTAATTCCTCCAGGGCTGCTTCGGGCGGCATACTTCGCCAGCGTTCCAGCCGAGCTTCGATCACCTGCTGATACTCACGTTTTTGCGACCAGTAATGAAACAGGAAATCGTCGCAGGGATGCAGTGTCGCATTTTTCTGCAGGTAGTAGGAAACGGCGTACTGCTCTACAAGCTGCTTCTTATATTGCGGCGAGATGGCATCAATGAAGGCAAGAATCGTGGTCAGCAGGTGGAACTGTGATGGGTGGAGACCGATCGCGCCGGAGTTCCACATATCGCCACTTAGGTCAATCGCGTTGCCGCGAAAGCGAAATTTTCCCATGCGCTCGCGAAAGCGTTGGAGTTGCCGGGTAGGATTCTGAGGAACGGAATACTCTTTGCGATGCAGAACTGCATTGCGTCCATCAATGCGTTGGAACAGCGAAGAGAAACCGGCAAAGAAAAAAGTGTCAGAATCGGCGAATAAGATGCGTTGATCAGAGACCTCCGATGCCATTTCAGCAAGGGCGGCAATCTTCAGCCGATAGGGATAATTCCCGGGGCCCCGCAAAATACGACCTTTTTCAGCTGTGAGCTCGTGAATTTGGAGCTGATCAGCCAGGGGCTGGAAAATTTGTGGCTGATCGGTGCAGATGTGCACTGCCAGGTCAAGAGGCCCTTTATACGCGAGCGCCGAGTAGGCCGCGTAAAGCGCCTGCACCGCCACATCCCGGGTATCGCATGCCAGATAAAGAAGGTGCACGGAAGCCATTTAGGGCCGATTCTATATTGTCGAGATGGAGGCCGCTATTTGCGCGCGCAACTGAGCGGAACCGGAGTTTCCGGCGTGCTAGACTAGCGCGAAATTGGAGCCATCCAGCTTTGTGGAACATTCCGGGAACGGTCGCAGACAATGCAAGAAATACCACTCCCGGGAACGATTCTCATTGCCGTGAAGAGCTCATCCGGCAGAGTTTTTTCCGATCTCCCGTTTTTATTGTTTTGGTTGCGCTGCTGCTGCGTCTGGCAGTGATTGGTATAGGGCACACCTACAGGATCACGCCGCGGCGGGACCACTTTCAGTTTGGGTGGGAGATGGGCCGCATCGCGCGCTCGCTTGCGGCGGGGCAGGGATTCGCTTCACCCACGGATCTACCCACCGGGCCTTCAGCCTGGGAGGCGCCTCTTTATCCGTACCTGATGGCTGGCGTGTTCAAGCTCTTCGGAGCGTATAGCTCGGCCTCTGGGTTCGTGATTCTTGCCATCAACAGTGTTTTCTCCGCCCTCACCTGCCTGACGATTTATGGCATTGGCATGCGGCTGTTTGGTCCGATTCCCGCGAACTGGGCGGCGTGGACTTGGGCGCTCTTCCCCTACGCGATCTATTGGCCTGTGCGCGTGGTTTGGGAGACCAGTCTCTCGGCGTTTCTTCTGAGCCTTGTTTTCCTGCTCTCCTTGCGACTAGTGAAAGAATCGCGACGAAGCGACTGGCTGACTCTCGGTGTGCTTTGGGGGCTGATTGCGCTTACGAATCCCACCATGCTGTCATTCCTTCCCTTCTCTCTAGGATGGATTTGGTGGAAACTTCGGGTGCTGGGGAAGAAACCAACGTTGAATGTCGCCTTAGTGCTGGTGCTCTGCGTGGCAGTGATGGCTCCATGGTTGGCGAGAAATTATCTGGTTTTCGGGCGCTTCATCTTTGTCCGCGACAATTTCGGGATGGAACTGCACCTGGCTAACAATGAGGTTTCCGGTGGCAAGTGGACGCGGTCGGAACATCCCGGCAACGATCCGCAGCAGATGAAGAAATTTCAGGAAGTGGGCGAACTTCCCTATATGCAGGCGGAACAACGAGCGGCTTTCGATTTTATCCGCGCACATCCGGGGCAGTTTCTTCGCTACTGCTCGCAACGCGCAGTGTACTTCTGGATCGGCAACCCGCAAGAGACGCTGGTTGGCAGTTGGAATTTGGGGTTGGCCCGGCACCTGGCGTTCTTCCTTTCTGCGGCCGCAGCTTTCGTCGGTTTGTGGCTATGCTTTCGAAACCAGGTCCCCTGTACTTTTCTGTTTGCCTGCCTGATGATTCTCTTTCCCATTCCGTACTACATCGCGCACCCCTCGCCTCGCTATCGGCACGCCATTGAACCAGAAATGGTGCTGTTGATTGTCTATGCCTTGTGGCAAGCCCGCGGCTGCCGAATAGAGATTCCCAATCCTGGCCACAGGCGTACGTAAAGAGGGCGTTTGCCTTGAAGTCCCATTCGAAGGCAATTGTCTGGCCCAGAATTTCACGGTACAAATAAGTAACCGCGGTGCCAGAGATCGCCAATAAGCTCGCAGCATCTTCTCCGCGCCTGCATCACTAACTGAAATCGTTCATGCGTACCATTTTGCAAAAGCGAGAGCTGCGCTTAGTGTTTGCCGCCAATGTGGTTTCCATGTTGGGCAGCGGAATGAACTCAGCCGCGGTTACCTGGTTCATTCTGCAAGCAACTCACTCTGAGGTGGCGCTAGGCACGCTGGTGGTTTTGCAAACAATTCCGGCAGTGCTGATGCTTCCCTTCACCGGCGTAATCATTGACCGGGAGGACCGTCGGCATCTGCTGATGTGGCTGGATGCAATTCGGGGAGTCATTATTCTCGCCATCGCGCTGCTTGCTTTTGCGGGACGCGTCCACTTATGGCAGCTTTACGCGATGGCCATGCTGGTGGCTGCGGGCTTCTGGATGTTCTGGCCTACCATCACGGCGCTCATCCAGGAGCTCACCCCGGAGGCGCAATTTGTTCACGCCAATACCTTCCTGCTGGCCGGCGTGCAGGGCGGCTGGCTGATTGCCGGATCAATCGTAGGCTTTGTCTACAACCACATCGGTCTGGGCGGAGTCTTGCTGATTGATTTCGCCACGTACGCGGTCTCGCTGGGATGTTACTTCGCCATTCGCAAGGGAAAGCATTTAGTGAAGCGTCCCGCCGGAGCACATCCGGCGGTGGAGGCTGCGGAGACCGCGTTCGCGCGATATTGGCACGAGCTGGGCGAGGGCATTCGTTACCTGCATGGACGACGCTACGTGGTGCTGCTCGGCATAAGCTGGGCACTCTTTATCGGCGCCATGATGACGCAGGGTGTGGTCAGCGCTCCGCTGAGCGATCGTGTGCTGCACGCCGGCCCTGTGGGTTATGGCTGGCTGAATGCCGCATGGGGCAGCGGCGCCTTCCTGAGCGCTTTGTACGCGCCCTTGGTAATCGCCAAGCTGAAGGCTCGTCCTGCGGTTGCGGTGGCTATGGCCCTGCTTTCTGCCAGTATTTTCTGCGCGCCATTCTCACGCTTCTTGGCGATCGCGGTCGCGCTCTACCTCATTATGGGATCTGCCCGCGGGGTAGGCGGCATCGCCATTTCAAGCAGCATGATGGAACACGTGCCGCCGCACTTTATGGGACGAGTGCAGAACACATTCTTTTTCATCGGGACCACACTGCAGCTTGCGCTCGGCCCGCTAGTCGGCGCGATCGCCCACCGACTAGGGCTCGCGTACGCGTTCTCCATCGTGGGTGGCCTATATGCGATCGCGTTTTTGACCGCAACCTGGCCAGCGGATGCGCGCCCGGTGGTCATCTCAGAGGCGGCCGCCAGCAAGTAATACTTACAGTCTCATCCGTACTCCGAACTCACAATGGGCAATCATGATCAGGGCATTGGCTGGCTGCTCGTTTAGAACCTCGGGTCTCTGCTATTCTGTCGAGTTTTAGAACAAGGAAGGGATCCATGGGAAACAGCCTTGAGGGACGCACAGCCGTTGTATTTGGGGTGGCGAATAAGCGCAGCATCGCTTGGGCCATAGCGCAAGGCCTGCATGCGGCAGGCGCGCAGCTCGCACTCACTTATCAGAATGAGCGTTTGGAGCAGGAGGCAAGCGATTTGGTCACCTCCCTCCCAGGCACGCAAGGATTCCGCTGCGACGTTTCCAGCGATGAAGAAGTCGAGCGCCTGTTCTCGGAACTGAAGTCACGCTATGGAAAACTGCATACCATGGTGCACAGCATTGCGTATGCGCCGGCAGATGAGCTGAAGGGCGAATTTGTTCAGACCACGCGGGAAGGATTTCGGATCGCGCACGAAGTGAGCGTCTATTCGCTCATCTCGCTGGCTCGGGCAGCAGTGCCGCTCATGGAGGATGGAGGGAGCATGATCACCATGACGTACTATGGCGCGGAGAAAGTAGTTCCCCATTACAACGTAATGGGCGTTGCCAAGGCGGCTTTGGAGGCTTCGGTGCGGTACCTGGCCTATGATCTGGGAAAGAAACGCATTCGTGTGAATGCCATATCTGCCGGTCCCATCAAAACTCTGGCTGCGCGGGGTATCTCCGGATTGAGCGCCATGATGAAAAGCCACGCCGAACGGTCTCCCCTGCAACGCAATGTGGAGGTCAGCGAAGTAGCAAATACGGCAGTTTTTCTTGCGTCAGACGCCAGCTCCGGTATCACCGGCGAAACCATTTACGTGGATTGCGGATATAACATTATGGGATTTTAGAACGGTGGTTGGAAACCAAAGCCGATGCCGGTTTCCGACCGGCGTAACTCGGCGGTAACCACGTCACAGCTTCACCATAAGTGCAAACTCTTGCACTAGGAGCTCGACTTCGCACCCCCGGCACACTACGTTCTTCGAAATTAGTTAGTACCTGCAGGTACTTACAACCTAAGTACCTCTTTCAGTCATCTGTGTAGGTCGGGTTGACGTCACCATCGATGCAATAGGTTCCTTTACATCCTTTACCTGCTAAACAGAGCACATTGCTTGTGACTGGCCGTTGAAACGGCGATTTCCTAGTTTGGAACATCAAATGCACTTTTTCATCTGGTAAGTCATGCCCAAAGCACAGCAGATAAGGGTTGCGCTCCCGCCAGTAGCAGATCTGGCAACTATCGAACAGGTAGTTTCGACCCCCACAAGAGTTCTCGCCTGGCGTACATCGCAGGAACCGAGTCGACAACTTGGGCGAGCAACTGCATTGGTGCTGGGAGGCATAGTCCTCATCGGACTCTTGCAGCTGACGCAACCCTTTTTTCAAGACCAGGCATTTTTCACCATCGGCGCTGAGGCGATGAATCGCGGCCGGGTCCTTTACCGCGATTTTTGGGACATAAAGCAGCCTGGCATTTTTGTTTTCTATCTCGTTGCAGGCAAGCTTTTTGGATTTCATGAAATTGGTATTCACCTTTTTGAGCTGCTGTACATGACCGCTTTCTCCGTGGTCTTAATCAGGACATGCAGGCATTACTACAAGATTCCCGTATTGTCCGTGGTGGCTCCGCTCCTGACCGTGGGCGTGTATTACGCTGTGGCCGGAATCAGCCAGACCGGCCAGGTGGAAAGCCTGGTGGGTTTTCCGCTCTTTTTATGTCTGTGGTTTGCCTATCGTGCGACGCGCGATCACGAAAGCGGGACTCGAAACTTCTTCTGGTGTGGCTTCATGGGCGGGATGGTTCTTTTGCTGAAGCTCATGTTCCTACCCATTGTTCTTTGCTTCGCACTAAGCGCCCTAATGCACGTAAGGCGCAAATCATCGCCAGCAGTACTTGCGTTCCCAGTAAGACACGCGGGCGCGTTTGTGGCCGGGGTGCTGCTGCCCTTGTTGGCAATGACTGTGTACTTCGCGCTGACAGGCACCCTGGGAATGGCCTTTTATACGTTTTTGGTTTATCCCCTCCGCGCCATTACCAACCTTCCTTCCGCTGGCGCGAGCAGGCTGAATGACGGCATGCAGTGGTTTCTTTATCATTTTGGGCCCGAACTTAGCCTGGCATTTATCGGCGCGTGGTGGTCATGGAAAAGGTCCAAGGATTTCTTGTCCGTCAATCTTGTGCTTTGGCTGGGCGCAGGCGCCGTGGTAGTCCTGCTGCAGTGCCTTTCCTGGTGGCGTTACCATTACATGCTGTTTTTCGTGCCTTTGGGTCTTTTGGCAACGAAGGGCATTGACGAGATATGCCAACTATTTAAAAGCGTTCCAATCTCTACCTGGCGAGCCACAAGAATCTCGAGCATCCTGGCGATGGTGCTGCTGTTTTCGCCCATGCTGAGTTCATTAGGGCTCAAAACTCTGGCGCTTGCTCATCACGGTTTTGCGCTTACCAAAGAACGCAGGCTCGAGTATCAAGCGAGGTTTCCTGAGGGTCAGTATCAAAATGCGCTGGCCGAAGTGAGTTTCTTGTCTCGGCCGGAGAGCCTCGCCGGCGATATATATGTTGTCGGACACCCTCTGTACTATTTCCTCTCCGGTCGTCAACCAGCTATAGCAATGAACGGCAGCGGCATCGAAATATTTCTTCCCGAACAGTGGAGAAGCTTATCGAGCCAGCTCAGAAAAGCACGCCCAGCTTATATTTTCATCAGTGCGCTGGATCGCAATCTGTTTCAGGCCGGCACTCCTGAGAGCGTGGATTTCATTGCACAGAACTACCGTGTGTTGCGAACCGATGATACCGGTACGTGGTATGTTCGTCTGCCCTGAGTGGTAGCACGATGTTGAACCCATGATTTTCTGGCTACAATCCGCTCCTGCGGGCGCCTGGAGAGCGATTGATTCATCGATCCTCAGGTTTGTGTACCACTTCACGCATCGCTCCGCGACCTTTGACCATGCAATCGTGCTGCTGAGCGGGAACACCTTTCTTAAAGGTGCAATCGTAGTCGCAGTTATTTGGTGGCTTTGGTTCCGAACGCAGAACGACATAGAGAAGCAAGAATCCGTGCTCGCCGCGATCATTGCCGGCTTTGCGGGACTGGCTCTGGCCAGGTTACTGGCGTTGATACTTCCGTTTCGACTTCGCCCGCTGGATGACCCGCAGCTCGCCCCTCAATTTCCCACGGCGATGGCAGGAAGCTTCGAACGCTGGAGTTCATTCCCCAGCGACCACGCGGTCCTGTTCTTCGCAATTGCTACCGGATTGTTCTTCGTTTCTCGCCGCGCGGCGCTGTTCATTTTTGCTTACATCACGCTGATAGTGTGTTTGCCGAGGCTTTATCTAGGAATCCATTATCCGACAGACATTTTTGCTGGCGTGGCACTGGGCGTTGGTCTGGGCTGGTTCTTCCATTTGTCGGCGGTCCGCCGAGCGGTTACCTGGTGGCCAATGAAGCTGCTGAATTACGATGCTGCATTCTTCTATGGCTGTTTCTTTATAGTCACCTACCAAATTGCCGAACTCTTCGAATCGGTGCGTGAAGTTGGTCGCTTTCTGATCCAACTCTATCGAGCGTGAGGGCAATCGGCAGGCTCACGCGGCTTTGGTCTGAGCCGATTCTTCCAGGATTCGCATCGCGCTTTGCGGTCCCTCATGCCCCAAGACCTTGGATTTCACCCCCCGCACCGCTTGGTAGTTAAAGAAAAAGGCCTCTATTTGTTTAAGTACAGTGGCATTCAGGTCGCGCAAGTGCTTCACGTCCGCGTAGGTAATTGACTCCGTTGCTACGGCAATCAACCGGTCGTTGCGGTGAGTCTTTCCTTTCTCCTCCTGCTCGGCTTTGACTACGCCAATGAGCCGGCACTCCACCAGACACCCGGGAAAAGTCGGCTCATCCATGAGCATGAGCACATCCAGCGGATCGCCGTCGGGGGCCTTGGTGGAAGGCACGAACCCGAAGTCGTATGGGAAGACCATGCCTTCCGGCAGGACTTTAGATAGTTTGAAAACATCTTTGTCGGGATCAAACTTATACTTGTTCCTGCTCCCCTTAGGTGTCTCGACGATAATCTGGACAGAACTCGCTCCTGCTTTTTGTAGTGGCAGCTTAGAACGGTTCCCTTCTCCCATACTGATCATCCTTAGCCCTATGCCAGTGTGACAGTGCTTCAGGCGGCGGCCGACGCCGCGCCCAACACCGCTTCCGGCAGAGGTCTTTGTCTTGCTGCACCTTGCTTTTTGCGTCCCGAAGCCACAGGCAGATAACGAGCTCTCATCTCATTTGTGCCGGATAGAGCGTGCTCGAATTTCTTAGCGGCGGTCGCTCTCACTTCTGTTAACAACTTACAACCTACGCCGTGATCCACAACCTCCTCGACAACTGACAGCAGTTCAGCCCAATCGTGCCATTCTCCGATAGCGTCCTTTACTTGTTTCAACTTCTCAATAAAACTCTGTTGTTCGGGGGTGTGCTCTTCAACCATCTGAAGCACGTACTGCAACTGCTTCACTTCGAGGCGGTAGGGGTGCAGATTGCTTTTGTCCAAGCGACGCGGTTCTCGTAATTCGGCAGAAAGCCGCAGGGCCATAGCGATTACATCTATACGCGCTGTACTGTTGGACGCATCGTCGTTGCGCACCAACTTTTTGACCTGCTTGGCACAACGTTGAAGCAGGCGTCGTAGTTCGGGACCATCTTTGCGTACGACTGCATGCATTTTCGCTGCCTTCTTAAAGCGTTGGTCCCCCAGGTATTCGAGGACCTGTATGAGACATTCTCTTTCTTCATCGACTTCGATTTGGGAGGCATAGCCTGTAAGCACATCCATGTCGCGAACCTGACCGGCATGCTTCCTGACGCGTCCCATAATGCGCAAAAGCTCCTGCCATTTGGCCTTCGATTCGAGCCCCAAAACCGCAAGCATCGCCTCGATTCGCCGGGACGAGGTGCGCATTTCGTGAACCAGTTCCGGACTGGGTTCCTTGGGAAATCCTTTGAGGTCCTTCCGCAGTTTTCGGAAGGGCTTGCGCAGGCGATCTACATCAAGGGGCATGACGTTCCTGATTACCTCCCTGAAAATGATGTATTGTTCGATGTTGCCTCTGCACCGAACGGTAGTATGTGGGTCTGAGTAAAAACGGCCTATCTCGTTTGCAGCAAGCCTCTCTAATCAGAGATTTTCAGGAATCATTAGCGAGCAACCGCAGAACTTGCCAGCGCTGGGCCTCCGCAGGTCAGCATCACCAACCGAAAGCCATCCACCTTGCTGTCAAACGGGCTCACAAGTAGCCTGCAAATGAAGGTCGGTATCAGCCGGTTGAGAATTCACGTTTTAGGAACCCGCCGGGCCCCGTCAGCGTAGAAATAAGGTAGGAAGGGCTGTGTCAAAACTGGGAAGCCTACGTCAAATAAGTTTTCGAATCCTTCTGTTGGTTCAGTAAATCGGATAAATGAACGTGAGAAGGCACGACTCCCTGGGGTTCGATAAGCGCCTGCAGCGGACGGTCTTGGCGCTGCTACTTGCCACCCCTCCCCGGGCGTTCCTAAGAGTACCGCACGTCGTAGGAATGCCTCGGTGCGAACATTACCTGACGCTCAACTGAGCGTCCACATTTGGAAGAGGAGCATATGGTAAGACGGATGTTGCTGGTGCTGGCTGTGGCAGTGGTAGTGATCGGAGGCCTCGGCTACCTCAAGTCACGACAAATCCAGTCGGCGGTACAGGCGCACTCGTTCCAACCGCCGCCGGAAGCGATCACCACGGTTGTTGCCAAACAGGCAACTTGGCCGTCAACTCTGAGCGTGGTGGGGACCATGGCTGCCATTCATGGAGTCACAGTGAGCGCCGATCTGCCCGGAACCATAAACAAAATCGAATTCGAGTCCGGGAGGTCAGTGCATGAGGGAGATGTATTGGTCGAGCTCGACACCCGGCAAGAACGCGCCCAGCTGGCTGCAATGGAAGCGCAGCGGGATTTGGCGAAGATCAACCATGCTCGCTGGCAGCAACTGGTGAACGAGGGGGTGGTCTCGCGGGTGGACTACGACAAAACACTGGCGGACCAGAAACAAACCGAAGCCAATGTGGGAGAGATTCGCGCGACCATCGACCGCAAGACGATCCGGGCGCCGTTCTCTGGGGTGCTGGGTATCCGCCAGGTCAACCTGGGTCAATACCTGTCCGCGGGTAGCGCGATCGTTCCTTTGCAATCGTTGAACCCCATTTACGTGAACTTCAGCGTGCCGCAGCAGGTGCTTGCACAGGTTCGAGTTGGAAACAGGGTGCAAATCACAACCGACAACTTGCCGGGGATGCAATTCACGGGGCGGGTGAACGCGATTGACTCGATTGTGGATTCAGGAACTCGCAATGTTCAGGTACAGGCGACCATGGCCAATCCTCAAGGCAAGTTGCGTCCAGGCATGTTTGTGGAGGTTCAAGTGGGGGTGGGCGCTGCGAGTTCCGTGATACCGCTGCCGGCATCGGCAATTAGTTTTGCCCCGTTCGGTGACTCGGTGTTTGTGGTAGGTGATATGAAAGGTCCGGATGGGAAAACCTATCGCGGCGTACACCAGCAGTTCGTCAAAATTCAGGGTGCACGCGGAGATCAGGTTGGCGTCGTTTCTGGTATTAAGCCGGGCGACGAGGTCGTGACCTCTGGGGTCTTCAAGCTGCGCAACGGCGCTGCCGTGGCGGTCAATAACAAGGTTCAGCCCGGAAACAATCCGGCTCCCCATCCTGAGGACAATTAAGTGAAGATCACGGATCTCTTCATTAAACGGCCGGTTCTCGCGATCTGCGTCAACCTCGTGATCCTGATCGCCGGTCTACAGGCTATTCGCTCGCTGAGCGTGCGGCAGTATCCGCGCAGCGACATTGCAGAGGTGCAGGTCAGCACCATTTACGTAGGCGCGAATGCCGACTTAGTCCGAGGATTCATCACGACACCGCTGGAGCGAGTGATCGCCAGCGCCGACGGCATTGATTACCTCGAGTCCTCGAGCACCCAGGGACTTAGCACGATCACGGTCCACTTAAAGCTCAACTATGACACTAACGCGGCACTCACGCAGATCCAGGCCAAGGTAGCGCAAGTACGTAATGACCTGCCACCTGAGGCCGAGGCCCCGGTTATCGAATTGCAAACGGCCGACACTCAATTTGCCGCAATGTACATCGGGTTTTCTTCGACCGATCTGGATCAGAACCAAATCACGGATTACCTGACCCGGGTTGTGCAACCCAAGCTGAGCGCCGTCAGCGGTGTCCAGCGGGCCGATATTCTCGGCCAGCGAACCTTCGCTATGCGCGTCTGGCTCAAGCCGGAAAAGATGGCAGCCTTGGGCATTTCGCCGTCAGCTGTGCATGACGCGCTGGCCAACAATAACTATCTTTCCGCACTGGGGCAGACCAAGGGCTCGATGGTGTCGGTGAACCTGGTTGCGAATACCGATCTACGGACGGCTGAAGAATTTCGCCAGCTGGTGGTGAAACAGGACAAAGGGACGGTAGTGCGACTGGGAGAGATCGCCGATGTTGTTCTAGGCGCTGAAAACTACGACTCGGATGTGCGCTTTAACGGCGAATCCGCAACCTTCATGGGCATCTGGGTGCTTCCTACCGCTAACTCCCTGGATGTAATTAAGAACGTTCGCGCGGCCATTCCTGGAATCCGGGCGCAGTTGCCAGCCGGCATGAAGGTTGGCATACCGTACGACTCCACCGCTTACATTCAGGATGCGATTACAGAGGTTTTGAGTACTCTTACCGAGACGCTCCTTATCGTTATTGTTGTCATCTTTTTGTTCCTGGGTTCATGGCGATCAATCTTGATCCCCATAGTCGCGATCCCTATTTCCCTGATCGGCGCCGTTTTCCTGATGCTGGTAGCTGGCTTCACCATCAACCTTCTCACGTTGCTGGCGATCGTGCTCTCCGTCGGTCTGGTGGTAGACGACGCCATTGTCATGGTTGAGAACGTTGAACGTCACCTTCAACTCGGCAAGACGCGGTTTCACGCAGCCATTGATGCCGCCCGCGAGTTGGTGGGTCCCATCATTGCCATGACCATCACGCTGGCCGCGGTTTACGCCCCGGTGGGCATCCAGGGCGGGTTGACTGGCGCTCTGTTCCGGGAATTCGCGTTTACGTTGGCGGGTGCCGTCATCATCTCCGGCATCGTCGCGCTGACGCTTTCGCCCATGATGGGTTCGAGATTGCTGCGAGAAGGAGATACCGAGCGCGGACTCGCAGGCTGGATCAATCGCCGCTTTGATACTGTGCGTAACGGCTACGTGCGAGTTCTGACTGGGACATTGCACTTCCGACCCGTCGTCCTCATGGTGTGGGCGATTGTGCTTCTGTTGATAGTGCCCTTCTACATGTTTTCCCAGAGAGAGCTGGCGCCGGCCGAGGACCAAGGTGTGGTGTTTGGAGTCATACAGGCTGCGCCGAACTCGACCATAGATCAGACCAACCTGTTCGCGTCACAGGTGTATGACGTTTACCGCTCATTTCCTGAGAGCGACAGCGTATTTCAGATCACCAGTCCGAATGGCGGCTTCGGTGGCATGGTGACCAAACCATGGAGTCAACGCAAGAAGACTGCGCAGCAACTCCTGATTCAGTCAACTGGGCCATTGTCGAAGATCGCGGGCATCCGGGTTATCCCGCTGACGCCGCCGCCCTTGCCCGGAGGCGGGAATTTCCCGGTGGATTTCGTAATCGCGTCGTCTGCGGAGCCGCAGCAATTACTCCAGTTTGCAAATCAACTCGTGGGGAAGGCTTTCGCTAGCGGCATGTTTATTTACGCTGACTCCGATCTGAAGTTCGACCAGCCCCAGGCCGAGGTCGTTTTTGACCGCGACAAGCTTCGCTCACAAGGGGTGGAGCTGAGCCAGGCTGGTAAGGATCTCTCAACTCTACTCGGCGGAAATTACGTAAACCGCTTCAGCATTCAGGGACGAAGTTACAAGGTAATTCCGCAGGTCAAGCGCGTGGAACGTTTGACTCCGGAGCAGCTCTCGCAAATTTACGTCACCGGAGCGGGCAACAGATTGGTTCCGTTGTCAACGTTTGCCAGCTTAAAGACAACCACGCAGCCAAGGTCGCTCAACAAGTTCCAGCAGCTGAACGCGGTGAGGATTCAGGGCGTGATACCTCCCGGGGTCCCTCTGGACAACGCGCTACGGTTCCTCGAAGACCAGGCAAAGACCATTTTGCCGCAGGGATTCACGGTAGATTACGCTGGCGAATCGCGTCAGCTCCGGGTTGAGGGCAGCAAGTTTTTAGGGACGTTCTTACTTTCGGCGATCCTGATTTACCTGGTGCTGGCGGCACAGTTCGAAAGCTTCCGCGATCCGTTCATCGTTCTCGCCGGCTCGGTGCCGCTCGCCATCGCAGGAGCACTCTTGTTCTCGTTTTTGGGACTGACGACACTGAACATCTATAGTCAGGTAGGACTGATTACTCTGGTCGGCTTGGTGTCGAAGAACGGCATATTGATTGTGCAATTCGCGAACCACCTGCAGGAGACCGGAAAGGACAAACTGGCCGCGGTCATTGAGGCAGCCGGGACCCGGTTGCGCCCAATCCTGATGACCACGGCGGCGACTGTTGCCGGCCACTTTCCGCTGGTGCTTGCGAGAGGTCCTGGAGCCGGCGCGCGTAACAGCATTGGAATTATGCTGGTCAGCGGGATGATTATTGGGACCTTGTTTACCCTTCTCGTGGTGCCGTCAATTTACATGCTCATCGCGCGGAAGCACGAGGCGTCGTCCAAGGAAGAAGCCGATCCCGACGCGGAACTCCAGGAGCTCGCGGGCGCTCAAGTCTAGCGAAGGTCAGCGGCTACTCGAGTTTTGCGAGACTTGATTTACCGCAGCGACGGGAACGGACAGCTCCTGATCGAGTTTCACCCGCATCCCGGATTTTGCCGGTAATTCCACATCTTTGCCTTTGGTGGCAAGAACGTATCCCCCTCCGGCGATGGCGCCAATCACCAGACCTTTCCACGCACTGCCCAGGATTAGGCCGGCGATGGTGCCCGCGCCTGCTCCGATACCAACGTCTTTGGCGGCGGTCTTTCCGCTTGTCTTTGACTCCACTTCGCCTTCGCTATTCGGGTTTTGTCCGTGAATAGATGCCAGTGTGGCGGTAAGCGGAAACGAGGTATGACTGGGCAACGTAATATCGCGGAAGCGCAGGTTCAAGCGTCCGCGCCCGCGCACCATGGGTAGGGTCTTGCCCTGCTCGGCTTCAATAATTTCGCCGTTGATGGTTGACCCGGCAGGTATCGCAACTTGACCATTGTTGGCCTTTACCGGTTTGCTCACCACAGCGCTAAACTTGTCGCCCACTTTTGCGGTCTTGGTGGAAAGGGCCTCCTGGAGAGTGGCCTCAATTTCTGTCCCTGCAGGTACGAGCAGGTGCGGGGTGGCGGGAGCCGAAGCTTGTGCCGGTGCAGAACCTGGATTGGACACGGCTGCCTGAGTTGACTGATCCGGTTTCTGATCGAATACCGGCTGCGCTCCGCTGGCGACGGTACGGAAACTCTGCTGCTGGGCACGTGTTCCCTGCCCGGTATCCACCTGAAAGTAGTAGGTTGCGTTCGGCTGCAGGTTGGCGAGATGCGCTCGGTGGTAAGTGTTCATTCCCGGCGCCTCAGCGGTTTGCGTCAGCGCGTTGGAACTGGTGCCATAGTAAAGCTTGCTAGGCACAGGCTGTTTGGTTGACCACGTAATCACCGCAGATGTTTCGTCAGCGTACTGAATGGTCGGTCCGGAGGTGATGGTAACGCCTTGCTGCAATCGCTTGGCAGGCTGGGACTGCAGAGGCGCGGCGCCGCTGGGTACGGTTTGGAAGCTGGCCATGGCGGGAGCGGCAGCCTGGTTCGTCTCCACGCGGAAATAATAAGTGGTGGAAGGCTGCAAGTCTTTCAAGCCGACTCGATGACTCGTACCCGCGGAACCACCCTCCGCTGTGCGCTCCAGCTTATTGGGATCGGTGCCGAAATAGATCTTGCTGGCGCTGGCCACGTCAGTCGTCCAAGTGACGACCGCGAATTGATCATCCGCGTACTGGATGGTCGGCCCCTGCGTGACTTGGGCCACCGCGGCAGTGCGTCTCGAAAGCACCGGGGCCTGATCTGAGTCAGACGCGCCTGAGTTGCTGCTGCTCTGAGCTCCTGCTGCTAATGCAAAACCCACCACCAATACCAGCGTCTGGCCACACTTCCAGAGTGTCATAAAACACCTCGAGGCTTAAGGAGACTTGATGACCTTAGATGCAAAGTTGCTGCCCGGCGTAACCGGGGCGGGACAAACTATTGCTTTGGGAAACCTTACTGCATAGGTAGACAGGCGATGTATTTACATGTCCTGCTCTAAGGACTAGGCTTTTCGGGAGCCCCAAAGCTGATTGAAAGGGGAAGGAACGTGAGATCGCAGATCAGGTTGGTTCGATTATTCGGCGTTGAACTGGGCCTTCACTACAGCTGGATGGTCATTGCTGTGCTGATCGCTTTCTCGCTCGCCGCCCACTTTCGCCAGATGCACCCGGGCTGGAGTGATACCACCGTTTGGGGTTCAGCAATTCTCACAGCTCTCCTTTTCTTTATCTTCATTTTTGCCCACGAACTCTCACACGCTCTGGTAGCCAAGGCTCGTGGTGTGCCGATACGCAGGATCACCCTATTTGCGCTGGGTGGGATGGCGCAGATTGAGAAAGAGCCCGCCCGAGCGAGCACAGAATTCTTGATGGGGGTCGTTGGCCCAGCCACCAGCCTGGTCATCGGCCTCGCCTTATTAGGAATCGCTCGTGCTCTCGGTTGGGACCCACGAACTATTCCGGAAACCCCAGCAGTCTCAGTGGTGGTATGGCTGGGACGAATCAATATTGCGCTCGCTGCCTTCAACATGATTCCAGGCTTTCCTCTGGACGGGGGACGGGTCCTGCGGGCGATTATTTGGGCGATCACCAAAAGTGCTGAACGATCCACTCGAATTGCCGCCCGCATCGGGCAATTCGTCGGCCTTGCCTTCATCGTCCTCGGCATCTGGCAATTCTTTATGGGCACCGGCATTAATGGCCTTTGGTTGGCGTTCATTGGTTGGTTTTTGCTAAATGCCGCAGGCGCCACCTATCTGCGGGTGCAAGCCGGTAGTGCTCTCCGCGAGATCCGCGTCGGGCAAGTAATGTCGCATGAGTGCGGCGAGGTAAATGGCAGTATTTCTCTGCAGGATTTTGTGGACCACTACCTGCTTCTCACTGGCAGACGCTGTTTTGTGGTCACCGACAATGGCCGAACCCTGGGCTTGATTACGCCTGCTGAACTGCGCCAGGTGGAACGCGAGCACTGGCCCCAGACCAGTGTCCGAGCCGCCATGAGACCCCTCGATCGCATCCATGCAGTGAACCCCGATACTCCCCTCACCACCGCCATGGAGATCATGGCACGTGAAGATATAAATCAGCTTCCGGTGGTTTCGAACGGCCATGTCGAGGGCATCGTGTCCCGAGGGCAGGTTTTGCACCTGTTGCAAGCGCGGTCTGAACTGGCGGCCTGAGCAAGAGCTCTGCCCTTCTTGCTAACCAGCCGAGAGTTCGTATTTTAGAACAAGTTTCCGATTTTCCACCTACCATCGTTCCATTTCTGATATAAGAGTGCAGCTGGCCGAAGGCCGGCGGAGGTGAACTATGTTACTCGCCTCTTCCCACCCGAAAGTGTTTCACAGGTTCGTGCTGACAACCTGGGTACTATTCGGACTTCTTCCTGCCGCTGCTCAGAACCTGACTCGTTCCCACCCTGCTACATCCATTCGACGTACAGGACCGGTGGAGCTTGGCGCTGATGCCTGCTTCCATAAATTGGTCACCAACGCACAGGTTCGGGCTTTTGAGGTCGAGATTGCTCCCCACCAATCTACCGAGCTAAACCACCACGGCCACGATTACCTGATCATCGCTTTGGGCGACAACGACATTGCAGCTTCAGGTCCAGGAAATGAATTCAGTATGGGAATGCAATTCGGAGAAATGCAGGTCCTCAAAGGGGGTTGGCCCCACAGAATCGCGAACAAGGCGGATAGGCCGGCGCACTTCCTGGAATTAGAAATAATGCAGGACATCGCACCAGAGCGCGCGATCTGCGGTTTGGGCGCTTCGACTTGCACGGATGGCAAATTCGGCAAGACTGATGAGGGCAGCTACTCCCGTAGTACCCTTTTCGATACCGAACGGGCAAAGCTTTCGCGAATTGATCTTGGCCCCGCCGGTTGGCTGCCGCAGCACGGTCACAAAGGTGGACAGGTGCTGATTGGCTTATCGGAGCTGCAATTAGAAGATAGCGTGGTTGGAGGACGAACCGAGCAAGTGCAACTCAAGCCGGGAGCGGTGCAGTTCTACGAGGGAAATATTGTGCATGAGTTCAAAAACCTTGCCAAACAGCCGGCAAAATTCCTGGAGTTGGAGCTAAAGTAAACAGAGTCCCAGCCTACGGGGTGCAATAAAAAATTCGCGCGGGCAGAATATTCAGCAACTTGAAATCTTGTTCCACCTGCCCGAAAACGGGTCTGAGATAGGGCAGCACTGTATTGGTAAATTGATAGACCACGAGCGCTCCCTCGGGATGAAGTAAGCCGCGGGACTCACGCACAATCTGCGCCCGTACTTTGTCGGGCAACGTGCTGTAAGGAATACCTGAGATTATGTAGTCGGCGTGTGGCAGATTCAGGTCAGCAAGAATCTTACGAACATCTGTTGCCGAACCGTGCACCACGTGCAACCGAGGATCGTTGATCTCATCGCGCAGAAAACCGACAAAATCCCGGTTTAACTCAATCGCCACCAACACGGCATCTGGTCGCATCCGCCGCAGGATTTCCCCGGTAAAGGTCCCTATGCCGGGGCCGTATTCCACAATGATGCGGGCCCGTTGCCAATCAATCAATGACAGCAGATGATTCACTAGAAAAGGGGAGCTGGGGATGAGAGAACCGAGCAGCTTCGGATACTTAAAGAAATTGCGAGCGAACAGCAATACCTGCCGCGACAGTTTCGCCTGACGCCTTGGATTACCATTACTGCCGTTGGATTTGCGTTGTCCCGACTCGATGTCGTGGTTCCAACCACGACGGCTGCCGTCTGACATTAGCTGCTGCATCGTGATTTTCCCCACATCCAGTTCGCTTGCCGTGGCCAATCCACCTGCTATTAGAGGTGAGGAGCGACCGCGCGGTTGTGGACTTCCCTGGACGAATCTCATATAGCTTATTTGGTTTCGTCAATTAGCGCAAAAGAACGCATGTAACTGGCGCACGTATTCGCGGCATGTGCAGGACGAATCGGCGTTTGCGGTTACCAGAGTGGCTCCTTGGGTTGGAACGAGTGCACCTCAACACCTCCATCGTCTAGAATCACTTTCGCAGGCGCAGAATTGCATCCCGTATGTCTGAGATTAACGATTTCGTGAAGCCGCCTTCCCTGCACCAGTGGCGCGAAATCCGTGACCAGGAGGAAACCCGCATCCTTAATGGGCTGCCGGATGTCGCTGACCGGCAATTCACGCTGCTCTGGGAACTCGAAGCCAAGGACGACGGCGATCCGGAGGAGCGGTTCTGGGTGATCAAACACGGTACCCAAGAAATCTACCGCGAAAAGGCTGGCCACGAAGACTATCACCGCTTCGAGTTGCTGGCCCGCTTGCTCAAGCAGAAATATGGCTCGCGCATCAAGGACCTCATTCCCGCAGAAACTGGAGACACAGGTTTCTATTTGTACGGGGACTACCTGGGGGCGGTGCGGCGAGTAGAAGCGGCGCGCAAGCGCAGCTTCGGGGTCGGTTGACGATGGGCCGCTGCTCGATTCAGTGGAGCAATGCAAACCTCATTTAAGTGTAATCAGCGGCATGGCCAGAAGAGCCGCCGCCATTCCGGTTAGCCTCAATGTTGTGAAGCGCTCTTTCAGGAAGATTCCCGCCAGTAAGACTGTCACCATCGGATACAAGGAACACAGCACCACGGAGACGTCCAGTCGCCCGGTTTGGCTGGCACACACATAAAAGACGGTGCCCATAACGTCAAGGACTCCAGCGAGCACAGCTATCCCGGTTCGGCCGCGTTGCAGACGTCCGCTCATCGCCTTTACTGCCACAATAATGCCCACCAAAGTCAGTGACGCGATCTTAGAGATGGACGCCACCCACACGGCGGAACTATTACCGGTCTGTCTCATGAACAAGAAAAATCCAGCGAATCCAAATCCCGCGAGGATAGCGAGCCCCATACCTTCGGGCGGACCGGTGAGGTGGTCGGGTTTACAGATAAACCAGATCCCCAGGCCTGCAAGCAGGAATCCAGCAATCTGCAAAGCGTGCGGCAGGCCCTCGAGCGCAAAGCCTACTGCTACCGGAATGGAGGCGCCCAACACTGCCGCTACCGGAGCGTTCAATCCCATTTGCCCGGATGACAGCGCCCGATAAAAAACGGCCAGCGAAATGCCGCCTGAAAGCCCTCCGGCAAGCGCCCATAGGACGCTGACATGGTTAGGAAAGGGAGCATGCTGCAGGAGCGCAACCGCGGTCACAAAAACCAGGCCGCTGCCGTGGGCGAGAGCCGTGACCAGGAAAGCGTCAGCGCGTTGCGCGGCATAACCGCCGAGGAAATCGGCGCTTCCCCAAGTTACGATAGACGCTAGACTGAAACCAGTGGATACGAGATTTGGCGGCAAGTTAAAGATGGTCAAAATGTTTTTACGCCGTTGCAGTACTAAATCACAAATATACGTGTCTGCCGGATAATGTTAAATTCGGGAAGCATAACTTTAAAAAAACTTATAGAGAAACTGGTGTTTCGAGGCAAACGGGTGCAAGATGATGCCAACCTGGGCATCTGGTCAAAGCCTTTGGTTATCTGGTTGAGGGTTCGTACAGGCCCGTAAGCTCGGCTTGCGTCGCTGAGGTGGTGCAGCGTCGCCCAGCAAGAAACGGCGAGGAGAATTATGAAAAACATCAGCGAAGTTATCCGGCAGAAAGAACGGCGCATGGCAGAGCTCAGGGCAGAAATCGCAGCGCTGCAGGCTGTGCTTCCTATGCTGGCGGGTGACGCGCCGACCGGGGTTGACCTTCGCCAAGCGCCCTTTACACAAGATGAGCGCAATGGCGTCACCTCTCGCCTTACTGACGTAAGCTCCTAGGCGCCAAGGCTATAACGTTCAAAACCCCGCTGAGGGTATCTACCGCACGAATTCTATTCCTGAAGTAAGACTCGAAATACGTGACTCTATATCTGTGGTGCTGAAGGACATCCTGGAAAAGTCTTGCGGAATGAATTCCCCATGTATTGCAGGTCCTTAATGCCAATCTCACTAGTGAAATAACCGTCAGCCGTCATTCTTCTTAGGAAGGCGAAGAAATTCGCGCCCTGGCTTAACGAAGAGTCCTTCATGGAATTCTGGCGATAGGCGATCAGATCCAGGATCTGCTTCTGCTGAGCAGCGGAGCAGTCTAAAAAAGCACGTCCGTAGCGATCGGTGCAGGTGGAATCGAGCCACATCAATCCCCCACCTAGACTTAACTGGTACTCCTTATTCTCGCTGGTGAGCAGGTCTATAAACTCTGGCGCACCCGCTTCGACCGCGCCGCCCGAGCGATCATCAGGCGGGATGATCGCATTGCAGAGCGATTGCAAGGTTTTGTATTGATGAGGGTTGAAGAACTTGGGTGCGTACACGCCAGCCGCCGACGCCTTTTCAGCCTGCACCATTTTATGTGCATACTCAGCTGCCTGTGCGGGAATGACCCTTAACACCGATCCGGCAACAACACCGGCCGTCAAAGTCTTGAGAATGTCGCGACGTGTAATTGAGTTCGACATTTCTACAGATTTCCCTTCTTTGCCTCATCCGCCAAATAATCCGACGCACGCCAGGACAGCGCCATGATGGTGAGCGTGGGATTCTTGTCGGGATTGCTTACGAAGCATGCGGCGTCGGTAACGAACAGGTTCTTGACCTCGTGCGCCTGGCAAAATCCGTTCAGTGCGGACTTGGCGGGATTCGTTCCCATTCGCACCGTACCAAGCTCGTGAATGATTTCTCCCCCGGCTGAGATGCGCTCGCCAGGGGTGAGATGGTCGGTGTACGTACCGCCACCGGCATGCACGATTTCGCGAAACACCTCTTGCATGTCGCGCGCCATTTTCATTTCGTTGTCGCCCCACTGCCAATGGAAGCGCAACACCGGAATACCCCACTTGTCGACTACGGTGGGATCAATCTCGCAGTAGCAGTTTTCGTTGGGGATCATCTCCCCGCGCCCAGCAAAGCCGATGCTCGTGCCATAAGTGCGCCGGCACTGCTGCTTCAGGGCGACACCGTAACCTTCAGAATTATCGCAAACATCATCGAAGTCGGCCACCCCCGGCATATTGCGACCACCGCCAAACTCGATGTGGTAGCCGCGAAGGTAGTCGTTTTTGCGGTCGAACTTCCACCACGGAATGTACATGTGCATTCCGCCCACCCCATCGTGGTTGTGCGGCGGAATTTTCTCCAGCTGCGGGAAATACCCCGAGCCGGAGCTGCCAACCGAGTCTGTCAGATAGCGACCGACCACCCCTGAACCATTGGCTAAGCCATCAGGAAATTGCGGCGACTTGGAATTCAGCAGCAGGCGGGTTGATTCACAGGCGCTGGCTGAAAGCATGACGACGCGCGCGCGCACCTGCTGCTCGCTGCGCGTGGTCTTGTCAATGTACGAGACCGCCTCAACTTTTCCAGACTTGCCGACGATCAGCTCTCGTGCCATCGCATTGGTAATAAGCGTCAAGCGGCGAGTAGCCAGCGCCGGTGGAATCATTACCTGGCTGGAACTAAAGTTTGAAGCCGTAACGCATCCCCGACCACACTGGCCGCAGTAATGACATGCCGCCCTGCCGTTATGGGACTCAGTCAGAATCGCCAAACGCGAAGGTACACAGAGAATTTTTTGCCGATCGCAAATTTGTTTAACAAAGATTTCTGTGCAGCGCGGTTTAGGCGGCGGCAAGAAGACGCCATCGGGGGCGCTGGAAATATTTTCCTTGGTTCCAAAGACTCCGATGTAAGACTCAACTTTGTCGTAATAAGGTGCTACGTCTTCGTAGCTGATGGGCCAGTCGTCCCCCATGCCGTCGGTAGAACGGGCCTTGAAATCTACCTTGGCGAAACGGAGTGCGATCCTTCCCCAATGATTCGTGCGCCCGCCGACGATGCGCGACCGAAACCACAGAAAGTTCGATCCTGGCGCAGAAGTGTAAGGCTCACCTTCAATGGTCCATGCGCCGTTTGGCGCCATGAATTCATCTCCGACAATGCCACGCTGTAACCCGCCAACTCCGGCGCCGCGGTGCGGCAAGTCATATGGCCAGGCAAACATCTTGAAGTCTTTTTCCGGATTGACCGGCGGGCCCGCTTCCAGCATGACCACATTGAGTCCGCGCTCAGTAAGGACTTTTGCCGCCGTGCCACCGGCTGCGCCCGAGCCTATGATGCAAACGTCGTAGACCTTCGGAGAACGGATGACCTGCAACATGCCCTCCCAGAAGTTGGGTTCAATACTTTAAAGTTTTCAGGTAATCGTAACTGATTTTCAGGCTATCGAATGGAGAGCCCGGCGTTTCATCCTGCTCGACGTAATAATGCTGAATGCCGGCCTTCTCCGATTGGGCGAATATGCGCTTGAAATCAATTCTTCCCCGCCCCACCTCGGTGAAATTGTGGCCCGGCGGTTTCTCCATGTCCTTAACGTGGACCAGCGGATAGCGCCCAGGGAATTTGTTGAAGTATTTCAACGGATCCTGGCCCCCGCGCGTAATCCAGTACAGGTCCATTTCAAATTGCACAAGTTTGGGATCGGTGTCCGCCTGCAGCACGTCGTAGGGCAGGCGACCGTCGGTAGGTTTGAACTCGAAATCGTGATTGTGATACGCGAACTTCAGGCCGGCAGCTTGTACCTTCATCGCCGTCTGGTTAAGAAAGGCCGCAATGCGCTTCCAATTCTCAATGCTGCCGCGGTCTTCCTCGTCCACCCAAGGATTCACAATCCACTCGTGACCGATGATGTGGGCGGCGTCAATGGTTTGCTGCAACTTATCGCGCAGGTCCTTCATGGGGACATGAGTAGAGGGCGAGGTAAGTCCATGCCGCTCCAGAATGGCTTTGACCTCCTTTGGGTCGTGGCCGTAGTAGGTGAAGAACTCCACCTCCTTGTAGCCGATCTCCGCTACTTTGGCGATGGTGCCTTCAAAATCCTTCTCCAGTTGGGTGCGCACGGTGTACAGCTGCATGCCGATCCTCTTCAGCTGCCGGTCCGCCGCGAATGCTCCCAACCGCTGTGCCAACACGGTTGCCCCCACTGCGCCAATAAACGAGCGCCGATCCATCATCTAAATCTCTCCTCGCTTCATCAGTTCCACCGCGTGATTGCACGCGCGAGCCGTAAGTGCCATGTAGGTGATGGACGGGTTTACGCAAGATGAAGACACCATGCACGAACCGTCGGTGACAAACAGGTTGGCGACGTCATGCGCCTGGTTCCATGAGTTGAGCACGGACGCCTTGGGATCTTTTCCCATGCGCGCGGTCCCCATTTCATGGATCGCCAAGCCGGGAGCATTGTCCTCGATAAAGGTCTGGATATCGTCCGCACCCGCTGCGGCAAGCATCTCGGCGGCAGCAATGGATGCGTCCTTCATTAGTGCCCATTCGTTCTCACCGTACTTGCAATGAATCTTCAGTGCGGGTATGCCCCACGCATCCTTCACCTGCTTATCCAATTCGACATAATTGTTCGGATTGGGAAGCATTTCCCCAAAACCGCCCATGCTGAAATGCCAGGGACCAGGCTTCTTCAAGGAACGCTTGAAGTCTGCACCGAACCCAGAAGAGTTGATACCGCGGTCCCAATCGCGGCGGCCGGCGCCACCCTGGTAGCCATACCCGCGCAGAAAGTGTGATTTGGATTTCACGTTACGAAAACGCGGAACATAGATGCCATTGGGACGATCGCCAATGTCGATCTTGTCTTCGTTCCCGGGGATGCGGCCACTTGCCCCACCGCCCATAATGTGGTCCATCAAGTTCCGGCCAAGTTGACCGCTGGAATTCGCCAGGCCATTAGGAAATTCCTGGGTCGCTGAATTCAGCAGCAGCCGCGTGGATTCTAGAGTGGAGGCACAGAGAAAGATCAAATGTCCCTGGAATTCGAGTGCTTGATGGCTTTGGGCGTCGATCACTCGAACTCCGCTCACCTTACGCGACTTGCTGTTGAAAATGAGACTGTGCGCCACGCTGAACGGCCTGAGCGTCACATTTCCGGTGGCCAAGGCAACTGGGAGCGTCGCATTCACGCTGCTGAAGTATGCGCGGGCAATGCAGCCACGATGGCAGGGCCCGCAATAATGACAAGGGTGTCGGCCGTTGTGGGGACGAGTGATCACGGCACAACGGCCAATGGTCATGATGCGCTCGCCAGGAAAATACTTGGCGATGGCGTCGCGGACAGTTTCCTCCGCGCAGTTCATCTTCATTGCAGGGAGGAACCGACCGTCGGGAAGGTGAGGCAGCCCCTCGGCTTGTCCACTGATGCCGGCAAATTCCTCAACGTAGTCGTACCAAGGCGCGATATCGGCGTAGCGAATGGGCCAGTCAATCGCGATGCCCTCCTTCAGGTTGGCCTCAAAATCGAGATCGCTCCAGCGATAGGTCTGCCGTCCCCACATGATGGACCTGCCGCCAACCTGCCTGCCGCGAATCCAGGAGAAAGGCTTGTCCGAGTCAGCGGTGTAAGGATTCTCATTGTCATTTACAAAGAATTTGCTGGCCCACTCATCGCAGGCGTAACACTGACGTTGGATTGGCTGCTTCGCAAGTTGCGACTTGCGGTCACGCAGGCCACGGAAACGCACATCCCATACTGGTACGTGCTCAACGTAGTCTTTTTCAGGAACAGTAGGCCTTCCTGCCTCCAGGACCAGGGTCTTCAGCCCCTTTTCACCCAGTTCCTTGGCGGCGAAGCCCCCACTTATACCTGAACCGATGACAATCGCATCGTAGGTGGTGGTTGGCATCAGCTTTGCACTTTCGAGTTGTCGTCAACCGGCACACACGGCTGATACGGGCCCATATGGATTCCGGGCCGTCCAAGCTCCTGCGTGATGCCGACTTCGGAGGTGTAATAACCGATCAGCGTAAGAAACCTCATCGTGTGGAAGAAATTTTGTTCTACGGGAGTCTCTTCTGCGTCCTTAAAGGCCCCCGTCTTCTTCGGGCGGCGGCCGGACTCTTCAGCCTCGCGCAATTCGGCGAGCTCTTCATCGAGTGCCGTCAGCAACGCTACCTGTTGTGGCTGTGAGCATTTCACGAAGTCGTTTCCGTAAAGTGAGCGGCTGCGGGCGTCGGTCGCGGCAATGCCGTGGAGAAAGCGTGCTCGCTGCTCATCGTCAAACCAGTCGGTCAGCACTAGATCAATGAACTCATCTACCCGTGCGCCTCTGGCGCCAGGGGTCTCTGTGGCAGGAATGATCATCTCCGCAATTGCGGCAATGGTTGCATCCTGATGTGGGTCGAGGGTCTTTAACGCGCGGGAGGTGCCCAAATGCTGCTGTAGTTCGCGCCCTAGTGCAAGCACATCGTGCGAGAGAACCGGGAGAACGGCGGCCCCGGCAATCAGCCGGAGCGCATCACGTCGTTTCATAGAAGAAATGCCGCCGAAGACAGGATTCGCACGGCCCAAAACAACCGGGAGCTGGGCCGAGCTGCGAGGTCTCGGCAAGCTGATCTGCGAGGCTACCCCGGTGCGAGCAGCCAAGTCAAGGGCGCGGAGCAGGTCGTGTCCTAATTTGCCAGGACACTACCGGGCAGCACCCCTACGACTGTGCCAGGAGTTCACTACCAACTCCCGTGCGCCACGCAGATCCTTAACCAGATCTCCCAGCGGCTCAAATTCCATCGCAATATAGTTTTGGTATTTGAGGTGTGCCAGTTTACGGAAAATGTTGACGTAGTTTATTTCTCCGGTTCCGGGCGCGTGACGGCCGGGAACGTCGGCCACGTGAATCAGTCCGACCTGGTCAATATTCTTCTCCAGCGTGGAAATTAAATTTCCCTCGGCAATTTGCTCGTGATAGAGGTCATAACAAAACTTTACGTTGGGGTGGTTGACTTCGCGAATAATGGCAAATCCCTCGCGCGAGGAGGTCAGGTAGTAATTGGGATTTTCTTCAGGATCAATGTTCTCCAGCAGCAGCGTGACCTTGGCTTCCGCGGCAATATCGGCCGCCCGCTTAAGAGCTTCAACACAGCTTTGGTGCAGGGCTTCCGCTCTGACTCCGGGAACCCGATCGCCGGAGAGCACAATGAGCGAGTTGCACTCCAATTTCCGCATGGTGGGTAAGATGTGCTTCAGGTCATCGAGAAACGCGGGTCGAGCGCCCGGATTGGCTACTCCGGTGGCTAGACCGGCAATTGTGTCGAAGGTCATGCCCAGTGCACGCTTCTTTGCGTTAGCGCGTGCGAAGTCCGGGTCTGACCAACTGATGAATTCGTCGGTAAGTTCAACCGCGTGATAGCCCGCGGCCGCCACTTTCTCCAGCCGCTGCTCGAAGGAGAGCTTTTTGGGCACCGTCCACAGCATTACCGAAAGCTTCGGCCCCGCCGAGGTGGCGGGTGCGTGGGATTTCACCTGTTGAAAGCTTTCGGCGGGCAGTGCCGAAGCCCCCAGGGCTGCCGCCATACCCGCTAAAAATCGTCGCCGCTTCATTGGAAGCCTCACTTCGAGCGCCGAGTCTATTTGACGTAGCGGCTGGGAAGCAATATTTTTGTGGGCGCACAAGAGAGCTGACTTGACAGCCGACATAAGCTGGAAGGCTCTCGTCAACATGACATCTTTAGTCGGGTGGCCCTAATGCTGAAACGCTTTGTGGTTCTTTCTCTGTTCGTAATTGTGTCACTCAGTTTTGCGTATGCCCAGGCCAGCAGTCCGCAGGCAGCAACTCCTGCGTCGGACCAAGCGGGCGACTGGATCCAGTTATTTAATGGCAAGGACCTGACTGGCTGGAAACATGTCGGACCGGGATACATGACGGTTGAGAACGGTCTGATTCGCACTCATGGCGGCATGGGCCTACTGTACTGGACTGCTGGAAGGTTCAAAGACTGCGTGCTCCGGGTAGTTTTCAAAATGCGCGATGAGAACGACAATTCTGGCGTGTTTATCCGAATTCCAATCGAACCGCGCGAGGAATGGATGCCGGTGCACTATGGCTATGAAGTGCAAATTGACAATCACCCCGAACGTTCCGATCCTCCGGAGGACGAATACCATTCGACCGGGATGCTGTATTCGCTTACCAAACCGCTGGCCAAGGCCTGGAAACCCGGGCCGGAGTGGAACACTATGGAGATCACGTTGGATGGTCTCCGTACGATGGTCGTGTTAAACGGTGTGAAGGTCAGTGAGTTTACGGAAGGTGACCCGGTGCCAGCCATGAAGTTTTCGTTCGAACCGCAGCGCGGGCGGAGGCCGATCGAAGGCTTCATTGGCCTGCAAAACCACAGCGACAACGACATTGTTTTCTTCAAAGAAGTCGGCGTGAAGCCATTGAAGCGCTAGGCCGACCATGAAAAGTTCTGGCACGACCATTCAGTTCTCAAGGAGAAACGATGAAGAATAATTTTTCGCGTCGTGAATTTATCCAGACCGGCGCTGTGGCTGCCGGTGGCTTGCTGGCGGCCAAAACCATTCTGCTCGATCCTGATCCATCGATGGCCGCAACGCGTCCGGTCCCTCCTAGCGACCGCGTACGTTTTGGCATGATCGGAATCGGCATGCAGGGCTCTGACCTGCTTGGGAACGCGATTACACTTCCCGGTGTGGAGTGCGTTGCGGCCGCCGATCTGTATGACGGTCGACATACTTTGGCGAAGGAGATCACCAACAATCCCAGCCTGCCCACCACACGCCGTTACCAGGAACTGCTCGACAACAAAGAAATTGATTGCATCGTGGCCGCCGTTCCCGACCACTGGCACCGTCGCGTTGTGGTGGATGCGACCAGCGCCGGCAAAGATATCTATTGCGAGAAGCCGATGTCGCATTCGCCCGCCGATGGCCTCGCCATGGTTGATTCCGCCCAGAAGCATGGGCGGATCGTGCAGATTGGCTCGCAGCGGGTGAGTTCGGCCCTGGGCGCCAAAGCGCGCGAAATGTATGCCTCGGGAGCTATCGGAAATGTCTCCATGATCGAGCTCACTCTTGGACGCAACGATCCCACTGGCGCTTGGCAGTATCCGCCACCTCCAGACCTCTCGCCTCAGAACCTCGATTGGAATACCTGGCTGAATGACGCCCCGAAAATTCCCTTTAATAAACTTCATTTCGCCCGCTGGCGTTGCTGGAAAGAGTATGGCACCGGGGTGGCCGGCGATCTGATGGTGCACCTGATCAGCGGCATGATGTACACGCTGGGCTGGAACGAGGCGCCGAGATCGGCACAGGCTTTGGGAGGCATTTTCCGTTTCGATGATGGACGAAATATGCCAGATCTGCACGCGGTACTTTTTGACTACCACGGAGTTCCGGTCTATGTCCGCTTGGGCCTCGGCACAGAGACTCCAGAGCTAGCCCGCTTCATGGGGCCTAAGGGCATCCTCGACACTACGGAGTACAGCATCACTCATTCGCAACAGCCCGGTGTGGATCTTGCCCCCAGCTACTACGCCCACAGCTTCCCGCAGAAAATGCGTGAGGAGTACATCAAAGAGTGGCACGAGAAGAACGATCCTCCCTTGGGCAAGGAACCCATGTACCCGACCGCAACCTATCAGGGACACGATTGGGACGATGTGAAACCACACCTCTGGAATTTCTTCCAGGCGGTGAAGTCGCGCAAACCTGTAATGGAAAACGAGGTGTTCGGCAATCACGCCGCGCTCGCTTGCCACATGGCGAACGAATCGTACTTCCGCAAAAAGCCTGTATTTTGGGATGAGGGATCCAAGAGCCTCAAAGCTTAATGGTTAACCGATACTGAGTGCATGAAACGCTACGTTCTGGCCCTCGACCAGGGCACGACCTCCAGCCGAGCGATCGTGTTCGGGCGCGAGGGCCGAATTATTTCTATTGCGCAACAAGAGTTCGAGCAGATCTATCCGAGCCCTGGGCAGGTGGAGCACGATCCCGAGGCCATCTGGCTATCTCAAGTTGCTGTTGCGCGTGAAGCGCTTCAGAGGGCTGGCGTTTCGGCAGCCGAGATTGCCGCACTGGGAATCACGAATCAGCGTGAGACCACGATCCTCTGGGAGCGCGCGTCGGGCGCTCCTGTGGTGAATGCGATCGTCTGGCAGAGCCGTGTGAGCGCCGCCATCTGCGAGCAGCTCAAAGCGGATGGGCTGGAGAATACCTTCCATGAGAAGACAGGGTTGGTACTCGATGCTTATTTTTCTGGAACAAAAATAAAATATCTGCTGGACACCATTCCCGGTCTACGCGCACGGGCCGAGCGTGGTGAGATTCTGTTCGGTACGGTTGATTCCTTTCTCTTATGGCGGCTCACTGGCGGCCGTTGCCATGCGACTGATGTAAGCAACGCCAGCCGTACCCTGCTGTTTAACATCCACACCCTGCAATGGGACGATGAGTTGCTCCGCATTCTAGGCGTGCCTCGGGCTATGCTGCCCGAGGTTCGGTCCTCCAGCGAAAAATATGGCGAGACGGAGTCCGGCTTGCTTGGGAAACCGATTCCTATCGCCGGCATCGCGGGCGACCAGCAAGCGGCGCTATTTGGCCAAATGTGCCTCTCTCCTGGAGAGGCCAAAAACACATATGGAACCGGCTGCTTCGCCCTGCTGAACACCGGCGATAAAGCTGTAACTTCCACAAAAGGTCTGCTGACTTCGGTGGCGTGGAAGCTGGGCGGGCAAACCACTTATTGCCTGGAAGGCGCGGTGTTTATCGCAGGGGCGGTGGTGCAGTGGCTGCGCGATGGCCTCAAGGCTTTTCCCAAATCGGCTGACGTTGAGCGGTTGGCGGGTTCGGTGCCCGATAGCGGCGGCGTTTACTTTGTGCCGGCGCTGGTCGGATTGGGCGCTCCCTATTGGGACCCGTACGCGCGCGGAACCATTCTCGGTATCGGTAGGGACACTACCATCGCTCACATCGCACGGGCGGCGTTGGATGCCATTGCGTATCAAACCCGTGACGTTCTCGATCTAATGCAGCAGGAAGCCGGCTTGAAGTTATCGGTATTGAAAGTCGATGGCGGTGCTGCGTGCAACTCACCGATGATGCAATTCCAAGCCGATATGCTGAGTATTCCCGTGCGCCGGCCAGTAGTTGCAGAGACCACGGCATTAGGCGCGGCGTACCTGGCGGGGCTGGCCATCGGATATTGGAAGAGCACCGCGGAAATCGCATCCAACTGGGCGCTTGATTGTGAGTTCACTCCTAAAATGCCGGCCAAGCAAAGAGAGGCCCTCTACCGGCGGTGGCAAAAAGCGGTGGCTAGATCTCTGGATTGGGAAGAGCACAAGGTCATTGAGTAATTGTTGGAATCGGGTAATTTTGCGATGCACAGCCGAAAGGCACATGCGGACATCCTTACCCTCCCTGAGATCATCCCTTTTGTAGGAATAACGCGAAAGCTAGCAACGTATATCAGGACTGGGGCTAAAACATGGCTGAAACCGGAGTGCGACCGCGCTGCCCAAAATGCGGCAATCAGATGAATGCCAGCTTCCAGTCGGGCGCAGAATCGCAGCCTGCCACAGGCAAGAAAGCAGGTTACGCTGCTACCTGGGAGTGCGCGGTGTGCGGAGAAGAAGTAAAGCGAGCCACTACCAAGATTGGACCCGCATAGCCCTGCTCCTCAATCCAGCAGTTCACAAATCTCCTTCAATTCGTGGCATCCTATTCCGAACCTAAAAGGAGTCACAGGATTGAACCTTCGAAAACCCCTGGCGCTTGGTCTGCTGTTCTTATTGTCTTCTTTGCTCAGCGCAGAACCCGTCCACATAATTTTCGATACTGACATGGGCAACGATGTGGACGACGCGCTTGCGCTCGCCATGTTGCATTCCTTTGAAAGCCGTAGCGAGGCCAAGCTGCTGGCGGTCACCATCACCAAAGATAATCCGTGGTGCGCTCCCTACGTTGACCTGGTAGACACGTTTTACGGACGCGGCGAAATTCCCATCGGAATGGTAAAAGACGGAAAAACACCGCAAAATAACCCAATGATCCAGGTGCCCGCCAATCGGAGGCGGGCTGACGGCAGTTTCATCTATCCGCATCGCATCACGGACGGTCGTCAGGCTCCAGATGCCGTCTCATTACTTCGCCGTACGCTGGCTGGAGAACAGGATGGTGGTGTCGTTATGGTGCAGGTCGGGTTTAGCACTAACCTGGCGCGCCTGCTTGATTCTTCGCCCGACGCCGTCAGCTCGCTTGCTGGCCGCGACCTCGTCGCGAAAAAGGTTCGGCTGTTGGTTGCGATGGCGGGAAATTTTGCCAGTCCCAAACCAGAGTACAACGTTGAGACTGACGTTCCTTCCGCTCGGAAGGTCTTCGAGCAGTGGCCCACGCCGATAGCAGTGAGCGGGTACGAGGTAGGCGAGGCGATGCTCTTCCCTGCTGCCAGCATCGACCACGACTTTGCATATGTAGCGGAGCATCCGGTGGCCGATGCTTACCGAGCGTACATGAAAATGCCGTACGACCGTCCGACGTGGGACCTTACCGCGGCGCTGTATGCCGTCCGCCCGGATCGGGAGTATTTTTCGCTATCGGAGCCGGGAAGAATCTCCGTACTGCCCGATGGTCGTACGCAGTTCACGCCCGATCAAAATGCTGACCGTCGCTACTTGAAGGTGAGCAATAGTCAAAAACCACGAACCCTCGAAGCAATGATAATGCTGGCAAGCGAGCCGCCGCAGAAGGCCAGAGCGCAAATGGCGATGACCAGCGTGCCTTCCTTCTAAGTTGCTGTTATATTCGGGCGCTTGCTTCTCCCCTATCGCAAGGACAATTCAATGCTTCCTCAATTCATTCGGACCCTCATTTGTCTTGCTGCCATGCTGAGTGCTTGTCTTACGTTCGCACAGCCAAAGGGCCTGGTCAGCACGGATCTTGCCCGCTTTCGCGCTGTCGGCGAGGTCGCGCTCTCTCCTGACGGTCGTCGCATCGCCTACACCGTGGAAATGTTCGATCGCCCCGGCCGTCCGTACTCGCAAATGTGGGTGATGGAACTGGCGTCACAAAAGGCGGCGCGCATTGGCGGCCCAACCGACGCCACTTCCAGCCCGCAATGGTCGCCAGACAGCAGATGGTTAGCTTACATGGGCAACGACGGCCAGAAATCCGGCCTTATGGTGGCGCATGCCGATGGTTCCGGAGCCAGTTTTGTTGCCGAAGTAACGGGCACTAATGCGCCTATTCCGGACCAAGGAAACCAACTGACCTGGTCGCCGGACAGCAAACAGATCGCATTCATCTCGGCTACGCCCGGTCCCGAGCCCCCACTGGATGGCGATCCCGTGGTGATCACGCGCTATCTCTACAAACCCGATTACAACGAAGGCATGTCACACTTCAATGACAACCGGCGGCTGCACATTTTTGTGGTTACTCTTGCAGATAAGCAGGCGCGCCAGCTCACCCGGGGCACGCACTATGAGCACTCCATTGACTGGTCGCCGGACGGCAACGAAATTCTGTTTTTGTCCGACGCCGATCCTAATTCGGACGAGTTTTTCAACTACGACGTGTTCGCGCTGAACGTGGCCAGCGGCTCCGTCCGGCGGCTCACCGCAACCGAAAGCTGTGAATATATGCCGCGCTGGTCGCCGGACGGCAAGAGCATCGCCTTTCTGGCTACAAAGCGTGGGCTCACCGATCGCGAAACCACGATGGAAGATACGCACGTCTGGTTGATGAACGCCGATGGAAGTAATCGGCGCGAGATCGGTTCAGTGATTGATAACCGGCAAGGCACGCCAGAGTGGGCGCCGGACGGAAGCGCCGTCTACTTCAGTGTCCAGGAGCGAGGCAGTGTCCACCTGGTGCGGCTGCCGCCCGCGGGCGGACGGCCGGAAGTCGTGGTGACTGATACCGGCCATGTGGGGAATTTTTCGATCGGCAGTGACGTAATCGCCTATAGCTTCCAAGGCCCGTCAGACATGGCCGAGCTTTACCTGAAATCCGGCGGAGCATCGGCGCGGAAACTGACTGACTTAAATGCCCAGGTCCTTGCCGGAAAACAAATTGCAGAAGTTGTTCCTTTCACCTTCGCCAGCAACGACAACAAGTTCGAGGTGGAAGCCTTCCTTACCAAACCGATAGGCGTGACTTCAACCTCAAAGCATCCGCTAATCGTAAACATTCACGGCGGACCACACGGGCAGAACGGTCCTTCATTTAGTTTCAAGAATCAAGTTTATGCTGCCCATGGCTGGTCGGTGCTTCAGGTGAACTACCGCGGATCAACCGGATATGGCCAGAAATTCGCTGATGCAGTTTTCAACGACCAGGACGGCAACGAGGCCCAGGATGTGCTTTACGGCGTGAGCGCTGCGGTGCGTCGGAATCTCTGGATTGACCGCGAGCGTATGGGCATTGAAGGCGTGAGTTACGGCGGCCAGTTAACGGATTGGCTCATCACGCAGACCAACGAGTTCAAGGCAGCGGTGCCCATTGCAGGCATCACCAATCTGATCAGCTACAACTATATGACCTATTACAACCAGTACGAAGAAATGGAGTTCGGCCAGTTTCTGCACCAGAACGATCTAATGAACTTTGCCTGGGAGCGCTCTGCGCTCAAGCATATAAGTGCGGTCCACACGCCCACCATGCTTATGCACGGCGAGAACGATGCCGACGTTCCCATTGCAGAAGCAGAACAGTTCTATATCGCACTCAAAGATGTGGGGGTGGAGACCATTTTTGTACGCTATCCGCGCGAGGGCCATGGGCTGCGCGAGACGAAGCACATAATGGATTCTATTGACCGTTGCATCGCCTGGTACGAGAAGCACTTCCCGCGTCCCGGTGCCGAGGGAATCACCAGTGTGCAGCCGTGATAGACAGTTCCCTCCCCGGTATTGAACTGGTGACCGGCGAACTTTATTCTCGACCAAAGGTATAGCCGATCGATCCGGCGTAGCGCATCGCCCGTCCCGAGCTGAACTCGAAGTTGTTGTGAACAAGATATAAGTGCACTTCGGGACGGACAAAGATGTTGCCCTTCACGTAAAAACGAACTCCGCCGCCGAAGTGCCCCATAAAATGCTTGACGCTGCTGTAATTGGTGCAGCCGCTAAAAAAATTGCAATTCACCGCTCCGTAGAATCGGACGTCTTCGGCGCCAATCCCGGCCATCAGTTCTGCCGCTGCATGCTTGCCGAGCTCAGGTATCCAGATCCCGTTGAAATCGAAGAAAATCGGGCGGAAAGGCTGCTGCGATATGGCATAACGCTGCTGACCGACCCGCCAGGCCACTTCTCCTTGCACGCCAAATCGTTTTTTGATCAGGAAGTCACCACTGAAAGCTGGATAAACTCCGCCGCCAACTGACTGAGGAAAATATTTCGACGTCGCCGCGACGCTCGAAGCTGATGGCGCTGATACCCCGCCCAATCCAAATGCCATGTCAAATTGTTGAGCGTGAAGTACCTGCGCAAAAAGAAAGAAAACAAAACCCCCCGCGATTAAAGCGAACTTTTTCAAGCGGTTCTCCTATTTGGTAACAGAGATTCGGGCGAGGTGGCGTTGGTTGCAGGCCAAAAACGAAATGCTTTCTTCTATGCGACGTGGCAGGACAAGACGAATGCAATCGTCCACCAGCTTGTTTTGTGTAAAGAATTGTCACAGGTCATCCCGAGGTCAACGCAGTTTTAGAATCGCCGCAACAATCACTTCCGCCAAAGCCACGGAAATCCAAAGTATCTCGCGGACACGCGAATGTGAGAGGTCACGTTTGACTTGCGCGATCATGACTTCGATTTCGTCATCAACTTCGGCGTCAGGAGGCGGCCCGATCAGGAACGTTCCGGACAATGGCAGTGGAGAAGCGTACACCGGCTCGGGAGCGTCGGGCAGGAAGACTTTAGGGCTGGTCAACAACGCGGACCAGCGGGGCGCCAACAACGTATTCGACGCCAATTCCGGGTTTACCGGCGCGGCTGTGACTTCCATGGGCGGCAGTTTCTCGGGAGCGACGGCATCTGCAAGGTTGCGCAGTAGCGAAGTCCACCAGGGGTGATTAGTGGAATCGCTGAGCAGTTCGCCAACGTCCACCGGCCGCGACTCAAGCTCCAACGGCGGCAGTGTTTCTGGCGTGATGACATCACCCAGGCTGGTAAATACGGTCCGATACCAGGGAAGGTCCAGGAAATCTCCCGCCAACATGCCGACATCAACCGGACGGGAGGTAAGGTGCAGCGGCGGTAACCTTTCCGGCGCGAACCGCTCTCGCAAATTTTCCAATAAAGAGCGCCACAGCGGAGGATTGAGGCTGGCCGGCGGCAACAGATTGAGTTCGTCAGCCTTCAGGGTTTCACTGCCCGGTTCTGTGCGGGGCATTTCGAAATTGGGGTTCAGGGGCGGGATTTTCATGCTAGCCATACTTTCCACCTTGGGCGGGCACGCTCCCGCACTCAAAAGCGCCAACTGCGCCCCAGCAGACTATCAAATTCGGACAAAATTGCACGCCCAGTCTTTGGAGTCGGAAAACAACCAAAAGTTGTTTGATGTCTGGAGCGGGAGACGGGGATCGAACCCGCGACATCCAGCTTGGGAAGCTGTTCACCGGAGGGTGAGACGAGGTGCCGGAAGATCATAAGGACCAGAAACTACACACGTTTTTGGCATTCACGCTCTTCCTGCACCTTTCTTCATTCTTCTGCATAAGGCTGGTTCTACACTCACTTTGTGGATGATTTTGTGGAGATTTCTGGCAGGCAGAACTTACGTGTGAGCAATGCCTGTTTTATGCCTGTTCTCAGGGTTTGCTTTTCGGATTGGGATTTCGATCTTCATTGTGCCAGCGGTGATTTCCGCTCCCGCGAGCTTATGCTCTATCCATTCTCCGTTCAGTCCATTGGGGGAGGCCAAATATCCAACGAGTGGGCGCACGTCCATAGCGTCCCTGCCTTGCGCCTCTAAGACACGTTGTAGGCGGCTTACCAGAGCGTCAGCATCGGTCTCAGCCGAAGATGAAGCCAAATTCACTCCGTCCAGGATCACAAGTCTGTGTCCCAAATGCTTGCACCTCTTCAATATTCCCTCCGGCAGGAGCTGATTGCCGAGCTCCTATGCCGCCCTCAACCTCTTGCCGCACGTCATTAGGTACGGCGAACTGCCGGTGGTGGCTATCAGTAATCGGAGTGTGGTCAGCATCAAGGGAATTTCATTTCAGTCAGCTACCGGGCAATTCTTATCGAAACGATTGCTAGGTCGATCTTTTTGGGCACAAAAGTTGTTGCTTTTATACCAAAAGTGGTATCAGATGTAGCAAATGAAAAGCCACTCCCGCCCAATCAGCTCGAATAACCCATCGGCCGGGTCGAGCCGTGCCGATCGTCACACGAAACTTCGGCTAGCGAGCGCGATTAAGGAAGCTATACGGCAGCAACAGCTTTCGCAGTCAGAAGCGGCAGCCTTGCTGGGGATTCCTCAGCCGAAGGTTTCAGCGCTGGTGAATTTTCACTTGGAAGGCTTCTCCGTGCAGCGCCTTTTTAGGGCTTTGAATGCTCTGGGCCGCGATGTCGTGATTCAGATCAGCAGCAAAAACCGGGGATCAGCAGGAAAGACATTTGTGAGCGCGACATGACGTTTCCAGAGAGGATTTCATAAACCTGAATGGCAAATAAGAATATTCTCCTGATCGAGCCAGGATACAAGAACAAATACCCTCCTCTTGGTCTGATGAAGATCGCGCAATACCACGGTCCCTACGGAAAGCGGGATCGTGTCCGATTCATAAAAGGCGAGGACCGGTCAGTGTTGACGGAAGCGTGGGACAGGGTCTACGTCACCACGCTGTTTTCATTTGAATTTGGCAGAATCTCTCAAAGCATCGATTTCGCAAAGACCGTGGTAGGTGGTCAGACAGATAAGATCTTCGTGGGTGGTATCGCAGCTTCGTTAATGCACGACCGCTTCGTTCGGGAGGACAGATGGAGTGGGATCCGATTCATCAAAGGCTTACTTGGTCAGCCGCCCGCGGTTTCCCTGCATCTCGATGACTTCTCGGAGGAGCTCTACTCAGAGGATCGTTCTGGCGTGTCCATCGAGGATCTTCCTCCGGACTACAGCATTCTTGATCAAATCTCCTACCGCTATCCGGTCCATGATGCTTATTTCGGCTACTCCTCCAGGGGCTGTATCAGAAAATGCAGCTTTTGTGGAGTGCCGAAACTTGAGGGTGATCAGCGCGATGTTCAGCCGTTGACGTACCTAGTGAACCGGATCCGGGAGTTGTACGGGGAGAAGAAAGATCTGGTTCTGATGGACAACAATGTCGTTGCCTCCGGACGCTTTAAGGAAATTATCGCTGAGATCAGGGACCTAGGATTCCAGCGAGGCGCACAACTGAAGCGCGGAAGAGCTCCGGTTCAGCGTCGGGTTGACTTTAATCAAGGCGTCGACGCGCGCATCCTCTGTAAGGACAAAATCTTTCTGCAGGAACTGTCGTCAATCTGTATCAAGCCGCTGCGCATTGCATTCGATCATCTCGGTGTGCGGAAGCCATACGAAACATCGGTGCGTATGGCCTACGAATTCGGACTGACGGAGCTGTCGAATTACATGCTCTACAACTTTCACGATACTCCTGCCGACCTCTACGAACGCATGGCGTTGAACGTCAGCCTGAACGAGCAACTCGGCATCCGAATTTGGTCATTTCCCATGCGCTATCAACCGACAGACCTGCCCGACCGGTCCCATGTGGGTGAGCATTGGCGCAGATACCAGCTCCGGTCGATGCAATTAATCTTGCAGGCGACACATGGGGTTGTGAGTGGAGCGCCTACGTTCTTCAAGCGCGCATTTGGTGATTCGGCCGAAGCATTTGGAGCGCTGCTACTCCGGCCCCACCATTACATCTTCAACCGCGAATGGTACGAACATCTCGACGGTCGAGCTGAATTTGAAGAGTATAGCCGCGTTTTTTGTCGGCTCAGTAATTCACAGCGAATCGAATTGTTGAGACTTCTCTCGTCTTGCGCGCCTAGGCATATTAAGATGCTCAAGCCTGCTGATTCCCAGTTGAAACGAGTCATCCCGTACTACATTCAATTGTCAAAGGCTAAAGAAGCGGAAATTTGGGCGAAACAAAAAGCGGCTACAACAGACCCGTATGCTCAGATCCCCGATGACGAACGCGTCGAGGACGCGGGGCTTAACGATCCAGTGCTTTTGAATGTAGATCCATCCGCAATGGCAGGAGCGATCCAATGAGTGCGAGTCAGCCAATTCTAGTCTCAATAAAAAGCAATTGGGAGACCATCGTCGAGCGTCCAATTGTAGGCAAAGACGTTTTGGAACTGTTGAGCAGTTCCATGTACGTTAATCCGCTAGCGATCTACCGCGAATATGTCCAAAATGCATCCGACTCAATCGAGGAAGCAATTGCACTCGGTTTGCTCAGTCCCCGCGAAACTGGCAGAGTGGATATCAATGTTGACGCAGGCAAGCGGACTGTTCGGATTCGCGACAATGGCGCCGGTATTGAGAAAGGGGCGTTCACCAAAACACTTGTTGCATTGGGAGCAAGTCGAAAACGAGGAACCAAGGCTCGTGGTTTTCGTGGTGTCGGGCGCCTTGCCGGGCTCGGTTATTGTCGTGAATTAGTTTTTCGCTCTCTCGCGGATGGCGAGCACGAGATTAGCGAAATGAGATGGGACTGCCAGAGGCTTAAGACGATTCTGCGGGACGTGAGCTTCAAAGGCGACGTTGAAGAACTGATCAAAGAAGTAGTGAGGGTGCAGCGTCGTGCCGTTACGGAACGCGGGCACTTCTTCGAGGTGGAACTATCGGGGATCGTGCGTCATGGCGACGACCGCCTTATGAACTCAGAAGCAATACGAGATTACCTCTCACAGGTCGCACCTGTTCCGTTCTCACCCTCTTTCACGTTTGCGAAGCAGATCGAAGAAGAAATGCGCCAGGAGGTGAATTTAGGAACCGTCCGAATTTACCTCAATCAGGAAGAGCAGCCGCTATTCCGACCTCACCGAAATGGGTTCGAAGCCAGGAAGGGAGTTACGGATCAATTTCTTGGTGTCCGGTTCTTCGAAATCAAGAGTAACGAGGGAGGCCTGGCTGCGAAAGGGTGGGTCTTAGATCACGGCTATTTCGGCGCCATCGACAGTTTGGCATCTATCAAAGGACTTCGCTTGCGGAGCGGTAACATGCAGGTCGGTGAAGGCGATGTTTTGGAAGAGTTATTCAACGAACCGCGTTTCAATGCCTGGGTTGTTGGTGAGTTTCACGTCTTGGACGATCGAATCTTGCCGAATGGTCGTCGTGATCACTTTGAGCAGAACGTGCATTTCAACAATCTCTTAGGCCAGATTCGGCCGATAGCCCAAGACCTCAGCCGGCGGTGCCGACAAAGCTCCATACGCAGGAATGTCATTCGCCAATTTGAAATGCTGTCAGAGCAGGTGGTACATAACCTGGCAGTCATGAGGCAAGCTGCCATAAGCCAAGCGGATCGCAAGAAACTTCACAGAGACACCGTGAGAGATGTGGGACGTATCGAGAAGGTTGCAGACCACTCTGTTCTCCAATCAGCGCAAAAAAAACAAATGTGGCGTACACTCTCTCGCTACAAACAACAATTGCTCCATGCGGACCATCGTCGGCATCATAAGGCTCTGGCCCGGATGGATGAGCGAGAAAAGGAAGTTCTCACGCGCGTATGTTCGCTCATTTACGAATGTTCTGCTAACAAGGTGTTTGCGAAGCAGCTCATTGATCGGATTCTTGCACGGCTATAGCTCGATCTGGCAGACGTACATCCTTAGAACTACTTTGCGGTACATAGCTATTCGACTTCGCTGCCGAAGGCCTATAGTTCCAGCATCGGATCAGAAATCATCAGTAGCACAGAGCTGGCCGGTAGCTATGTCAAAATATCTAATTTCTGCATCGGTGACGAATCTTGACAACTCCGTGCTCCCGCTCGTAACAGAGTATCCATAAAGCCCCATTGGCGCACCGTCGCGATATTTGACGGCTCCGAAGCACCGCACTGCAAGTTCGGACTGTATTCCGTTTAGCGACAGGGCTTTGAAGAGAGTCATAGTTGGGTGCGCGCGCCGAAAAACGCTCTTCACAAGGTTTGTGTCGCTGTCGTCAACTCCGAGGACAGCGAATTCTCCCCCGAAATGCTCGCGAACTCTATCCAATCCTGGTCTCGGGACTATGTGGCTCGTGATGATAAGGCAGTCGCCCTCGCGAATAATCTCGTTTTGAAAAAGATCGGCAAATTGCTGGTCGTAATCGCTAAATGCGCAAATCCCCGGCAGATCGATAAAAAAAATATGCGGGAGGTCACAGGTGCGTTGGTGGGAAAAGATCGTTGCGCACTGCAACGTGATCTTGAGTCCACTCGCTTCAAGCTGAATTGCGCGTTGTTGCGCAAGCTTATATCGCGCGGGATCTATTTCGTAAGACCAGACTATGCTCGTGAGTTTAGGATCGACAAAACGGAGGCTCTCGATATCCTTCAGCTCTGTCCCCCCTAACGTGACATAACAATACTCCGCTGTCGGCGTTCCATAGAGCCGCAACCAACGGCACAGAAGCAGATGCAAAGCGGCATATTTTTGTGGCCCATATTGAAGGCGCCCCGATGCTGTCGGCATGCGGTTAAGCCCTCTTTGCCCTCTTGGTATCCAGGAGGCTGAGCAGATATTCCTTTGCCTTCTCGCTCAGTGCTCTTTTGGTAGGACCTGCGTCCAGGGCCCCTGACACTTCAAAGAACGCTGCCAGCTGCCTTGCTTCGTCGATGGTGACGTTAATGCTAAACGAAATGCTTATGTCCTTCTTAGTTTTCTTCGTTGCGGCCAAGTGAGGGCGATAGATTCCCTCCGGCAGTTTCTGCCCACGCTTCTTGGTGGCATCGATCTGGACGGAGCTAGAATCACCAAACGAGAGCTCGTGGGTCTTCGTATCGACCAGCGTGTGAGGTACACTAATTGTTTTTGTCACTTCACCGCTGCCAAGTCGGCTTATTTGCTGAAACGCGTCGCTCCAGTTGTCAAAGAGATTCTTGATGGCGGGATGAGTACGAATCAGATCAATGATTTCACGATCGTAGTTTAAGTGCCGTTTGTGCGTATCCCATGGAATGAAGACGTTTGGACCAAGAATGTTCACCCATCCGCGAGCAAGATTAACTGCGTTGCCTTTGGGCAACTGTTCATAAAACAATCTCTCGTCCCGGTACTTGAAGAGCCGATTGTTGCCATACAAATCGAATCCGGGACCCACGTCATCCTTGGCGGAGGTAGTCACGCGACAACCGATGACGACCTCGATCGTCACTTTGTGTTTTCGGCCTTGGTAGTCGAGTTCGGTCTCGAAGTCAACCCGCTGGGGTCGGATATCCACTTTGTCGTTCTTCGTTCCCGAGAAGTCGTACCGGGTGTTAAGAGCCGGTTCGATTTTCTTGCCGCGCTTTGGAAAATATACGTTTATCTTTCCTTCTCTTGCCATGAGGAGACCATAGGTGTTTTGTATGTCGTGGGAAATCTTGTCGAGCTCGCGCGGCTGTTGGTACCAACAGGCACCAACAGGCTCAGGACGAAGTTGCATCAGATACCGTGTTTGGCCCCGCTGCATATCGCCGCCGTCCTTGAGGCGGAAATACGGAAACTTGTACTGATCGACATCTATCAACCATTTCTCATCCAAATGGACTGCCACCGCACTGTCCCCCGTTTCGGCTGGATTCCAAAAATGTGTGGACACGTTTACTGCCGTTGCGAGTCGAAATATAGCCTTCTTCCCACCCGTCTTGTAGCTACCAATACTGGCAACGAGCGCGTCGGTTTCGCTGCGGCCAGGAACTACTAAGTTTTCGAGTTTTTCTGCAGGTACACCTCCAGCGTTGTCCTCATACGAAAGCTGACCCGTATCCGAGTCGATGTCGATGTAGACATTGAGTTCTGGTGCAGATTTGTCGGGATACCTAGTGCGCCGCCGGTTCCAGGCATCGATACTGTTATCGATCAGTTCGAGAAGAGCTTCGGACCTGTCGAGGTCGCGCCACGCTCCCAGTACAACCTCTTTGTTCGGAGGAGCGCCTGCTTCGACCGGAGTCGCTTCCGCCTGTTGCGGCTGCCACAGCGAATTCTCCCGAGCGATACGCGCCCGAAATGAACGTTCGTCCTCATCGGACGGTTTGTAGTCGACGACAATCTGGTCGAGTGCTGTTTCGCGCAAAATGTTGAGCTTCTCGACATGCTTAAGACTGTTCCAATCTGCTCGTTTATTCATTAAGGCTCCCCAGATTCGCGGCTCGTGGCATTGCTGGACCCTTTGCATCATCAAAACTCAGCATGCGTGTAACATGCCCGATGTTAGCGATGACTACGTACGCGGATCCCCGCGGCAGCGTACCAAGCGTTTTTGAAATGTACTCCTGCGAGTGACCGTTCTTGACCTTGCGATGCAACTCTCGCGAAACATGACCTGTATTGTCGGCTGTTTGGAAAACAATCTTTGTCGCCGTGTTCGCGAAGGCAACGGTACTAAAATCTTCAGGCTGCTGCGACGCTAGGATGACGCCGAGCCCGAACTTGCGACCCTCCCGCAAAATCTTTTCAACCGGAGATCCAGGACCAAACGCAAGTTTGTGCGCCTCGTCCAACACTACAAAGCATCTGAGTGGCGCCGGGCCGAGCACCTCAAAATACCGAATGAGGCTCCAAAGCAGGAATTCGGTCACCGCTCTCTCGACCGAGGCTTCGAGTCCTCCGAGCTGCAAAATCCACACTTCGTTACGTCGTTCAAGCAGATCAGACCAGCTGAGCGCATGGCCGGTTTTGCGAAAGGTATTGAAAAAAAATAAAGTCGAAACGTGCGGCCCTGCGGAGGCCGCAGCCCGTCGAGTCGTCGCATCTTTAGCCGCAGTAAGTTCTGACACCTTTTGTTCCAGATCACGAAATGGTGGAGGACACTGAGCCCATGAACGAGGGTTATCGGCAACAATGCCGCTGTCGGAAAGCAGCTCGACGACCGCTCGGCGCAGCAACGCATGCTGCTGAACGCCCAGCTTCGGATAGACGCGCAGGAATGTGTCGGCGACACGCTGCGCGACTGTGGCAGGTCCATGCGTATCCACCGGAAAGATTTGTAGCGGATTAATCGCGATACCGTCGCGAGTGAGCTGAAATTCTACATTCCTCATGTCTTCGCGGAACTCTTTCGGTGCATGTTGAAGTGAAAATCCTTGACCGTAGTCAAATACGACGGAAGGAATCCCGGCCTTGGCAAGTTCAAGTACTAAGCGTGAGGCTGTGTATGTTTTTCCGGAGCCACTCTCGCCCAAGATAAGCACATGGGGATTGGTGGACTCGTAAAGCGGCCAAGTCACATTTGTTGAGGACTCGATATCAATCCCGAGCGGGATTGATTTAGACCGCGCTACCTCTCCATGTGTCGTTGCAGCTGGTATCGACGTCGGATTGTGCGATGACATCGGCGAATCCGCGTTTCGAACGCCTTCGTAGCGTCCCATCGTCCGGTGTGCTGAAATTGCTGAAACCTGGTTCGGGGTCACTCCGACGAGCCGGGCAATTGTATCTCGGTCTTTCCCTTCGTCGAGGAGCCGGTTGATGAGCGAGCGCTGATCGCTTGTAAGCTTGCCTTTCATGAAGCCTTCGATCGAAGTCGTCGCGCAGCCTGAAGGACTGAACGCAAACATTCGTTTATCACCGTCGTTCTGTCGCGGACGAGACCAACTTCCTCAGCGGCAAGAAACTCGTCCCACAATGCACGATCAACTCGAAAGATTACGGAAAGCCGGTCTGATACCTTGCTGCCGACAGGTCTACCGACTTTTCGGTGAGGCATGCTATGCCAGGCACGTCGCGCCGCTAATGAAAGATTCGTCAGGTCATCCGCTCCGAAGGATACTTCTTTGGCTTCATTCGTCAGAGAAACCAGCCATCTACCTGCCTCTCTGCGCAGCAAGGTTCCGCGTTGGCCTGCGAAGGGACCTCCCTTAATTCGTACCTTGTCGCGTTTGGCGTGCTCGAGCACTGAGTAGATACAGCCTACGGCTACAAGTAAATATTTGCAATAAATAAATTAGTGTTATCATTAAATGAGGCGGTCTGACCAAAATGGCTGATTCCTCCAAAATTGAATGGACCGATGCTACGTGGAACCCAGTGCGGGGTTGTACCAAAATCAGCACTGGATGCAAGCACTGTTATGCGGAGACATTCGCGGAACGCTTTCGCGGAGTAGCGGGACATCCATACGAAAAGGGCTTTGATCTGCGGCTGGTGCCAGAAAAATTACTTGAGCCGCTGCAATGGTCCCGACCAAAGATGGTTTTCGTTAACTCGATGAGCGATCTGTTCCACGAGCGTGTTACTGATGAATACATTCTTGCAGTCAGCAAGATAATGTGCGAATCGCCTTGGCATACTTATCAAGTTCTCACCAAACGCTCGTCGCGCTTACGAGAGCTCCTGAGCTCACAATTGACAGGAGCTGCCCGACAACGTCACGTTTGGTGGGGCGTTAGCATTGAAAATAAGGAATACGGCCTTCCAAGGTTAGAGGACCTCAAACACTCTCCCGCCGCTGTTCGTTTCCTTTCCATTGAACCCCTGCTGGAGGATCTTGGCGAACTTGATTTGAAGGGTATTCATTGGGTCATTGTCGGTGGCGAGAGCGGTCCTGGTGCTCGGCCGATCAAAGAATCCTGGATAATCTCAATCATGGAACAATGCAAAATCGCAAATGTTCCTTTCTTCTTTAAACAGTGGGGTGGAGTCCAAAAGAGCCGTGCAGGCCGGCTACTGCAAGGACGCACATACGACGAATTTCCAAGAAGTCTGCAGCATCCGTTACCGAGTCGAGCCGAGCGTAACGAACTGAGCACAAGATTGGCAGAAGACTTTTCTGCTCTCTATCACTTCCCGAAGCCCACGACTGAGCTTCCATTGTTTCAATGGTGACTCGCGAGCGACACTCAAGTTCGCCGTGACGATTTTTCCCAAAGGCGGCGAGCCGTGATCGATCAAAAGAGTCACCCAAAAGAAGCACTGCTCCATTCTCGGTGCAGTGGTACAACCTGCTGACATTCTCGGGTGGTACAGCCGTACGGATCATCTCGCGCGTAAAGGGCTCCTGGATCGACCGAGAGCAAGTCTTACAACGGGCTCTGCGTTTGCTAGGTACACCGTACGATCTGCTCAAGTTCAATTGTCAGCACGCGGCATACTATACCCAGACCGGCATAGCCAAGAGTCCGCAATTGCTTCTTGCATTTGGACTAGCGGTTCTGGCCGCAGTTGTTGGTTTGGCAAACGCTGAGTAGGCACCCCCGCCTGCGGACGTATTAATAAAGTGATACGCTCTGGTACTCGCGGGCCAGAAACTGGAACTGCTCGTATACTCCTTCTGCAGCCCCATCCAGCATACGCAGTAATTTATCCAGTTCCTCTCCGAGCTTCACAATATTGAAGTGAAACTGCTCCGGCAGAAGCGCTTCCCCTTTCGTGTCTACTGGATACCTGAAAGCGAACGACTTGGGATCGATTTCCTCGAATTCCAAAATAACACTTTCGATTTCTTCGTACGTGGCGTACTTCGTCGGCCCTGCAGGACGGTGCAACCACCCGGCCACCTCGAAGACCTTTTTTGTGGCCGGTAGCAGCACGTTGAATTCATGCCGTCGAAATAGGCCGTCAAGGTCGAGAGCTTCACCCGTTTGAAGATGAACCAGACCTCCGCCCCATAGCAGTAGCGCTTCTTCCGGAACACCTGCAACCAGCGCGTTAGCAGCCTCGTGGTAGGCATGTGCATAACTCTGCAGTTCACCTTTAGCATAAGAGGTGAAGTTCAGCACCACATTGCCGTGCATTGTGTTTTGTTGAAAACGTTCCCAAACCGTACCCATACCAACAGAGTAGCCCAGGGCAATTGGATGCCGCAAACCAGCATCCGTCGATGCCTTACCTCCCCGCTGCCGCTCCAAATGTCGCGTTCACTTTATCGCGTACCGCCTCTGCGGACTCCAGGTCTCTGTGACCGAGCCACATCTGCACAGTACGAAGGTCAACTCCGGCTTGCAGGTGCATCGTCGCAAAAGGCGCCCTGAACTTGTGTGGAAATCATTCTTGGGTTTGCAGCCAGAGGTGGAAAAATGCAACAAGCATGCGTAGTCACTCTTGGCCTTGTACGCCCGTAAGGCCGCGAGCAGCTTCGAGGGAACGGGAGAAAGCCGTAAGTGCCTAGTAAATTAGGCGCTCAATTTCGACAGCTTCCGAAACAGAACATTGCTAAAATCCGGTTGTGCAGAATCCGTGGTTAGAACTGCCTTCGGCAGCTCCATACATCCTCGGTATTGACATCGAAAGCGTCAGTCGGCACAGCGAGATCAATCGACAGACCTTGCCTGAGCCATTCATCGGGAATCCTAAAACGGCGCGATTGGTTTTGCTGAGCCTCAACCCAGGTGATTCGGACGACGACATCAAAGCCCACAGCGATGTCGAGTTTAGAAAAGCGATAATCAGCAACCTCCGTCAGGAGTCGCAGGAATATCCATTCTATGGACTGAATCCGAAGTTTAATTGGACAGCGTGTGGCCGCTGGTGGCGGGCACACGTGAAGGAGTTGATCGAAATCTTAGGGTCTAAAAAAGTAGCGGAACACCTACTGGTCATTGAATGGTTTCCATATCATTCAAAACGATGGAAGCGCTTGCCTACGAGGGAGGTGTGCCCCTCGCAAAACTACTCGTTTCAGCATGTGAAAGAGATGCTCGACAAGAAAGCAGTAATCGTTGGGATGCGTTCAAAAATGTATTGGCTGGAAGTTGACCCGCGAGTAGCCTCGGTGCCCTTCTTAAAGAACCCGCAGAACCCGTGCGTGAGCAAAAAGAATTGTGGCGAAGAATTGTTTGCTCAAATCGTGGAGGCTCTGCGGTAGTAAGGGGCTAAAACTACTTGTCTCCTGGAAAGCAAACGAACACCCGCTGAGAGTGAAGGATGCTGTCCTGCCGTTGGATACCGTAAACCAATACACGGTACAGTCATCTTCTTAGGAGCGAAGGACTGACCGTCCTTTTATGGTTCTGTCCCTCCTTAGCTTTTGGTTCTGTTACAAACGTCAGGGCTAAACCCTTCTTGGCTTCTGCCAGCGTGAGTCCGAGGCTGCCAAGAGTTTTCGGTACAGCGTTCTTCTTTTCAGTCTGCTCGGGCATTGCCTCCCACGCCATCTGAAATGCGCAGCATACCGCCAAAGCGTCTCAGGGGTGAATGAACAGGAGACTCCGGAGATGGCTATCCACCCTTACGGTTTACACGGGAACGCTTCTTTGAGTGCCTTGAAAGCTAAAACGGAGGTTGGCTGATGTAAAGTACTGGGATTATCGTTCATGTACTTTACGATTACCTTCGTGTTTTGCAGGAGCGTGTTCCCATCCGGGTAACAGATATCCGCCTTAAGCGACGAGCCAGACTGAGCGAGGTGATATGCACCTGCCGCAGCAGCTCCATCTACAAATCCTTTTAGCCACATTACACATGCAAGCGAATCATAAGTGGATTTTCTGTCGTCTGGTATGGTTGAGCACTTTGCCAGAAACTCAGTGCCACTTTCGAAGGTGAAACCGCGCTGCTCTTCAGCGACAGCGATTCCACACAGAAGCATTACCACAAGTATCAACGCTGCTGCCTTCATTTTGGCACCTCAAGCGGCTTTTTTGCGTTGTTTGGCCCATCTTGCTCTTTGTGCGGCTGCGATTCGTGCTTTACCGGCTGCGCTGATACCTCTGCGCTTACGATCCGTAATAGAACGTTTACGGCCATTACTGGTTACGCCCCGGAGTGCTTCGATTGCGCGATCCAGACGGTCTCGTTCTTCCTTTAATGCGCTTACTATCGCAATGTCCATTCCCAGTCCCTTTCTAAGAGCGGGTCAGTGTATCAAAACCATTCCGCCTCAGAAAGGAGATGCAATCTAGTCACGGGACATTTACTGAACCGCTTTTTTTTGTATTTTCCGCATGAAGGACCGATGACGCTTGAAGCGGGACTTGCCGTATTTGATCCGTTCTTTTTCGACTGCGATACACGCAGGAGCTAGTAAACCTCGATGGCGTGGGTCCGGGCGACGTACTGATGCTCGATAATCTCGTCGATGCGCTTTGCGCACAGCGTTCTTGTCAAGGAATGGCCAGTAGTCAACTGGCGGCTTACGTAATCCTGACAAGCCCATCGGTCAGCGTTTCTATCAAGTGGAGCAGCTTTTCATCCGACCAATCAGCGACTTCGCTCACGTGAAATTCCGGGTTAGCCTTGGTGAGCATCGTTGATCGCAATACGCTCTACGCTGAAAATGACCCGCGCCAAGCGATCACTGTACGATCATTGAGCGGTGGGACATTAGGTGAAGGTTGTGGTACGCCGGAGCAAGGGCCTTTTGATGCTAATGCAGTGCGTGTGCTCCAGGTTATGGATTTGAATTGTTTCAGCCGCCATTCCGAGTCATCAAAGCGAAATCGGAGCAGGACTGACTCTCTCAAAATTTCCCCCAAGAAGCCGCTGCCACGGGGACTTTTCTGTTCTAAAGTTGCAACGTCAGAGAAATTTCTACTGGAGCACCTTAGGTCGAGATACAATGCTGCGCCTGCAAAAAGCCTTCGCGTGAAAAAAAAGAGGTGGTCTGTGTGACGGGTAATAAATGCATCACGGGCTGGGAGTACGCAACGTTTCTCATTCCGCGGCTGAAGGACCAAGAATCGGTACCTGAGTGGCCGCCTGACGTATTCGGCATATGTATGGCTCTACTCATGCAATCAGGCGGTTACACGGTGGCACTCAATGACTGGCCGCCTGTTGATTCGGACGAAGACTGGGCGGAGGTGGCCTCTAACGTAGGACAGTCCTGGAGAAAAAGCTGGGCCATTGGATCAGGTGCGCCGAACGAAGTGCGAGAGCTCTGGGTCAAAATTCGACCGCACCTCGACAAATCAATCGAGGAGTTAAAGTCCGACACCAAGGGGTGCCAGATTTTGCTGCAGTTAGCAGCGTTCGCGGATTCGGCTTGTGAAGGAGTTGGACTGCCTCGGGAGGGAAAAACAACTTCCATCGATCAAAAGTTTTGGGATCATGCGGACGATCTGGTAACAAACACTTCCAATAGCTCAAATGTGGCCGAGGAGATTCATTGTTCCCGGGCTCGCGTTCTGCCGAAGATGCGTACTCCGCAAAATGGACTCACGGTCAGATCCCTGTCTCATAATCTCGCCCTTTGCGTATCAGGTGAACTTCAGCCGAAATGGCATCTGGTTCCCAACTACCCGGATGAACAGTGCCTCAATATACTCGTTGTCCCGTGGCCATACCAAATTGACCCAGTTCAATTCGAAAAAGAATCGCCGTTTTCCACCGAGATGCGGAATATGCCGGCGAATTTCGGGTTTTTTGGATTTCGCCATACTGAGAGAGAGCCGGACCCAGTCGAACATATAACCTCATTGTTTGATCGAGCACGCCAACAGATGGGCTCCATGCACGGAGTTATTCTCCCGGAACTTGCACTGACCCCCGAACTTTACGCTTCGTTGAGATCGGAAATTGTCGATGAGCGAGAAAGTTTTCTTATCTCCGGCGTGACAACACCGAGGACTGTCAAGACACACAGCAAGAATGAGGTTTTTTTTGATATTCCTACGCTAGAAACTATTAAGCAGGGTAAGCATCACAGGTGGAAGTTAGATCCCAACCAACTCACCCAGTATTCCTTGGGCAGTCGCCTTCATACAGGGAAACTCTGGTGGGAGCATATAGACGTCTCGGCGCGCGAACTCACCTTCGTCTCCATGCTGCCTTGGCTGGTCGTCTGCGTCCTAATTTGCGAAGATCTTGCCCGCCCCGATCCTGTAGGCGACTTGGTGCGTGCAGTTGGACCAAACTTGGTCATTGCCCTATTAATGGATGGCCCGCAGATTCGGCCCAGATGGTCAGCACGTTGTGCGGCTACCCTCGCCGACGATCCAGGCTGTTCTGTCCTGTGTGTTACCAGTCTTGGAATGTCGCAGCTGAGCCATCCCGTGGAAAGTACTAGTGCGAACCGGAGCCGCTGCGTCGCTCTCTGGAAGGACGCGTTCAGCAGCAACGCCCGAGAGATTGAACTCCCTATAGGAGCGGGCGCACTTGTTCTTTCAATATCAGAGAGTTACATAGAGCAATGGAGCGCCGACGGGCGGTCAGATTCAGGTGTGACTGGCTGCCCCTTGCTTAGTGGGGTGCGCGAACTTTAGTAATAGCATCTATATTTGAGGAGGTAGTAGAATACTAAAAATGCACCGATTGTCCATTGCGGAAGCTGCGGTTTTGGCAAGAGTGGCCCAGTATGACCAGTTGCCGATGGAGGACCGCGAGAGAATGCTCTATCGGAATGATGTTACAGCCCACGGTAGGGAAATCGGCCTTATCTTGCTGGGCAAGGGAGAGCCGTCAACAGACGACATTGCAAAGGTTGCTAATCGAATTAGAACTTGGGCCGATCGTAACCGAGCCCGTCAAAGGCTACGACGATATGCCCCCCCTTTGGTAGCAGTGTAGCCGTTTCTCTCTAAAGCACGTTTCTTATAGACCCTAAACAACCGAAACATCTGCTGGGTACAGTCTGTCGACGCAACTCCACTTGCGCCAGTGGGTGACCAAAGCTGCCTAAGCTCTTCGATTCGCTAGCTGCAGCGAACCGTGCAGCGTTAGTGCAATTGCCAGATGTGAGATCACTCCTAATGGTGGACGTAGCCCTGAACGCCGGGAATGCTTCGTAAAACTTTAGTCTTAAGACGACTAATTTGTGGCGCTACATCCGAGTTGGGGGGCAAGCTGAACTCCTCGCGGGATCGCACAATGTGGCCATGAGTAGCCTAAAACCCGAGCTTCCGTCGCCATTGGCTCCCGTAAGTTCACGCTTTTCCGTCAATTTCCCAAAGGCCCGCGAAGAATGCAGCTCATAACGGGTACTAAGTCGTCAAAGTCTTTTAGGTCTCCGTAGATTACAATTCACCTTCCTTAGGCTGAATAGGATGGGCTTCCCCAGCTTGAACTAAGTCCTGAGTTCGCCTGGCGCAAATCCAAGGTTCAACACGATGTATTCATCCACGGAGAAAGGCTTCGCCTCTTTTAAGGTTTTAATCGCCACCCCATCGCCCACCCGAGCTTTCTCTACTAAAACATCGTGCGCATGAGCCCGTCGGAGAAGCTGTGCAATTCCGTCGGCACGCGGCATCCCGCGGTCGTCTACACCAAATAGCCGCGCCTGCGCAGCCAAAAACCGGCGGCGTCGACGCTCCCAACCAGATAGACGGCGCTCTTCCAGGAGCTGAACGAGTTCGCGCTTCTTTTCCAAATCCTCATTCACCGGGAACCCTTTTGCGCTCCAGCCCTAGTTCGTCCATCAGGGTCTTGATCTGGGCGTCCAGCTCCTCAGTGGTCATTTCCGAATAGCTCACGTTCAATGGACCACCGTCCGCTCCACTGATCTCGTGCTTACTAACCACCTTGCCGTATGCTCGCTCGGCGAGTTCTTTGAAGGCGTTGCCGCTTCCCTTGAGCAAGACGCTCAGCATCGCTTCGTAGATCGATTCCACATTGTTCTCAAATACTGCCCGGGCGATCTCGCGTGCCCAATCGTTTTTTGGACGTCCACCGGGATTGCCGCTCTCGCCCGGCTTAAATCGCGTTTCCTTACCAACGTTTTGAATATAAGGATTGCCCGGTCTCTTCGCTTCTTTTTTTTGCCTGTTTTGAGCCATCACAATTTTTGCAGGTTGTGCCGGATCGAAGCCCATTCCTTTGATCTCACGCCCAAGATCATTCATGCGGCTCCGACGGTCCGGCTCACTGGCCAAAATCGACCAAGGGCGCGCCAGGCTGTCAGTACGAGCAACGGACCGGTCAACTGCGCAGGCAGGGCACGCTCTCCGCCTGTGTCTTAGCTTTGTCCCTGATGTTATATGTCTCACTCCGGACAAAAGAACACAAGATCCGGCGATGGATGGACAGAATCGGCACCCATTGCGTTCTAGTTGTGGGTGTTTTCGGATGTTGCTAGACCTTCCGCCTTTAAAGTCAGTGCGGGATCAAGCAGTGGGGATCGTGCAGATGTCCAGCTGCGATAGCGGGCAATCGGACAATTTCGCACCAGGTAGATTCTGTGCGTCAAACAAAATTAGGAGGCGGCGTCCTGAGCCACCTGCGCGCGACACGACAGTAGCTGCTGCTGCCGATAGCCAACGCTGACGCTGCAGAGTAAGACGATTTATTTTGTTGAAATTTCAAACTGCACCGCTGCCAAGCGATTAAGGCATATTGACTGTTTAAGGTGAAAAGTCTCTGCTGCTCGACGCGACCGGTACTGGTACCACCCCTAAGGGGTGTGGTACTGCTGTACCAGTCGTCGGAGTGGTATTGGTACTGGTACGGTACCACTGAACTGGTTACACGGGTTCATACAGCAAAGCTCTTTTGGCGCCTCTTCGGGACTTCCACACGGAACCCTCGTGCTGGTCAAGTAATGCTAGAACTTTGTTGCGGCCCATGCCTGAACGCTGCACGACCTGATTTTTTGAAAGTCCTGGGCTGCTGCTGATGATTTTCGCAATGGCATCGATTTCTTTTTGGCGATTGTTTGCTACTGATGAATCGGTGACAGTGAAGCGTCCGGCCGCGAAGTCAGTTTGGATCGAAATAGTCGTCTCGGCTGTGAACCTGTGCTTCACGCTTCGCAATTCCAGCAGGTCTTTACGTTTGACGAGCGCAAAGACCGCGTCGGCACCGCCGGCAATGTCACTGCTGCCGCGATAGGATGACGTCTCGGATTTTCCCTTGTGGTGCACCGGGAAGAGGGTCGCGCCCGCGTTTGCCAGCCTACGCAGATGTGCCATTACTTTGCTCATCTCAGAAGCATCGTTTTCGTTTTCGGCGCTATGGAAGCGGATCAGCGAGTCAAAAACGATAAATGCGCCGATCTTGGCAAATTCCAAGAGCCGTGGATCGCCAATCATGGGCGGCTCGTCTTCACACCAAGCACCCCATGGACGAAATACTCCAGGGCCCCCACAAATTGTTTGGAGCCGGTTTCGCATGAGCTGTAGTGGGTTTTCGCGGTCAAGATAAAGGACTGGACGGCGTTCGCAGCGTCGGCCCAAGAATTCCCCGCCTTGGGCTATCGCTCTGACAATGCCCATTGCCAGCCAAGTCTTGCCTGCACCTGGTTCTCCCGCAAGCACGGTGATCGCTCGCGCTGGAATTAGGCCCTCTACCGCCCATGAAACGTCACCCGAGGAGATTTCGAACGGATCCGGAATCTGGTCAAGCGTCACGATTCGGTGTATAGAATCGGATTGGTATTCTGCTAACCGCCAGTTTATTTCAGCGAATCGCGGCGCCAATTCAGTAAGGCTGGCGCCTCCGTTGGCGTGCACCATCGCAGCTTCACAGGCGCTGGAGACGTATCTTTTGCCGGCCGCCTCGCGCACCATCTTGACATAATGCTCAATGTTCAGGGTGCGCGGCAATCCGTCTGTGAGCGATGTTAGATAAGCGATCCCGCCGACCGCCTCGACTTCATGTCGACGCGTCAGTTCTTCTCCAAGGGTGATGATGTCGATCGGTCGGCCCGATTCGGCCAACTCTCGCATCCTGCAGAAGATTCGTCGGTGCGCATCGAGAGAAAAGTTATCAGCCCGCAGCACCTCTGCCACTAGCCAAACCTCATTGTCCAAGATGACCGCGCCCAGGACCGCGCGCTCGGGATCGCTAAAAGTGAATGTCATCGTCGTGATTTTCCAGGTGAGAGTCCTTTCTTCGGCAGCGGTTGCAGGCCACTCGCGAAACCGTCCGGCACCTTGGTGTGACTCGCCTTCTATCGGCGAAGTCATTGGATCTCGTTCTGTTTGCACCCATGTAGTCGACGCGTCCGACCGTTACCTACACCTTCACGCTCGGCACGTTCCACCTCAGCCATAGGTATCAGACGCCGACCACCGATGTAGATTGTCCGCAAGTAACCATCCCGCGCGAGTCGTTTCGCTGCGTCCCGTGAAATTCCGAACATCTCGGCGAACTCGGTAAAACCTACTGCCCTTCGTCCAGCTAACCCTGTCATCATCTTCTTTCCCCTTTGCACTGCCGCGATCTGTGCTAGACTATGTGCCTGTCACACTAGATTTGTAAATAGTTATTACAATTCTAGCGGGGAGCAGCAAAATTATGCCAGGTTTCGTTCTAGAGGACCGCGTGAGGAACTTCCTAAATCCGGGGAGAGTACCTCTGGAGCGGATCCGGGGGTTCCTCATTGGGCTTGCAAACGTGGAAGCCGATGATCCGAACGACACCCGTAACTTCCTTCGTCAATACGAGAACTTCTTCTTTGTGGATGATAGGTTCCGCCGTCATCAAGAAATCGTGGAGTTAATACACGGCAGGCAGCTTCCGGCAAGACCAGGAGGCCGGCTCTCGCACGACGAGAACGGCCGGTCGGTTGTTGAGGGCGTTCTGGAGGGTGAACTTTCAGACGAGCAAGCGGGCCTAGCGCGGAAGCTGATCATTGAGCGTTTTCAATCTTCGGTGACGTATGCCTGGACGGATGACGCTGCTCCACATCGTCGAGAAGATGTCATTGCAGACGCTCTGGACTCATACGACCCCCGGGAACGGGGATGGCTAGTTCAGGAAGCTCGGTTCGCTTTTTGGCAGTGGCTGTTTGGACCACCTATGTATCCCAGCCCATTGTTCCCCTCGCTTGAGTATAGGAAGTGCCCTCCTAACTATCGATTTGAGCAAGCAATGCTGTACCTGATGCGAAATCTGCACTTAGCAAAGGAGTGTGCAAATAGGTTTTGCTCTAAGGACCGTTTTTTCTTGGCCGCTCGTGCCAATCGTGTGTACTGCAGTAACGAATGCCATCTACCAGCGAAGCGGGCATCGGAGCTTCGGTCTTACCATAAAAACAAAAATAAATGGAAACGAAAGGAGACGTGATGAGCAAAAGACGTCAGGATGGGCTGTATCGGCGCGGCTACATTTTTTGTTTTCGTTACAAGGACAGCGACGCTGACTGGAAGGAGAAATCCACTGGCACTGGCGATCGCGTCGAGGCGAAAGCTTTTAAGGGTCAGTTTCTTGAGGATCTAAAACAAGGTCGCCTGCCCACGGATAAGGCACAATGGACCGTGGAGCAAGCCTGTATGCGTTGGGTTGAGCAGCACGCCGCTCACCTGAAATCACAAAAGGCAAGGTCCAATGAGCAGTCGTATCTCCGCCAATTGGTACGCCGCTTGGGATCCAGAAAAGTGAAATCTATCACGCTGGACGTTCTTAAGGACTACCAGCGCGATCGCCGTAGGGAGGTAAAAGAGAGGCCCATTAACCTTGAAATGGGAATCTTGGTGAACGTGCTCAAGGAATCGAACCTGTGGCGTGGACCTCTGCTGAACTACAGACGGCTGAGCGAGCCAGAAAGCGAGGTAGGCGAGGCTCTCGCCCTCGACCAACTCAAGAGGCTTGAGACCGTTGCAGCCAGCAACGAACTATGGCAGGTAGCGTATTGTGCAGAAGTGCTGGCCGCCAACACCGGAATGCGTGGCGGTGAGATAAAGAAGTTGCAGCTAGGCGCGATCGACTTGGAGCGGCGCCGTGTCCGCGTCACAAGAAAAAGCACCAAGACGAATGCTGGAGCCCGCTGGGTTGAACTAAACCAAGCCGCCACAGCAGCAGTCGTACTGCTCTACAGGCGCGCTGAGCTGCTGGGCGCTGCAGAACCTGAACACTTCCTATTACCGGCAGATCTGTCGCGCCACACGAAGGCAAGTGACCCACTGAGGGGGCATCATGGCTTTGATCCTACCCGCCACCAAATATCGTGGGACACAGCCTGGAGGCGAGTACGCAGGGCGGCGGGACTCCCAAATCTTCGTTTTCACAGTCTTAGGCATACGTTCATCACGAGCATGGCGGAGATAGGAACTCCTCTGCAGGTAACGCAAGCCATTGTCGGCCATATGTCCGATGCCATTACGAAACACTACACACACATCTCAGACAAAGTGTCGCGCTCGGCCGTGGAAATGCTGGACAAAATTCGCGAACGTAGCAACTTTGTGGATACTTTTGCGGATGTTCCGCTACCGATCGAAACTATATCAGCTAAGCTGTTGCAATGATGGAGCGGGAGACGGGGATCGAACCCGCGACATCCAGCTTGGGAAGCTGGCGTTCTACCGCTGAACTACTCCCGCCCGGCGCACAGAAGACCCTTCGCTGGTGTGCATCAGTCTAGCATCGTAAAAATGGCGACACAACCATAGGAGTAGCCACCAGCCTGCTCCTGTGGAGGCAAGCCGGAGCAGGACGCCACATCCGATGTCGCGTAAATCAAAACTTCCTCGATCAGCAATCAATCTGCGCCAGCGTTGGCAGCCGTCTGTTTTTCGGCACATGCGGTCGGAACCAGCGCGCGTACTTCTCCGCTCAGTGTTCCCTTGGCGAGGAAGCTCCGAATTCTGGCCACCAGGGCTGCAGTCACTTCCTGTCCTTTACCTACGAGCAGCAGACCGTAGCTGCTGCGCAGGTCTTCATCGAGCACCATGCCGATTCTGAGGTCGGCAAGTTTGACCTGATGAAGCTCCATGGTACTGGCCGCGATGTGGAGATCGGAGAGCAAGCTCACGATGGCGCGATCGTATTCCGAGGGATTTTTTAGCAGCTGATCGATGGCTTCGTGGTGACCGACACCTTGGCTGAGTAACTGGTCGAACGCCAGGCCTATCTTGAGGGCTTGAGCGCCGAGGCGGGCGGGGGACTTTGCGTTTGTGCCTGCGGCCGCGGATGCGGCCTCGTTTTGCCGGGAAATCATCTCTGCAACCGGTCCCAAACGCGGGATACGGGTAAGCAGATCGCGCGCCACTACGGGATGGGAGTTGTAGCGGTGCTGCTCCTCAGGCGAGAGGACCTGGCCCATGTGCACGCTCTCCATGGTCTCCGGTGTCAATGTGACGCATCCGAGTTGGCAAAGCATGGCCGCGACCTCGAACTCCCAGGAATGGGTTACGGATAACCGGCGCGCGATGTGACTGACGTAGTTGCGAACCCGGTTTGATTTTCCGAATGCCACCGGATTCACCAGGCTCAGCACTTCGGTCAGAACCTGGACCGCCCCGAAGAGTGTTTTCTCCAGAAGTTCTTTCTCCGACAACACCAGCCGGTATTGCTCAATACAGGCACGCAGGGCGAGAGTCAGATCCTCAGCGGTTGTGGGTTTGGCCAGAAAGCGAAAAATCTTGCCCTGATTAACCGCATGGATGAATGCATCCACATCCGCATTTCCGGTCAGCATCATGCGGATAGTATTGGGCGCAATCTGACCTACTCGGCTCAGAAACTCATTTCCGTCCATCCCCGGCATCCTCAGGTCAGACAAGACCACCGCAAATGGCCCGGATTGCTGCAACTCAGCAAGCCCTTTTTCACCGCCGACGGCCAGAGTCACATCAAATTCCTTGCGCAGTACACGGCGGTACCCTTCAAGCACTAGGGGCTCATCATCCACTAACAAGACTTTCTCTGACATTAGAGTCCTTCCTGGAAGCTCTTCCTACGGCACACTCGTCGCGCTTAGCGAAATCGTCCACTCAAGATGATTTTCCTTATGCACTGGCTTGAAGAGGGATACGCACAAAGAACGTAGTGCCCTTACCCACTTCGGTTTCGAACCAGATTTGCCCTCCATGTTTGTTTACGACTACGTCGTGAGCCAATGGCAGACCTTGCCCACTCCCACGATTAACGGCTTTGGTGGTAAAGAAAGGTTCAAAAATATGGTGACTGATCTCCTGCGGGATACCTGTTCCGTTGTCTTGCACCTGGACCTCCACATAATCCGGACCGCGCCGTGTGCGCACGGTAAGGGTGCCTTTCACAGACTCGCCGTCTCTGCCGGTATCCTGGATGGCGTGAGCAGCGTTGATAATCAGGTGCAGGAATACCTGGTTCATGTCATCGGGCAGGCACACTACAGGCGGCAAATTGGATTCGAAATCGGTCACCAGTTCGGCACTTTTCCATTCGTTGCTGGTGACGGTCATGGTGGTTTCCAGGGCGGCGTTGATGTCAATGGGTATCTTCTTTTCAGCACCCGAGGGAGCAAACCTCCGCATAGCACCAACAATTTTGCCGATCCGTTGTACGCCATCTTCGCTTTGAGCAAGGGCTTTGGGTATCTCGCTGGTCAGGAACGGCAGATCCGCCTCATCAATACGGGTTCTTAGTTGCTCTAGGCAATCAGGTGTCGGGCCTCCCACAGTTTTGGACTGCTTGGCAATACAGCAGGAGAGCGCCAGGACCTGATTCAGTTCGCGCCAGCTGTCCGCCAGGAAGCTGATGTTGTCGCCGATGAACTGATTGGGAGTATTGATTTCGTGAGCAATGCCGGACGCTAGCTGCCCGATCGCCTCGAGCTTCTGGGCTTGCTCGGCGTGTTTTCGATGGCGGATGTCGCGCGCAACGATCACCAAGCTCTCAATCTCCCCAGCCGAATTGCGGATGAATCCACCACGGGATTCCAGCGCCACGTAGCCGCCATTTCTGTGGCGCATGCGGTATTCCAATACCTGTCCCTGGCCAGTGCGGACGGCTTCAGCAGCGCCTTTGATTACGATCTCCCGATCGTCAGGATGGATTTGCTCAAATGCTACCGTCTGTTTTAGTTCTTCCGGCGTGTATCCCAATACGCGAAGATAACTAGAATTGTTGTAAATTCGATTGCCAGCCGGATCTACGACGGCGATCAAGTCTCCGGCATTTTCCGCGATCATCTTGAAGGTCTCTTCCGTTTGGTGAAGAGCGTCTTGGGCGCGCTTGCGACGTGTGATATCCCGAAAGGTGAGGACCGAGCCTACGGCCGTCTTCTTCTCCCACATGGGATAGAGCCAAAATTCCACCGGGAGAGAAGTGCCATCGGCGCGCCAAAATAACTCATCATCCATATAGCTGGTTTCACCGCTGCGAATGCACTTGTAGGCGCCCGCGCAATCGGTGTGGGGCTGTGGACTGCCACCTGTGGGAACACCGTGGCAGATTTCGTGCAGTTTCTTACCTAGCAACTGGTCTGCCGATTCGTACCCTAAATGCTGCAAGCAAGCTCGATTGCAGGACGTACAACTCCCATCAAGATCGAGGCCAATAATCCCCTCAAAAGTTGAATCCAGCAGGAGCCGCACCCGCCGGGCTTCGGCACGAGTTCTGGCATGCACCCCTCGCGCCTGAAGTAAATACCCAGCCAATCCGCCCCCAATCAGCAAATCGGCCACCAGCCTGAGATGGCCCGTCGTCATCGCGAGCAGAGGACTAATCATTGCGGCGATCCCCGGATTGGTTGCGGCTGTGAAGGCATGCCTTCCTCTGGATCCTGGTCCCGATTTATTTATCGGCAGCCAGCTGGCCGTTCTGTATTACACGCCAGAGGCTTAGGGTCGTCCCATTCCGGGAGCGCCTGCCGAAACCCGTCATCGGGGTAGAGCACGGGTGGTAAAGCGCCGATCAGATATTCGGGGTACCTTTATGTCCAGACGAGCCGATGCCTCCGCCGCTCACCCAGAGCCCACACCGGCGCTAGAGCAGGATTCAGTCGCGGTACAGCCCGGCAAGTCGAGCAAACTTGCGGATTCGGAACTTCCGTCGCAGCAAGATCTGGTGCTCGATTCGTTGCCTTCGATCATCATTCAGTTGGATAAGAGTGGCCGCATCAGCGCGTGGAACGCAAGGGCCAAAGCAGTGTTCGGCGTGCAACGTGAAGCCGCTCTTGGAAAGACGCTAGCTGCTTCCGGGGTAGCATGGCTCGGAGGAAAGCTGGAAGTCGACCTCGATCACTGGCGGTCCGACGAACTCCCCCGCCGCTATGACAACATTCTTTTTGAGCGGAATGGGGAAAAGCGCTGCTGGGCTTTCGTTGCCCACCCGTTGAGACAAGGAGGCCGCGACCCTGTGGGAGTGTTGATTACGGGTGCAGATGTTACCGAGCGGCGCAACCAAGAACTGCAAGAAGAGCAAAGGCAAAAACTCCAGGCCATTGGACAGCTAGCATCAGGAATTGCCCACGAAATCAACACTCCTACTCAGTACGTCTCCGACAATATCACCTTCTTAAGAGATTCCTGGCAGGAGCTCGATCAACTGCTGGAAGTGGTATCGAAGCTATCTACGGCACTCGAGGCCGGTGCTTCCGCGCAAGATCAAACCGCTATTCTGGGAAGGAGTGCCGAGCAGATAGACCTGTTGTACCTGAGGAAAGAAATACCGAAATCCATTGAGCAGTCTCTTGAAGGCCTTCGCAAAGTGGCCATGATTGTGCGGGCCATGAGGGAGTTCTCGCATCCGGGCTCCCCGGACAAATGTGCCATCAACATAAACGAAGCCATTGAAACCACGGTCACGGTGGCGAGGAGTGAGTGGAAGTACGTGGCGGAACTTGTTACCCATCTTGACCCACAATTACCGCAGGTGTTCGCCATTGCGGGCGAGTTCAACCAGGTGATCTTGAATCTGGTGGTAAATGCCGCGCATGCCATCGCCTCCAAGAGCAAAGATGCGGCGGTCAACGGCAAGATTACGATCGCTACCAAGCACGATGGTGATAGCGTGGAAATAGATATTTCCGACACCGGATCGGGAATTCCCGAAGCGATTCGCTCGCGAATCTTCGAGCCCTTCTTCACCACCAAAGAACCCGGGAAAGGCACCGGACAGGGCCTTATGCTGGCGCACACAATCATCGTTGACAAACATGGGGGGAAACTTTGGTTTGACACAGAAGTGGGAAGAGGAACGACCTTCCATATCCGCCTTCCCATCAAACCTGCCGCAAAGGCAATGCACGCATGAGCAAGCAGGTGCTCTTTGTAGACGACGAGGAATACATTCTCGACGGGCTGAAACGTGCCTTACGTCCCAGGCGCCACGAGTGGACCACGCACTTTGCCCAATCCGGTGCGCAGGGGATCGCTCTTCTCCAGCAGCACACCTTCGACGTAGTCGTTAGTGATATGCGTATGCCGGGAATGGATGGCGCTGAATTCCTGGAACAAGTGTGCAAGATCCAGCCTCGTACCGTTCGCCTCATCCTTTCTGGACAGTGCGATCGTACTTCCATCCTGCGCGCCTTGGGACATACGCATCAATTCCTTAATAAACCTTGTGACGCTGAGACCATCACCCGCGTCCTGCAGCACACGTTCGTCCTGCAGCAACTCATTAATCCGGCGCTTTGGTCTTTGCTTACACCCGTTAATAATTTGCCTAGCCTGCCGCTTCTCCATCAGAAAATTGTCGAGCAGTTAAGTGGTCCCGAGGTCTCAGTTTCCGTGCTGAAGGATATTGTTGGGCGCGATCCCGCGATGACGGCTCGTATTTTACAGTTGGTAAACTCTGCCCTCTTCGAGTCAGCCCGGCAAATTACTCAGGCTTCCAGCGCGGTAGACGTTTTGGGAGCCGAGTCACTTAGTTACTTGGTCACGCAGGTGGGAGTCTTTGCTCCCGCGGTGCCGAGCGAAATCCCACTCGATCTCGATGCAGAGAACAATCATGCTTTCAGGGTCAAGATGGCGGCCCGTACTATTGCTGAATGTGAGCAGCTAGACGGGGACAAGAAAGCGAAGGCGCTTACCGCCGCCCTCATCCACGACCTCGGCAAGCTGCTCTTAGCTTGGCAAATGCCGCAGGAATACACGAAAGTGCGTCACCTGATCAAAGCTGGCATGTCTTGCATCCAGGCGGAGCAAAAAGTGTTTCACGGAGATCACGCACAGTTGGGGAGCTGGCTATTTGGCCTCTGGGGATTGCCTGAATCGCTAATCAAGGCGGTTGCCTTACACCACGATCCTACAATTCTAAATTCTCCAGAATTGGACACTGCTGTGGTGGTAAACGTGGCTAACCTGATGGCGCACCAATTTGATTCCTCAGAAAACACGGCGGCATTGGTTCCCCCCAGCCAACTGATCTCCACACCTTGGGAGAGCAAATATCCGTTCTGGGCACAAGCTTTCCTGAAATCCAAGCAGGAGTGGGCCGCCTCCCCAGAACTTTCTCGAGCCACGGCTGTCTAACTTGCAGCCTTGTGTTTGCCGGGCGCGGTCTTCTCTACCCTTACCCATGCGCCATCTTTCGCGGAGCGTTCCACTGCCTCGACCAATCGCTGCACGCGAACTGCGTCGTCGAAATTGGGATGGAAGGTCTCTTTCCTTGCCAAAGCGTCGAGAAAATCTGCGAGGCTCGAAATAAACGTGTGCTCGTAGCCGATGATGTGCCCCGGCGGCCAATAACGATCCACGTAAGGGTGGCCCGGTCCGGTGACTAACACCTGGTGTTCGCCTTGGATATGCGTCGGGTCAGTAGCGTCAAAAAATTCGAGGCGATTCAGGTCTTCCAGATTAAAGCGCAGCATCCCCTTCGAACCATTGATATCGAAGGCGTTGCGATTCTTGCAGCCGATGGCGAAGCGCGTAGCTTCAAAGCTGCCAATACTGCCATTCGCAAAACGCGCCAGCAAGAGCACCGCATCGTCAACTTCGCGTCCGGGTGCAAAGGTCTGGATCATCGCCGACAGCTCCTCGATTTCGCCATTGAGGAGCAATGCCAGATCGAGGGTGTGCGTTAGCAAATCCCCTATGGCGCCGGAACCGGCTTCAGCGCGATTAAATCGCCACACTCCTTTGCGCGCCGGATCGGCTCCCCAACTCTGCAGGTAAACCGAGCGATAGTGATAGACGTTCCCCAGCCGGCCCTCGTCCACGAGTCGTTTGGCCAAGGAAACAGCAGGAACACGGCGGTAGTTGAACCAGACCAGGTTGGGTACATTGCGCGCTGCCGTTGCCATGCGCTCAGCTTCATCCACTGACATGGCCAACGGCTTCTCGCATAGCACGATCTTCCCTGCTTTTGCCGCGGCAATCGCTATGGGTGCGTGCAGCAGGTTGGGGGTGGCCACGTCAATTACGTCAATATCTTTTCTGGCCACCACCGCTTCCCAGTCAGTTGAGGTTTCTTCCCATCCCCAGCGTTTGGCCATTGCTTCAAGGCTCTCGCGATTGCGCCCGCAAATGACCTTCAGCCGCAAATCGTAGGGCGTATCAAAAAATCGCGTTACCTGGTGGAAGGCGTTTGAGTGGGCGCGGCCCATAAAACCCTGGCCGATCATGGCAACGTTCAGCGTCTGCTTTGGTTGGTTAGCGGTCATATACGCTTCCGGGATGTTTCGGGTTGAAATCAAAGAGCGCCATCATACCAACTCTTTCAGGCTAGGTGGCGAGTTTGGGTGGTTATCGGGCGAGTTCGGCCCGCGGAATTTTCGCACCATTTACACTTATCGCTCGCATGGCCATCGTAGCCACCGAACTCTCGAAACTCAGCCTGGCGGACGCCTCCGAACTTGTACGCCGCAAGTCGGTATCGCCCATCGAGTTGACCGCAGCGTGTTTGAAGCGGATTGAGCAATTAAATCCCACGTTCAACGCATTTATTACTGTGACCGCCGAGACGGCAATGCAAGAGGCGCGCACGGCAGAGGCTGAAATTCAGCGCGACGGCTGGAAAGGGCCTTTGCATGGCATTCCCATTGCTCTTAAGGATCTATTCGATACCACTGGAATACGGACGACGGCAGGCAGCGCGGTCTTTCAGGATCGCATACCTCATCAGGACGCTGAAGTGGTGCGCCGCTTGAAAGCTGCTGGGGCGGTCTTGCTGGGCAAGCTCAACCTTCACGAGTTTGCCTATGGCGGAAGCGGCATCATCGGGCATTTCCCGGCGGCGCGGAATCCAAGGGACGCAAGCTTCATCACCGGCGGATCATCTTCCGGCTCAGCGGCAGCCGTGGGCGCCGAGCTCTGTTACGCGGCTCTGGGTACGGACACAGCCGGCTCGATTCGGCTGCCCGCGGCACTGTGCGGGATTGTCGGCCTGAAGCCAACCTATGGGCGGGTGAGCACCCGCGGCGTGATTCCACTTTCGTGGTCTTACGACCACGTCGGCCCGATGACCCGAACTGTCCAAGACACGGCGCTCCTGCTGCAGGTAATCGCCGGCCATGACCCATCAGACATTTCAAGCGTTAATGTACCCGTGCCCGACTATGTTGCAGCTCTAAAGAAAGACACCCGGGGCTTGCGCGTAGGAGCGCCTCGCCAGCTCTTCTACGATGATGTTGATCCCGAAATCGCCGATAGCATACAAACTGCCCTGCAACTTATTTCCGAGCTGACGGCTGGAGTGCGCGAGATGACGTTGCCAGTAGATACGGACCGCTCTGCCTCCAGCGCCGAGGCTTGGACCTTTCACGAGAAACTTGTTGCCGAGCACGCTGACCTTTATCAGCCGGAGACACTAAGAAGAATCCGCACGGGCGAGAAGCTCACCGCCGCCGCTTACATCCAGAAGCGTCGAGAATTAGAGCAACTTCGGCAGGAGATCGCCGTGACCGTTGCGGAAGTGGATTTGCTCGTTACGCCGACAACTCCGGTGCTTGCTCCGTCTTTCGCGGAACTTGAGGCAGATCCCACCGCCCTGCGTGCTCGCGAACTGCTTCTGTTGCGCAATACGCGCCCGTTTAACGTCTTCGGGTTACCCACCATTTCGCTTCCCTGTGGAGTCGCACGCGACGGCCGATGCGTCGGCCTTCAGATCAGCGGAAAGGGGTGGGACGAGGGGTCGGTGCTAGCGTTGGCGCATGCTTACGAGTCCGCGCACAGAACGGCAGGAACGTAGTTCTCAATCAGTGTCGGTTCGGGTGCCTGGCCGAACGCTCGCGGCAAAGCGTTCTTTGGAGTGAGCTCTCGGGCTCCCTTTTTCCACCAACATCGGATGATAGGCGAGCCAGGCCGCGACCCGGCGTTGCGCTTCAGCCAAATCCGCCGAACTCATGCGAGAGCGCAGGATGGTGACTCGATACTTGCTGGCTTCGTCTCCAGCCCCCGCCGCTATGGCTGACCACATATAAGCCGCAAGATAATCCTGCGGGACGCCACGTCCTGCCCAATAGAAAGCGCCCAGGGTTGCCGCTGAAAGCACGTGTCCCTGGCCGGCAGCCTTGGCAAACCATTTCACAGCCTGGGAATAGTCCTGAGGAGTTTCGTCACCACCAGCGTACTTGGCGGCCAGTTGGAACTCCGCGTTTACGTCGCCCTGGTCGGCCAGTCGGCGCACTTGATCCAGAGAGGCCGATCCGCTGGCTGAACTAGAGTTCTGATCTGACTCGGACTCCGGGGTTGACGCTAATGCTCGCGCCGTCAAACCCGCAGTTCTAGATTCGGCCGCCTGCGCCAGTCGTGACATGCGAAAATTGGCAAATCCGAACCAAACTGCGGCCAGGACAAAGATGCCTATGGTTAGCAGAATAGGTAAACCGCTCCTCAATCCCGCATTGGGCGCCTTTTCGGGCTCCGCCGCCCAGGCATCTAGCGCCGCCGAAGTACCCAGATGAGCAGCTGAAGAATTTTGGATGACCGTTGTGGAATTAGCTTGTACCGGCGCTGCTTCGGGCTTGCGCGAAATCTGCTGGGGTAAGCTCTCCTCGGGCGTAGGAGTTGCAACACGTTGTGCCAAACGTTGTAGCTCCATGCATGCGGCTGCATTAAACGCGCCCACTTTGGCGGAGAGAACCTCCAGGATACCCAAGACCTCCCCACGCCTGAGGATAGGCACAGCCACCACCGACCGGATACCTAAGGCGCGGCAGCTCTCGCGATCAACATAGCTGTTCTTCTCCGAATCATCGCACCGCAATAGGCGGCCGGTGGTGATACAGGCTCCGGAGATACCCGACTCGGAATTGAGAGTTGATCCAGTTGGCGGAGCGAGATGGCCCGCGCTGGCCCGGCATACCACCGCGGTGCTCTCACGTAGCGCAATGGCACAGCCATCGGCGCCGGTCGCCGTGAGCCCTTCCTCGACGATGCGCTGGAGTTCGACGGCCGCTGACGCCGGTTGCGCAATCTCCGCCCGAGTACCTTCTGCACGGGTTATCAGTTCAGAGAATGGCCGCGGATGCTGCTCGGCTAAGGCCAGCGAGTTAAGCATGAGCCATTGCTGCAATTGCCCGCGAGTCTCTCGTGTGAGTTCCAGGAACTCCAGACCAACTTGACCGCGATCGTCTGTCCAGGAGACACGCGCGGGAGTCGCAATCGAGTTGCGGGTCTCAAGCAGATCAAGCCGGAGACTAACAAGGGAATCAGGGTCCAACTGGCCCAGCGTCGCCAAGGCCAAGCCCCGCTGGCTTACATTCAGAATGTTGCCCCCGGTTATGCCCTTGCCGGAGGCCTGCATAATGCTGGCGTATGCAGGAGTGCGGACTCGTTGCCTGGCTTCGCGGCGACGTTCGGGGTACATTTCGCTTGTCCTAAATCTGCAATTGACATAGTACGATTGATTGCTTGAAAACCCCAAGCAGAAATCACAATTGCTCCCAAAATGACACTGTTGTCACAGCCGAGGTGTTGCTCCTGACCCAGTTTGCGGGAGACCCTTCGCGCAGTGGTTAATTTGCCTGCTCATCTGTTTGGTTCCCCAAAAGCGTAATGACCCAGCGAGGCCTGGACCACCGGCCAAATCCGGAGTTCAAGAAAGCATCTTCGCTGGACTCGACCCTGTACCACAGCCCACCGCCCGCGCGATCGCCGCAACCATGAAACCGGCCAACATCTGCAGGTTAGCGACTGCGAGATCATCAAAGGCATAGGCTTCGGAGGAAAGCACCTCGAAAATCCCCAAGCTCTTGCGGAAATGCTGCAGTGGCGCTACCAGGATTGAGCGCACGCCCAGTCGGCGGCAGCTGTCTTTATCCACAATGGGGTCCTCTTCGGAATCGTCGCAGCGCAGGATTTGCCCGGTGCGGACGCACTCGCCAGAGAGCCCTGCCGTAGTCTGAAGGCGCATTCCAAGGTCGGGAGCAGTACGGCCGGCACGGGCGCTACAGACCACGTCCTTGCCCCAGCGCAATCCAATCGCGCTGCCTGTAGCGCCGGTCATAGTGGCTGCCCGCCCGGCGATGACGCTGATCGCCGGCTCCAGATTAAGCTGAGCTGGTCCGGCGGTTAATACGTCGGCTGTGAGTTTCTCGTCCACGGCACTCCGCGCAGCTACTAAGCCGCGGTCTGTCACCATCTCCGCCGCAACCGGCACGGTGGAAAGCAGATCGCGTACCAGATCATCCATTGCTGAATCCTGCAATAGAGTCGCTCGGGGCTCGTGCAAAAGCGATCCCCCCATCACACGGGACAGGCTGAGCACCGCCTGGCTGCCACAAGCATGGCAAGTGGGAGTGTTGTTCTCATGGATCAGCTCGCATTCGATGCAGAAGACGGCCCGTTGCAGAGACAAGAAATTCAGATCAGCGCGCGGCGCCCACAGTCCCATCCGAGTTCCTCCGAGTCCCGCCGCCGGTTCGTTCCAATACCTGAGTGACGAAAAAAAACCAGTGCAGCGGAAGCGCGAGAATAAATGGTGATCTCTGTGAATGATAAGTAACGCGATTGGTTCAGGACTCGCCTCTTATCGCGGATTGCTGACCGCTATCTCCTTTGTGGAAGACTGATTGGTAGCTGAAGCTTTGCATGCCACTTCTATGCATCCCCCTGCCCTCCAGCAACCCTACTGACTTTCCGTTACAATAAGCGGTCGTTGGGGACAAACCATTCGTGCAACCTGTTTTGAGCAATCAAAGGGAAATTTACACTGTAAGTACTTGGATTTGCGGCGGCTCTGCGGACAATGCTGCGCGCGTTACTATAGGGTGTTATTTTGGCTGTCGGCGTGCAAAGCGTACAACGGACAGCTACTTAGCCGCATCTATCCACATGCGGCCTGAAAAGGCGAATTGACACAAGCGAAAAAAACATTGGTTCCCGGGCTCTCCGAGGCGGAGGCCATTGACCGGGCCAAGGCAGGTGACGCGGAGTCGTTCGAGGCCCTGTACGGACTGCACAAGCGTCGGGTTTACTCGCTATGCTTGCGCATGACCGGTAACACCGCCGAGGCCGAAGATCTGACGCAGGAAGCGTTTCTGCAGCTGTATCGCAAGATCGCGACCTTCCGCGGCGAATCGGCGTTCTCGACCTGGCTTCACCGTCTCGCCGTGAACGTGGTGTTAATGCACCTGCGCAAAAAAGGCCTTCCGGAGGTTTCTCTGGAAGAGAGCCTGGAGCCGCAGGAAGACGGGCCGAAAAGGGACATTGGCGCCCGAGACAACGTTTTGGCGGGCTCCATCGACCGGGTCAATCTGGAACGGGCGATTGAAAATCTGCCTCCGGGCTACAGAATTATTTTTGTGCTGCATGATGTTGAAGGCTACGAGCACAACGAGATTGCCGAGATCATGGGTTGTTCAATCGGCAACAGCAAGTCTCAGTTACACAAAGCGCGTATGAAGTTGCGTGACCTCCTCAAAGCGAGCAGAGCCGAAAAGGCCACCAGGAGCTGAGGGGGAGAGGTGAGGATGCAATGCCGTCCGGGGGGAAGGTGAGCATGACCTGTGCAGAGTTTCAGAAAGTTCTGCCTTACATCATTGATAGCGGCGGAAACGTCGGCGAGCAAGAACATCTAAAAACCTGTCCCATATGCGCTGATTTGGTTGCCGACCTCACCTACATCGCCGACCAGGCCAAACTTCTGGTTCCTATGATGGACCCCAACCCCCGGGTTTGGAATGGAATTAAGCATTCCCTTGAAGAGTCAGGCCAGGTAAAGAGAAGCGCCACCAAGAGCGGCGTACGGGGGCGTCTTCTAGAATCCCCAACCCGTTCTCGCTGGGGTCCGGCCGCGTGGTTGCTGCCGGTCGCGGCCCTGGTGCTCGTGGTGATTGGATTGTTCCTTTACAGGAACAGAACCAACCCAGACAACTCATACAGCGCTGACCAGAGAGTTTCGCCCTCGGCCACCATGACTCTTGTAAATTCGGATGGCATGGGGGAAACGCAGGATGAGCAACTGCTGTTGCAATTGTCCGAACATGTGCCCAGCCTGCGTCCTGCGTACGAGCAAAACCTTCGCAGCGTTAACTCCTATATCGCGGATGCCCGCCGCTCAGTGCAGACCGACCCTGACGATGAAGATGCGCAAGAAGCGCTGATGCAGGCTTACCAACAGAAAGCAGTGTTGTACGATATGGCTGCACAAGAATCAGTACCTTGATTTTGAAGGAGGAAGAAGCCAGTTGCGAGCGGGTGCCAACAACGTGAATGCTAGCAAGCAGCTTGCCTGCTTGTGGCTGTTTGTCGCCATCGTGCTTCTGAGCGCGGGGACGGTTCGTGCATTTGCGGCAGACGGCGTGAAGCAATTCCACTACACCGTTGGTCGCCACGCCAGCATCAGCATCCGCAATCCCTCGGGAGCGGTGGTCGTCAAGCCCTCCGACAATAACCAGGTCAGTGTTATCGCCACGCTGCACTCAAGCAAAGTAGAGGTGGAGCCTACACAAGTAGGAGACCGTCTCTCACTGAGCACCCATTTCTTACAAGCTGGCACCCCCGAAGAGCGGCGTGTTGATTACGAAGTCAGCGTGCCCACCGATGCCAGCGTCAACGTGGTTTCATCTAGCGGACCAATCTCGGCCGAGGGCTTAAAGGGCGACGTAATCCTCGAAGGTGACGCAGCCCAGGTCAATGTAAGTCGGGTGAGCGACGCTCATGTACATGTGCGAACCCTTACCGGTTCCATTGCGCTCCAAGACATCAACAATGGCCATGTCGAAGCCAGCTCTTTGAGCGGCCCCGTGACGCTCACCCACGTTGCAGGGACGCGCGTGTCGGTGAACACCACCAGTGGCAAGATCACTTACACAGGCGATTTCAGTGGTGGGGGCGATTACTCGCTTACCAACCACTCGGGTGACATTGAAGTCACGATTCCCGCCGCAGCATCGGTGGATATTTCGGCACGCTCAATCACGGGCAGCGTGGATAGCGATGTTCCTCTGCAGCAGCGCCAGCACAACGCATTCCAGCCGGTCCCGGGAAAGGCGCTAACCGGAATGTCGAATTCCGGGTCTTCTTCGGTTCGCCTGCTTTCCTTCAGTGGTAAAATCCGCCTCAAGAAACAATAAATTTCAGTGGCGGTGGACCCGCCGGCTTAGAAGGCGTCCGCATGAATACTGGCCGCGGTTTGCCTGACCGAGGCTCACAAAGGCGAGGTTTGCGAGGCACAGCTTCGCCACGCCAAGCTTCGTCGCGCACACCTTCCCCGCATACGAAGAAAAAGACCGCCACCAAGCCCAGCCGAAAGTTGCGGCCCAAATCCAACACCGTCATCCTCTTGGGATTTATGGGAGCTGGCAAGACCACTATCGGGCTAGCCCTGGCACAGCGCCTGGGCTGGGAATTCATAGACCTTGACGAACGCATTGAGGCGCGCCAAGGGCTGACTATCGCAGAGATCTTTCGCGCTTCAGGAGAGCCGGAATTTCGGCGCATAGAGAGCGCCGAGCTGCAGCGCGTCCTAAAGCCTCGGCTCAGATCCAAACCGGCGATCGTTGCCTTGGGAGGCGGCGCCCTCATCCAGGATAAGAATGCCGCCCTCGTGCGCCGCTCCGGCGCAATGTGCGTCTTCCTGGATGCTCCGGTGGAGGAGCTCTGGCGGCGGGCCCAGAAGAACGGAAAACGCCCGCTGGCAGCCTTCGAGAACCAGTTCCGCCAATTGTATGAGCTGAGACGCCCGCGTTATATGGAAGCTGGTGTGTATGTGCCCACCGCCGAACGAGCTATTGAGGTCACGGTGACAGAGGTGCTCACGCGGTTGGGGCTGATGGACGAAGAACTCTAAATTGGAAGTAGACGCACAATGCGTACGTACCCAGGGTATGGAGAGTTGAATTGAAAAGTAGAATGCTGATTATCGCGGTTTGCTTGTGCACAAGCGTTCTAGCCTGGCCTGACAAGAATGAAAAATTAGTGGATTCTGGCTCCTTTGGCATTTTTCAGGGCGGAAAGCGAGTGGCCACCGAAACCTTCACCGTGAAGGAGCAACCGGGTGGGAGCGTGGCTAATTCCGAAATCAAGGTTGATGACGGGAGCAAACATCCCAGCCAGACCGCCAGGATTGAGCTATCGTCAGCCGGAGAGCTGAGGCGCTATGAGTGGCACGAACTCACGCCGGTGAAGGCGGAGGCATTAGTCACCCCCAGCGACCCGTTCCTCATGGAGCACCTGATTCTCAGCCCGGAACAGAAGCCCGTAGACCAGCCCTTCATGCTGCCCAACACCACATTGATTCTGGACCACAATTTCATTCTCCTACGTCAGATACTCGCTTGGCGGTATCTCGCCAGCGGTTGCAAGCCCAGCGGCGCCAACATGGAGTGCCGCCTTCCTCCGGCGAAGTTCGGGGTATTGATTCCGCAGGAATTAACGTCAGCCCAGGTGACGATGGAATACGGCGGCTTGGAGAAGGTGACGGTGCGCGGAGTACAGCGTGACCTCTACCGCCTGAATCTAAAGTGGGATGGACCTGATTGGTCGCTTTGGCTGGACGCCAGCTATAAATTGATTCGGGTCGTAGTCGCCGGTGCGGATACCGAAGTCGTCCGCGACTAGCGCCGTTCAGGGTCACACGGCGCGGCAACAAGTGAAAGGAACCAGCGGTGACGCTCATTGATACACGCGCAGCACGAGTGCTGTTCACCGCGTTGTTGTTCGCCTGCGCGTTGGCGTTCATCTATCTTGCGCGCCACACCCTGATCATTTTCCTGTTTGCAATTTTCTTCGCTTACCTGATCGAGCCGCTGGTCTCAGGCCTGCATAAATGGGTACGGAGTCGTGGGTGGGCCATTGCCGGTGTGTACGTGCTGCTCGCAATCGTCCTGAGCGTGGTGTTCTTTTTTGTTGGACCACAGATCGCGCGGGAGAGCGGGAAGCTGACTACATCGTTGCCACCACTGCTGGACAAAGTGAGCAGCGGCCAGATCGCGATCCAGGTCGGCTCACACCGCGGTTGGAGTGAGAGTACGCAACGCCAGGTGCAGAATTTCCTGAAAAACCATCGCTCCGATCTTAACCGTTGGGCCAGCCGCATCGGTTTCCGGTTGGCCGAGCTCGCGCAAAATATCTGGTGGCTGGTCCTCATTCCCATTCTGGCGGCATTTTTCCTGAAAGATGGCCGTAGGTTTATTGACTCTCTGTTGGGGATCTTCAGCAGCCGTAGTCACCGCGAGTTCCTGGAAGGGGTCATCAACGATTTGGACGAGATGCTGGCCCATTTCATTCGCGCCCAACTGACCCTGGCGGGGCTGGCACTGGTGGCCTATATCGCAGCGCTTTCCTTGCTGCGCGTACCCTACGCCCTGGTGCTGGGCACCATGGGAGGCATCTTGGAATTCATTCCGGTGGTGGGTCCTTTGACTGCTGCCGCTGCGATCCTTGTTGTGGCGTTTTTGACGAGCTACCCCCACGTGCTCGTCGTCGCTTTATTCCTCGGAATTTGGCGACTTATACAGGACTATCTGACCGCGCCCCGAATTATGGGAAAGAGCGTGGAATTGCATCCCCTGGCGCCAATCTTTGGCGTGCTGGCGGGCGCCGAAGTGGCAGGGGTGATCGGCGTATTCCTTTCCATTCCGATTATGGCGAGCATGCGAATCGTCTGGCGACGCTGGCGAATTTACGCGGAGAAGCGCAAATTTGGTCCCCTCGAAGGCTTTGCCGCTGATCTTCCTCCAATCGGCACCCATTAGAGGGGTTTACCCGTTTGCCGACGCTGTAGCGCCGATCTCCACCCCACGCAAAAACTCGGCGGCAGCCTCTGGCAGGACTGTATTAATGAACATCCCCGAGCCCAGCTCGAATCCGGCCACCCGGCTCATTCGCGGGATGATGCTCAAATACCAGTGGTAGTACTTCACGCCTGCATTCTCAGCGGGCGCAGACCGGATAGTGAAGTTGAAATCCGGGTCTTTAAGCCCAAAATATAGCTTCGCCAGTACGCTGCGCAGCACTTGAGCCATATCTTCGAGCTCCTCTTTTGTGATGTCGCCGAAGCTCGCCATGTGTCGCCGGGGATAGATCTGTGTAGCAAAAGGGCTGGCTGAGGCAAAGTGTTCCATAGCGACAAAATGCTTGCTGGCCAGGACAATACGCTCCTCCTCTTCCAGTTCATCAGCCAGCACGGTGCAGAAGATGCACTCTCCAAAGTCGTCGAAGTGGCGAAGAGCTTCGTGCAAACGGCTCCGCACCTGTGAAGAAATCACGGGCGTGGCAATCAGTTGGCAATGGGGATGTTCCAGGCTGGTGCCGGCCTCGATTCCGTGGTTCTTGAAGATGGTGATGTGCTCGATCCTGGGGTCACGGCTCAGCTCGTCATAGCGGGCCTTGAAAGCTCCCAGCACTGATGCAACCTGATCGTCGGTGAGCAGAGCGAGGGTGCTCGAGTGGTCAGGAGTTTCCACAATGACTTCGTGAAATCCAAAACCATTGATGACGCGTTTGGAACGGTGGACAGTTCGCACCGGCTCCTGATCGTGCAAGAGCGCGGCAAACTTATTGGGCACAACTCGTACCTGCCATACATTTCTACCCGCGGAGACGCGTAATAGTTCCGGCGGCGTAAGATTCTCGTTACCCGGGCAGAAGGGGCACTTCGCGTCGTATTTCGGCGAACGGCGCAGCGGCCGCTGCATCGCCAGGTCCTTGGGACGCTTGGCGCGTTCAGTCGCAATGATCACCCATTCCTTTGTGAAACGGTTCTGACGTAGTTCCGGCATGAATTATTCCCCCCGGTTGATCGCCGCAAGTTTCAGTGTGTGATCAGCTGCAAACTAAGCTGCTGCGCATCGTGTAAAATCCAAAACAAATTTCCCATGGCAGAGAAATTACCCGTCGGAATCCTGGGCGCGACCGGCATTGTGGGCCAGCGCTTCGTGCAGCTGCTGGAACACCATCCCTGGTTCGAAGTGGCCTGGCTTGCAGCTTCCGAGCGTTCCGACGGACGCATGTACGGCGAGGCTGCACGATGGAAACTGAAGACACCGGTGCCGGCTCGCGCCGCCGAGATGCGGATTTCGTCGGCCAATCCCGAGAACGCCCCCAAAATCATTTTTGCCGCGCTTGATGCCGCGGTTGCCAAGGAACTGGAGCCCCGTTTCGCCGAGGCCGGCCATGCGGTGATCTCTAACTCCAGCGCCTTCCGCATGCAAAAAGATGTTCCTCTCGTAATTCCTGAGGTCAACCCTGACCACCTCAAAGTGTTGGAGTGTCAATCCTGGCGCCGGAATTCAGGGGGATTTATGGTGACCAACTCCAATTGCTCCGCCATGGGATTGGTGCTGGCGCTAGCTCCATTACATCAGCAATTTGGGTTGGATAAGGTGATTGCTGTCACCATGCAGGCAGTCAGTGGGGCAGGCTATCCCGGAGTGGCATCGCTCGACATTTTGGGAAATGTTATTCCCTATATTTCTCATGAAGAAGAAAAGATGGAAGTTGAGACCTGCAAGCTCCTGGGAAGGGTGAACGGACACCATATTGAATCGGCGGATTTCTCCATGAGCGCGCAGTGCAATCGCGTTGCGGTTGAAGATGGCCATACCGAGTCGGTTTCAGTAAAGCTGCACAAAAAGGCCGGGGCAGAAGAGATCCTCAAATCCTGGCGACACTTCCGCGGAATTGCTCAGGAGTTGCGGCTGCCCAGCGCGCCGGAGCACCCAGTGCTTTACCTGGAGGCTCAGGACCGGCCGCAGCCTCGCCTGGACGTTGATCGCGGGAACGGGATGTCCACGAGCGTTGGACGCCTGCGTAAATGCAACGCTCTGGATTGGAAGTTTACCGTCCTCTCACATAACACCATCCGCGGCGCGGCTGGTGCGGCGTTGCTCAACGCTGAACTGCTAAAGGCGCAGGGTTATCTGGATTGAGCGCGGGGCCTCCATGCTGGTGATGAAATTCGGCGGCACCTCGGTGCAGGATGCCCCTGCTATCGAGGCCGCCGCCGATATCGTTCGCGGGCGCTTGCCGGAGAAGCCAGTGGTGGTGGTCAGCGCCATGGCCAAAGTCACGGACAGCCTGCTGGCCATGGGACAAGCGGCAGGAAAAGGCCAACGTGACCTGGCGCTGGATCTTTCTCGCCAGCTGCGAGAGAGGCATTACACCACAACCGGCGAACTACTTGGAACCGGGCTCTTTACCAAACTGCACGCCGAGCTCGAGGCGGAATGCGACTCGCTGGATGAGCTGCTGCGCGGCATTTTAGCCGTCGGCGAGCTGACGCCACGTACCGCTGACAACGTTGCCTCATTCGGGGAGCGGCTCTCGAGCCGAATCGTGAATGCGGCATTTTCTGCGCGCGGGATTCCCTCTCGCCTGGTAGACGCGCGGCAATGCATTGTTACCGATTCCACCCACACCCGGGCTGTACCTCTCTTCGACGAAACCAACGACAAACTGCGCACCAAGGTGAAGCCGCTGATCGAAGCCGGCGAGGTGCCGGTTATGGGTGGCTTCATCGGAGCGACCCGCGATGGCATCACCACGACCATCGGTCGTGGCGGCTCTGACTTTTCTGCTGCCATCGTGGGTACCGGCCTGGGAGCACAGCGCATAGAGATCTGGACGGATGTCGACGGGATGATGACCACCGATCCCAGCCTCTGCCCGAAGGCGCGCCGTATCAAGGTGATCAGCTTCGAAGAGGCTGCGGAGCTTGCCTACTTCGGCGCCAAGGTGCTCCACCCTGCGACCGTTCTGCCTGCTGTCCAGCAAGGCATTCCGGTGTATGTCTTGAACTCGCGCAATCCGAAGTGCGAAGGCACTCTTATTACCGCCCGAGCACCGCAGTCCCGCAACATTTTCAAGGCGATCGCCGCTAAGAAGCGCATAACCGTTGTGGATGTGGTCTCCAGCCGGATGCTTATGGCCCATGGCTTCATGCGTGCGATCTTCGAGGTTTTCGACCGGCACCGCTGTCCCGTGGACGTGGTCTCCACCTCAGAGGTAAGCGTTTCCCTGACCGTAGACTCTAACGAAGCCATCCCGGCGATCGCCGCCGAGTTGGCCGAACTGGCGGATGTTAAATATGAAGGCAGAAAAGCCATTGTTTGCCTGGTGGGCGACAATCTAAAGTCCACTCCCGGAATCGCTGCCAAGGTTTTTGGCGCGATTCCGGACATCAACATTCATATGATCTCTCAAGGCGCCTCGGAGATAAATCTTACCTTCGTGATCGAGGAGAACGATGTCCCGGAGGTGATTCGGTGCCTGCACGGGACCTTCTTCGCCGACCCTGACCCGGTGGTTTTCGCCTGAAGCCAGGGCCCGGGCGCCAAGCCTGCCCTCCCCAGCCCCTACCCAGAAAGGAACTCTCGGCGGGAATAAAAGCCCCTCTTCTCAGTTATCTACGTCAACGGACTCCCCAATGAAAAGAGGTCCGAAAGACGAAATACGGGAGAAGAGTGTGCCTAAAAAGGTAGGAAAAAAGAAGAACGAGATAGAGATGGATGAACCTGAGCCGGTCTCGGGTAAAGTCTCAACGAACACGACAGCAGAGAGGCTGAAAGCCAAACAGGTGGCGCGAGCCTCTGCCGAATTCGAGGAGCAGCTCGAACAGCACTTCAGCGAGGAAGAACAGAAGAAAATAAACGAAGCCACAGAGAACATCTTTGGCTCGGTTTTGGCCCGGCACGGATGGGTGCGTAACGAGCAAGGTCGAGTAGAGTACGTCGGCGGCGAAGCAGGCGAGCCTTCCCACTAATCTTCGCTCAATCGTCAGATTTAAGGCCGGGGTAATACTGCTCCCGGCCCGTTCTTGTCTGCGGCTTACTCCAGCAACTACCTCAGCTACGACTGTCGGCAGATTGCTAACTGAATCTGCGGCCACTATTATTTGAGTGCGGAGAGCAAGAAAGCTGGCCTGGGCCGCGTAAGCCTTTGTCGCACCCTGCCACCATCGGCACTCTTAAATGACCATTCTTGTTCTGGGACGCGGTAAAACCGGCGCGGTGGTGGCCGAAGTGGCCCGCGAGCGCGAGCACAAAGTGAGGGTCCTGAGTAGCGCGCAAAACCACTCCGCCAAGGCCCTCACTGATGGGGCGCTCCGCGACGTCAATGTGGTCATGGATTTCACTACTCCGGATGCCGTTCTGGCGAACGTTCGTGCCTGCGTTCGAGCGGGGAAGAACGTGGTGGTGGGGACCACCGGCTGGGACGAACACTTGCAAGAAGTACGCGAACTAGTGGAAAAAAGCGGGACGGGACTGCTCTTCGGCGCCAACTTTTCTATAGGTGTAAATATCTTCTACGATGTTGCCCGCGTAGCTGCGGTCGCTCTAAAGCACAAATACTTCGGCGAGATCATGGAACGGCATCACGCGCAAAAGAAAGATGCGCCTTCCGGGACTGCTCTTAGACTACAAAAGATTATTGAAGAGGTGAGCGGTACCGAGCTGGAAATCGTCTCCTTCCGCGAAGGCGAAGTTGTCGGCCTGCACGAGGTCGTGCTGGAGTGCGCGAGTGACAGCATCCGCATGGCCCACGATGCCAAGTCGCGTCGTACCTTCGCAGAGGGGGCGGTGCTCGCCGCGGAATGGCTCGCCGGCAAAAAAGGTTTTTACGATTTCCAGGACGTCTGGCGGGAATTGTAAACTCCGGTGCGTTCCACGCGCGCTCTGCGTTATCCTAATGGGTTATGAATTTGCGCGGTTGCGGCACCGCTTTAGTCACCCCGTTTCGTCAAGATGGCGCGCTCGATGAAACTGCCCTGCGCGACCTTGTAACCTGGCAGATCGAGTCGGGCATTGATTTCCTGGTCCCCTGCGGTACCACTGGGGAAACTCCGACCCTCTCCCGTCGGGAGTGGCTGCGGGTCCTGGAACTTACCATCGAAACGGCCGCCGGGCGAGTGCCGATCGTAGCTGGGGCCAGCTCCAATTGCACCCGCGATGCCATTGAAAAAGCCCGCACCGCCGCTGAGCGCAAAGGCGTGGACGCCATCCTCACAGCGTCGCCCTACTACAACAAACCTACCCAGGATGGCCAGTATCAGCACTTCCGCGCTATCGCCCAGGCGGTCCGGAAACCGATCATCGTCTACAACGTTCCCGGCAGGACGGGGGCGAACATTGAGCCGGCCACACTTTCCAATCTGGCAAAGATCCGCAACATCGTCGGCGTAAAAGAAGCCAGCGGCAACATCTCCCAGATTGTGCAAGTCTTCAATGCCGTGCCAGCAAGTTTTTTGGTCTTCTCTGGAGATGACTCCATCACCCTCCCGATAATCGCTTTGGGCGGTGCAGGCGTGATCTCGGTAGCGTCGAACGAGATCCCACACGAGATGACGGAGATGACTAGCGCGGCCTTAAACAATGATTGGGAGTCGGCACGGCACATCCATCGGCGGTACCTGCCGCTGATGGAGGCCAACTTCATAGAGTCGAACCCCGTACCGGTCAAAGCTGTGCTGGCGATGATGGGCAAATTGCGTGAAACCTACCGATTGCCTCTAGTCCGAATGAAGGATGAAAATCGAGCAAAACTGCAGAAGATTGCCGCTGAGGCAGGGTTGCCGACCAAGGCGGCTGCGCAGGAACCGGCACCGCGGCAGGTTGCACCCGAGTCGGAGCCGGCTGCTCGAACCGCAGCGCCTGAAGGGGCTCTGCCGGTGGCAGCTGAGTCAGAACCCCGCGGTGAATCCACCGTTCCCGCCGCACCAGCGGCAAATCACGAGGACGTACTCGATCTCGAGTCGGAAGGCGAGGCACCGCTAGACGTGGCGCCTGCCGCAGAGGCCCGGGCGGCGGAAGCGGCGGAGAGCGCGGTTCAGGTGGAAGCCCCGCCTGCCGCCCACCCCACAACTCCCACAAAGACGGTTGCCCCGGCTGAGCCGATTACGTTTTACTTGTTTGAAAACTGGCAGGCAGGGCCACACAAGACGGTGCTGCACCGCTCCAACTGCGGCATCTACCGCAATGGACGCGGTGGCAGCGAAAAAACGGAACCCGCCGCGGATTCACGCTCGCGCTGGCACGGCCCGTTCTCGACCATTGATGAAGCCCGAGGAGCTTCTCGTGGGATGACCGGTGTCCTCATTCGCAGTGAATGCAAGTGCATCTCGAGCCGCTAGTTTCTCTCCTGAATCGCGGGAACCTTAAGCCGCTGCCAGGCCACGGAATTCCGCGGCCCTCGTCACCGCTGCATAGAGACGCTCATATTCAGCGGCCATGCGCTTGGACGAGTAATGTAGTTCGGCGTGACGCCTGCATGCGGTAGGATTGATGAGGCCGGCAGCAGAAACTTTCGCCGCCATTTCTTCGACCGAATCCACTACAAAACCGGTTACTCCTTCGGCCACGACTTCCGGTAATGCGCCGCGGTTAAAAGCTATCACCGGGGTACCGGATGCGGAGGCTTCCATCGTAATCAAGGAACTGGTCTCTTCAGCGATGCTGGGCACCAACACGGCACGAGCGTTCTGAAGAAGTGTGCGCTTCTGATCGGCGGTGGGGGAATCCACATAACTGACTGAGGCCCCCGGCGTGTTGAGATATGGCGCAATCTCCCGCTCAAAATATTCTTGATGGTGTGAGAAGGGATAAATCTGTCCCGCGAGCACCAGCGGCAAGCCTGCACATTGCGCCGCCTGGATGGCGAGATGCGCGCCCTTCTCATAACAGAACCGGCCCACCCAGAGTAGGTAATCGCCTCGAACGGTACCGGGCGAAAATTGTTCCAGACGGATTCCGTTGCGCACCACGCCCATATCGTTTGGCAAATCACTGAACCAGCGCGCCTGCGATTCCGAAACACAGTTGAAAAAGACATTGGGCGGAATATTCTCGAACATGTGCGGCGAATAGAATCCGCGCGGCAGGTGCAGGGTGGCCAGCACAGGCACATCCACCTCGCCGGCATTGGGCCAGAAGGTGCCGCTCTTGTCGTGCACCAGGTCGAAAGGCTGCGTGGATTTCTCTCGGCATCGCAGGAAACCCAGCACGCGCGCGGTGTGCTCGGCATTGCGTTGCGCGAATCGGTCAGGCTGGCATGGAACTCGGCCCGTCGGGAATAAATCCCCGGTGATTTGTGATCCCATGCAAGCGGCCACCGTTGTGGCGTGTCCGCGGAGAAAGATTTCGCGCTCCACGACGTAGAGCATTTGCTCAGCACCACCGGCGCTCTCCAGCGACACACAGGCCAGAGGATATGCGACGTAGAGAATCCGCAATTTTGCACTCATATGCGCGAGCCCGCTGCCATTTCCGAATTCGACTTCATGAACTCGACAAAGGCATGTGAAACCTGGGTGCCGCGTATGGGCCAGCCCCAGGCTTCGTAGTTCAGAACTCCATCGTGCGGCGGGCGCGAGTAATCGTAGACGGGCAACGGCCGGAAACGCTCTATCACCGCGGCAAATTCCTTCAGGTCACCCTGGGAAGCGTAGGTTTGCAGCATCCTTCTCTTAATTTCCAATTCGGAGGGGGTGGGCTGCAGCACAACTTCGGAGTCATCCGCTTGAGAGCTCCCACTGGGCAGCGGATGCTGGTGCACGATCAGACCATCTGTAGCGCGATGGTAAAGTGGGAAATCCCACGCTGGCAGACCGAAATGGCGCGCCAGCAGCGAAGTCAAAAAATTACAAGAGTCGTGATCGGGATGGCCGCCCTCGTAAGCCAAGGTAAGTAGCGCCTGCGGCTGATTACGCTCAATGATCCGCTCCAGCTCCTGGATCGCAAGATCAAGCGAAGTAAATAACGTCTGGTCGCGAATGGAATGATCAGGCTCGCCCAAGAACTCGACCTGACTCACGCCCGCAAGTTTCAGCGCGCGGCGGGCTTCGTCTCGACGCAACCGCGCGTAAGCGTCCCGCGAGCCGTGTTTCGCCCAGAAAAACGAATCTGCGGGAGCGCCATCCGTAGCAAATACAACAATCGGTTCTTGCATCCTTTGCAGGAGCACGCCACAACCAGCGGCCTCATCGTCGGGGTGGGCCACGAGCACTACTGTTTTCCCGAGCAGGATTTCGAGTTCTGCCATGGTTATGTGAGATGCATTGAAGCCACAACGTGTTTACATGAGGACGAAAATTGGATGGCGTTTTTCCTTGTATACTCCGCAAAATGACTGCAGCGCCTATCTCTGAAATGCGCTCCGCAATCGAGCGACTGTTTGCAGCCGGCGAAATTAAAGATAGGCACGAGGCTCGCAGCATCTTCCTGGAATTCCGCCAGGCCCTCACTCTGGGCCGCGTGCGGGCCGCTGAAAAGCATGACGGACGCTGGGTTGCGAATGCATGGGTAAAACAAGGGATCCTGCTCGGCTTCCGGCTCGGCGAACTGGTAGAAAGCAGCGATCCCAGTGGCCTTTCTTTTGTGGATAAAGATACTTTCCCGCTACGGCATTTTCGGGCCGCCGATCGCGTGCGTGTGGTCCCCGGCGGATCTTCCATTCGGGAGGGCGCCTATGTGGCGCCGGGGGTGATCTGCATGCCGCCCATGTATATAAATGTTGGCGCTTACGTTGATGAAGGCACGCTGGTGGATTCACACGCGCTGGTAGGTTCGTGCGCGCAGATCGGAAGGCGTGTTCATTTGAGCGCGGCGGCGCAGATTGGCGGTGTACTGGAGCCGGTGAATGCGGCACCCGTGGTCATTGAAGATGACGTACTGGTGGGCGGAAATTGCGGTGTCTATGAAGGCACATGCGTGAGGACGTGCGCCGTGCTGGGCTCCGGAACTATTCTCACGCGCTCTACCCCTATTCATGACATTGTCCGCGGCGAGGTGTATCGCGCCTCAGACGATTCCCCGCTGGAGGTTCCGGAAAATGCGGTGGTTGTGCCCGGCTCTCGCGCAGTGCGGAAAGGCAAAGCTGCCGACTGGAACATTTCGCTGTACACGCCCGTCATCGTGAAGTATCGCGACCAAAAGACGGACCAGGCGATTGAGTTGGAAGAGTTACTGCGCTGAAGTTTAGGCTTGGCTAGTCACTACTACGGCCAATTTTCGTCCATCCTCCGCCAGGCGGGCGCGGATACCGCTCAGATCATTCACAATGGCGTCAGCCGCTGAAAGCGCACCCACAGGATACGTTGTGGAGACCGCAATCACGTACATCCCCGACGTATGGGCGGATTGAATTCCTGCGGGCGCGTCCTCAATAACCAGGCACTCCTCGGGCGCCACAGCAAGAAGCTGCGCACCCTTCAAATATGGCTCGGGATGCGGCTTGCCATTCTGCACATCATCGGCAGTTACCAGCACCTTCGGAATTGGCAGTCCGTGCCGTCCTAAACGCGAAGTCGCAAGGTAGCGCGTGCCGGAAGTCACCACTGCCCAGAGCCCATCGGAAAGTGACGACACCAGCTCGAGCGCGCCCCGGACGACCGTCACCCCTTCGACGTCGTCAGCTTCACGCTTCTCGATTCTCTCCGACTCTGCATCGGCGTCTAGATGTGGGGCCAGCAATCGAACAACTTCCACAGTTCGGCGTCCATGCGCAATGCGCAGGACGTCTTCTGGCAAAATGCTGTGCTTCCTGGCCCAGAGCCGCCATTGCCGTGCAACAGCGGGCGTGGAATTCACCAGCACTCCATCGAGGTCAAAGAGGATGGCGGCACAGATGAATTCCTTTTTGTTGCCGCCGGTCATGAGGTGGTCAGCGCGTGTTGGGCGCGCAAGCGCAGATGTTTTTCACGAAAGTGTTTTCGCGCCCGCTCGCCCCAGGCCCGCACAAAGTAATAATTGAGTCCGCCGCCAATAAAGGAGCTGGCAATCGGAATCAACCGCCCCGACCACTTCTCCACCACTTCCTTGCTCGCCTGCACCGCAATAGCGCGTATGAATCGTGGTACCAGCCGGTTGATCACTTCTTTTTCCAGCAACTCGCGGCCAATGTCCACGCCGGCGGCGCTGGCGGTGGCCATCCAGAGCTCAGCTACTTCGTCGTCAGTGTTGTATTCGAACCCGTACACCAGGCTGAGTTTTTGTATGGTACGGAGGGTGACGGCGGCGAGAATGCTCAAGTCAGGGAGCACGGTAAAAATTCCGCCGAGGCCGAAGCCGGCGCCCTCAACCGCCGCGATTCTCATCCCGCTGCGAATGGTCTGCTCGGCTATATCGTCAATCAGCGGAAGATCCACCGAGTACACACCTTGGAAGTTGGAAATGGGCAACCCGTGTGCCGCCTGAAGCTGCAATAGATAGCGCGCCGGGTCCACACGAATGGTTTCGTACGCCTGGGTAAAGCCGCGTCGCAGGGCGTTCTCCGCTTGGCGCACCAGCCAGGAATTCTGTTTGGACTCTGACATCTGACCCCACCTTACCGCAGCCGATGCTGCTGAGCAATCTGCTTCCGCTTGGGTACACGCCTGGCTAAAGCTTCGCGTTAGTCCGTGTGCTAGCATCGAATACTGCCGATGCCATCTGGCAAATTACAAGTCGTGCCCTTAGGCGGACTGGGCGAGTTCGGTATGAACTGCATGGCGGTTCGCTGGGGCGACGACATTTTTGTCATTGATGCCGGACTGATGTTCCCCGAATCCGAACTGCTGGGCGTGGACATCGTGGTTCCGGACATCAGCTATCTGATCGAGAATCGCGATAAAGTTCGCGCCATCGTCCTCACCCATGGGCACGAGGACCACATCGGTGGCTTGCCGTGGATTTTGTCCGAAATCAACGTTCCCATCTACGGTACCGAGTTCACGCTCGCCTACGTCGAAGATAAGCTCGAAGAACATCAGCTACTCGACAATGCTGAACTTAACGAGATCGAACCGGGCGAACATTTTCGCATTGGTCCGTTTGCTATAGATCCGATCCAGGTGACGCACAGCCTTGTGGACTGCGTGTCGCTCGCGATTCATACGCCGCTAGGAGTCATCATCCATACCGGCGACTTCAAGGTTGATCCCACGCCGACCGACAACCGGCTCTTCGACTTGCACTCCTTCGCCGAGTACGGTAAGCAGGGCGTGCTGGCGCTGTTTCAGGATTCCACCAATATCGAGCGCCCGGGTTACACCCCAAGCGAGCGTGCAGTGCGCCGCAAGTTTGATGAAGTCTTTGCCCGGACCGAGCGGCGCTTGTTCATTTCCTGCTTTTCCTCTTCCATCCATCGCATTAAATTGGCCATGGAATTGGCTTATGAATACCGCCGCAAAGTGGCGCTGGTGGGGCGCTCGATGGCGGATTCCGCGGAGATCGCCGCCGACCTGGGCTACATAGATGTTCCCGATGGGCTGCTGATCCATCCCGGCGAAATCAAGAATTACCCTCCCGAAAAAGTTTGCGTACTCATCAGCGGCACTCAGGGTGAACCTATGTCCGCTCTCTCGCGGGCAGCGGTAGATAATCACAAGCACGCTCACATCGAACCTGGGGACAGCGTGGTGCTTTCGTCACGCATCATCCCTGGAAACGAAAAGGCCATCTACCGCATGATTGACCACCTCTTCCGCCGCGAAGCCCACGTTATTTATGAGGATGGGTCTTCCCCGCCAGTTCACGTCAGCGGGCATGCCAGCCAGGAAGAACTCAAGCTGATCATCAATCTGGTGAAGCCAAAATATTTCATTCCCATTCACGGTGAATACCGGCAGTTAAGGCGGCACGCGGAACTGGCAGGTTCTATGCACGGCGCGGTCGGCAACGTCATCATGCTGCAAAGCGGCGACGTGCTCGAGTTCGACGAACTGGGCGCCCGCAAAACCGGAAAGGTGCCGGTGGGCCGCGTCTGTATTGACTCTGGCTCGCGGACCGATGTGGTGGAAGACCTGGTCATCCGCGACCGGCGTCACCTCAGCGAGGACGGTATCGTGCTGCCGATTATTGCTATTAATAAACTGACCGGCCGGGTTGAGAGCTCGCCCGAAATCGTAACCCGCGGATTCGCCGCCGCGGCGGAGAACGGCTTTGTCGAGCAGGCAAAGCAAACGGTGATGCAGACGCTTGAGACTTCCAGCGATGAGGAAAAAGCTGACTACGGCGTGATCAAGGAAAAAATTCGCCAGGACTTGAAACGCTTTATTTCAAAGAACACTTCCCGACGGCCGCTGATCATGCCGGTGATTCTAGAAATTTGAAACCACCATCACCGAGGAGGGCGCAGCTATAGTCACCCTGGAGGCAATCCAACAAGCTCAGGCGCGGCTGCGCGATGTTGCTGTTCATACTCCGTTGCTGTTGGCGCACTTGCAGTCCCAACCTGGGAGTAAAGAGGAACAACTCCTTTACTTGAAGCCGGAGAACCTCCAGCCGGTTGGCTCCTTCAAGCTTCGTGGCGCGTATAACAAAATCTCTTCTCTTTCGGCTGAAGACCGCAGTCACGGTGTGATCGCATATTCCAGCGGAAATCATGCTCAAGGCGTAGCCTACGCAGCGCGCGCTCTAGGCGTCAGGGCGGTCATCGTAATGCCCCGCACCGCACCTGCGATTAAGCGCGAGAGCACGGCCTCAATGGGGGCCGAGATTGTACTGGTCGGACCCGGCAGCGAAGAACGGCGCGCGCGCGCTGAAGAACTCGCGAAAGAGCATGGGTACGTCATTGTTCCGCCCTATAACGATGAGAGCATCATCGCCGGCCAAGGAACCATTGGCCTGGAAATACTCGAAGACCTGCCGGAGGTCGAAACCGTGCTGGCTCCGGTCGGAGGAGGCGGATTGGTAAGCGGTATCGCCGCCGCGCTCAAGCTGAGCCGTGGGAGCGGCGCTGGGCAGTCCAGAAACGGAACACGAATCCGGGTAATCGGGGTAGAGCCGGAGTTCGCATCGGATGCTAACGCCAGCATGCGCGCCGGACACGTGGTGGCGTTTACCGCCGAGCAGACCGCCCGGACGATTGCTGATGGCCTCCGCACCCAGAGCGTCGGCGAGATTCCGTTCAATCACATGCGGCGCTTTGTGGATGATGTGATCACCGTAACGGAAGAGGAAATCCGCGAGGCCATGCGGCGTCTGGCCGGCGACCCTAAGGTAGTTGCCGAACCGAGCGGGGCGGTCAGCGTAGCCGCCTTTCTCTTCCACCGCGATCAACTGCCGCGCACCCGGGTAAATGTCGCCGTCGTTAGCGGCGGCAATGTTGAACCAAAGTTGCTGTCAGAGATTTTGGGTGAACATCACAAGCCAGCCTGAAGCGCCCTCCGGTCTGCAAATCCCGCTACTCGTGTAGAATTTTAGGTTCACGTGAGGTCAATGATGTTCCTGGGAAAAACCTGCTTTATAGCCCCGGTTCTACTCGTGTTCACTACTGCTCTGATCGCCGCGCCAGCGCCGAAGTCCACAAATCCTCCCCGCTTCTTCCCTTACGAGGTCAAGACCAAGAAGCTAGCCAACGGTCTGGACGTGGTCGTGATTCCCACGCCCGAGTTCCACGGGATGGTGACTTACTCGACTGCCGTCTTTGCAGGTTCGCGAAACGAAACCAAAAAGGGCAAGACCGGACTGGCACACCTGTTCGAGCACATCATGTTCCGCCACGAGTATGGCGGGCAGCCCGGTGGATATGAGGCCCAAGTGCGTCGCCTGGGCGCTTTCAATAACGCCTGGACCGATTATGACCTGACCTATTACCACCCCACTACTTTTACTGACAACCTGGTGGGCCCGGTGCAGCGTGCCGACGGTCCTGCTCCGGGTCTTATGGAGCTTGAGGCTGCGCGCTTCAAGAAACTCACACTCGACCGCAAAACTTTTCAGGTGGAAGCGGGCGCGGTGCTCGGCGAATATCGCCGCGATTTTTCCGATCCAGGTCAGAAGGCGATTGAGCAGTTTTCGCCACTGGCGTTTCCCAACCACCCCTATGGACACACAGTGATCGGTTATAGAGAAGACGTAGAGAACATGCCGAACGCCTGGGATGCGGCCTGGGAGTTCTACGGTAACTACTATAAGCCGAATGATGTCGCCCTCGTGGTTGTGGGCGACGTCGATCCGAAGATGATTTTCGCGCAGGCGGAAAAGCATTATGGCGACTGGAAACCATCGCAGCCGCCGCAGATTCCTGCCGAGCAGCAACCCCAGGGGCCGCAGCAACTGCACGTGCCTTGGGACGCTGACGTCTCACCGCGGCTTTTTGTGGGATACCACACTCCCGCCATGCAGCCTGGAACCAAAGAAACAGCAGTCACAATGGTCTTACCAGAGTTGCTGACCTCGCGTTCAGCGCCCTTATTCCAGAAATTGCGCTACCAGAAGCAGACGGTCACGGACTTTTCTATTCTGAACGGCCCAGAACTGCTGGAGTCCACCGACCCTCACTTGCTGGTGCTCGATTCACAACTGCTCCTCGATCGCTTCCGTAAGGACGACAAAGCCTACGTCAGCGACGTCCAGAATGACGTCATAGGCGGGGTGGACGACCTGAAAAGTTTCTCTAAGCAGCGCGATGCTGCACGGGTTCTAAAGGTCGTGAAGAGCAAAGTACGTAACGACTTTCTAGCCAGTCTGGATTCCACCGGCGACATCGCCGAGCGTTTTGCCTGGTACTACCGCCTCAATCGCGACGCGCACGTCTTCGACACCCTCATGCAGGCGATTGACGGGCTTCAACCGAAGGACATTGACGCTTACGCCGCAAAATATTTCATCCCCCGGGGCAGGATTGTAACCACACTCTGGCAGGGAGCACAAAGCGCGGCAACAAATCCAACCAAAGGCAAGCAGGAGGTCCGGTAATGGGCCAACTGCGAATGCTCAGAAGCGGCGCGATCACCGCGTGCATTTTGATTTGCACATTGGCGGCATCCGCTCAACATCCTCCTAAGCGCAAAGCGATACGCCCGCAAGATGTCCATGTCTTCAGCACGAACCTGGTAACGGTACCTTCCGCTTCCCCGCTCTACGAGATTCAGATCATGGCGCGCACCGGATCGGCGGACGATCCCGCCGGCAAAGAAGGAACAGCCAAGCTCGCGGCGCGGGGCTTGATCGAGGCGGGTTTCGGCGATCCTAAGAATCCGACCACCACGCAAAAGCTGGCGGAGATCACGCGCCCATGGGGCTCCGCGGCGTTTCCTACGGTGCTGGTGGACAAAGAAACGACGACATTCTCGATGGCTGTTCCGCGCGAGAACTTCGACGAGTTTGTAGCACGCGTGCTGAAGCCCATTTTGAACCAGCCGTTGTGGGTGGCGCCGGAGGTGGAACGGCTGCGGCGCGAATCCCTCACCGACATCCAATCGAGCTTGCGTTTCGAAGATGAAGAATCTCTCGGGCTGCTCACCCTCGACAATTACGTCTTCTCCGGCACTGCACTCGGCAATCTCACCGCGGGCACGGTGCAGGGGTTGAAGGCGATCACGCGTGACGATCTCAACCACTTCTCCAAGCGGTTCTACGTCGGCGGAAACATGTACGTGGCCACCACCATCAATGACCCGCGCGCCTTGGAAAAACTGATGTCGGCGTTGCCGCCCGGCGAAATGCCGATGAAGCCGCTGAATGTGTCGCGCACGGTTGCGGCCCCCGGACACCACGTGCTCATCATCACCCAACCCAACGCCATTGCCACCGGGCTGCACCTCGGCTTCCCCATTGACGTGAAGCGGGGTGACCCTGATTATTGGCCACTGTTTGTCGGCAATACTTTTCTGGGCATTCACCGCGACAGCTTTGGCAAGCTGTATCACGATATTCGCGGTGAGCGTGGTTATAACTACGGCGATTATTCATACACCGAGTACTATTACGGGCGACCGCAATTTTTGTTTCCCCCTCCTGGCACTCCCCGCGACCAGCAATATTTCAGCATCTGGATACGTCCAGTCGCACATCAATATACGCATTTCATCATGAAGGCCATGACCGCGGAACTGGACGACTTCCTGCAAAATGCTCTGACGCCGCAACAAGTGGCCGAAGCAAAGATTAAAGCGCGGACGCTCTACCTGAATTACGCGGAGAGCAAATCCAGGCAGCTCGGGTACAAGCTCGACGATTTGTTCTACAACATGCGCGACCATGGTTATCTTGATACCATGCTGGCGCAAATTGATGCGGTCACGCCGGAGCAGGTGAATGCCGCCATCAAGAAGCACCTGCAGGAACAAAATCTCGACTACGTGATCGTCACCAACGAAAAAGAAGGCGCCAAGCTGGCCGACGATATTGCCAACAGCACGAACGTGCAGTCGAAAACTTTAGCGGAATACCACATATCGGAACCGATCCCTCCCGAGAAACAGCAAATGCTCGAGCAAGATAAACGCTGGGCTGCGTTTCCGTTGAACATTCCGCGCGCCAACATTTCAGTGGTCAAAGCTGCCGACATGTTCGAGACCGCGGAGACGCCAGCCGGAGAAAGCCGTTGAGGATGCAAGTTAACAGCGGAGCGACCTTTGCCAAACTCAGCGCCGTTTTTCTCCTGGGTTTAACGGCGTGCGCTCAAGCGGCTGAGCCAGGCAAGGCGGAGCACGGAGTGCTTGTTCGCGTGGCAACGATCTACCTCTCGCCGGACAACACATCGTCCAAAATGGCTGACGTGGAGCGCGGACGCGAGGTCGCCATCCTGGAAAAGAGCAACAAATGGATCCACGTATTGGCGACGCTTTTGGGGCAGCGAACCACCCGAGCGATGACGGAGGAGAGCGAGAATCCCGACGAGCGCGACATTACCGGTTGGATCCTCGACAAAGGCGTGGTGCGCGCGTCAACTCCCAACGGCGACCAGATTCTTTACGGTGCGGCGGCCGACGCCGAAGCCGAGGCCAGTCGTGCGCACGGACGCAAAGGCGCCGCTCAGGATGCTTTCTACTTGTATTCGCGGACCCAGGAATATTTTCCCAACTCGCCACTGGCCGGTGAAGCACTGTATCGTGCAGCGGATATTCGCTGGCAACTGGACCGTGAGGATGTAATGTCGCGTCCCTCCGCCCGGACAAAAGAAGCTTTCCTCCGCTCGGGCATGAACGAAGAACTGATGAAACAGGTCATGAAGAAATACCCTCATACCAAGTGGGCTGATCTGGCCGCGTTCCACCTGATTGAGAACAAGCTTTGCGGGGACTGGCAAGGCAGCGCCGATTGCCCCCGCAAAGAGGCCGAGAAATACGAGAAGTACGCCCGCGAATACCCCAATTCGACGGCTGCTCCCGAAGCCCTTTATGACGCCGCCTGGCGGCTCGCAGCCCTGATTGATATCTACAAAACCGAAGAACAGCCCAAGAAAGCTGACGAGGCCAAGGCTGATGGAATGCGGATAGCGCAGGAAATTGTTTCCAAGTATCCGCAAAGCGACTGGGGCGCGCGCGCCCAAACCCTGCTATACATGATGCAGCAAAACATTCCAACCTACGGCAACGCGACAGATTGACGGCCGCGCCCACCCGGAGCCAATTTGCACGACTACTTGCTCTCTTTTTTACTCGGCATCATCGAAGGCCTGACGGAATTTCTTCCTGTCAGCTCCACTGCGCATCTCCGGCTCTTTGAGAAATTTGTGGGCATGGACCTGGCGAGCGGATATTGGAAGATGTACTCCATTGTCATCCAGCTGGGCGCGATCCTCTGCGTGCCAATTTATTTCCGGGAGCGCATCCGCGATTTTGTTTCGACCTTTCCCTATGGGCCTGATCGCAAGCACAGCGTTTGGAGCCATCCGCTGACGCTGACTACTGTTGCTTTTGTGGTGACGGCTGTCCCGGCATTTTTGCTGACCAAAGTGATTGGGAAAAACCTGGAGAGCGTACACGTGATGGCGACCTCGCTCATCGTGGGCGGCGTGATTATGTGGGTGGTGGACGCGGTGTACGGAAAACCTCGACCGTTGCCGGCGGGTTCGGTAGGCGCGGCCAGCGCGGTGTCGGAGGCGAGCATAGTGGGCTTCCGCACAGAAAAAGTCGAGCAAATGAGCCTGGGACAGGCGGTCTGGATCGGCCTCTGCCAACTGTTTTCGGCAGTGTTTCCGGGGACATCGCGTTCCATGTCGACCATTACCGGCGGGCAATTGGCTGGCATGTCGCGACCAGCGGCACTCGAATTTTCGTTTTTCCTTTCCATACCTACCATGATCGCGGCCACCGGCTACGATCTCTTCAAGTCGTTGCACCACAAACCGGGCGCGACTGAAATTGGTGTCGCCCCGGCGGATGCCCACCAGTGGCTGGTGCTGGGGATTGGTTTTTTGGTTTCGTTTATCGTCGCCTACCTGGTGGTCGCGTGGTTCATGAACTGGGTGCGCCGCCGGGGATTCGCGCCGTTTGCGGTGTATCGCATCGCGCTGGGAGTGGCAGTGCTGATTTGGACGGCGAAGGCCGCGGTGCACTAACTCTCCCAACGCGACCTCCCCCCCGAGATCCCCACTTCTATTACCGAATCAGGGCCCCTGCCGCTGGCCCTAGCTTTGCTGTTTCGACCCCAATTCCGCCCAGCGGCCGTGCCTTTTCCATGTTCGCTTTCTAGTACTCTCATGTTGCGAACTTAAAAACGCTTGCCTTTCTACTGCACTCTCACTTGTGCCACCAGAATTAGTCTTATACACTTAAGAATAGCTGGCGTTCTCAGGAGAACGCATGTCCAAGCGGGTTCTCTCCATCGGGTACGATGAAATGTTGCTTGAAGACCGACACCATTTGTTGCGGGCGGCTGGATACTATGTCACCTCAGTCCTGGCCAAGCAGGAATTGGGCACCTTGCATGATCCCGCTCTGTTTGACGCCGTGCTCATCGGCTTTGAGGTGCAGGATCGCATGGAAATGCTGGCATGGGCCGGTAAGAACGCGCCTGGGGCCCGCGTTATCGTTCTGCCTCAGGACGAGGACCTGACGGCTGCGCTCAGAGAACTGAAGCAGGAAGTGAGAGATCTTAGCCGGGACCACCCGCACTCTTAATCCAGAAAGACCTTACTTGCTTTTTGTTCTGAGGTTGTGACAACCTCTCCTGCCACATGGAAGAAGTTCACACCGACGATCTGAAAAGGAAACGCTTTCTTTGGGGCGTCGCGCTCGCCTGGCTCCCATCGCTTCCCTTCTTTTTGTTCGGGGTGTACAACGCCTTCAAGGGAATGGAATCGCAGAAAGCTACGGGGCTGGGTGCGGTAGCGGGGGGATGGAGCGAGGTACTCTGTACGGTAGGCTTGGCGACGGTGTTCATAGTCCCTGCAACCGCAATCGTCTTATTAACGAGGTCATTCTCCACTGGGCACGGCACGCGCAAAATGCTGTCCCTGCTCTCCATTGCCTGGTGCGCACTGTTGCTTTCTCTGGCCGGATTTTTCGTGTGGTTATTTTTCTTCCACATGCACACCGATTTCAGATAAAGCACAATTCTTGCGTATCCCACCGTGGTGTTGCTGACACCAGGAGGGTCCGGGATTCAGCAGCTTCGCCTCAGCAATAAAAAGCCACCAATGAATGAGAAGGTGCCGACCACCACAGCCGTCGTCATCCCTGCCCAAAAAGCAGCGCCGGCATGAGGCTGGGTGGTAAGAAAGAAGTGCACCCCATGTCCTAGGTGCAGCGTGGTGAGTAGAACCGCAATTCCGCTGACAATGTTCAAGATTCTCATCGTGCTCCCCAGTGTACGTTGATCAATGTACTTGACGCCGGCATGAAGTTTGGCAAGGCTCGCGCGAACTATCCCCCTCCCTTCTATACCAGTCAACGACTTACCTATATTCGGACCACTCGATGTGCTGCCATTTTTTAAATAACCTACCGGGTTATTTCCTTGTACTAAGGGCTGAACGGGGCCTGTTTTGTCCCCCCCGTCACCTAACTCGTCACTAGCCTCAGAATATTTCCTTTCCCGGACTAAGGTTTTTGGCATAATCGTCTGGCTCTGGCGTAATGCGATGCACACGGGTGAAGGTGTGTCTTTGGCTGTGGCTGAAGCGACGTCATCATGGAAGTGTGCCCTGCGCCTATGAGATATCTTTCAAGCGCCCTCGTGCCGACCAGCAACCGGCGGCTCAATGAGCTGATTGGGTTTTTGCTGATCGTCTCCGCGGCCCTCCTGTTCCTCGCGCTGGCGTCGTACTCGCCGCTCGACCCCTCGTTCAACAGCGCGTCTTCTCTCACCAGCTCGCACGCCGCCCGCAACTGGATTGGCATTGCCGGCGCCATCGCCTCCGACCTGTTTCTGCAATTCTTTGGCATCGGAGTGTTCATCCTGCCGTTTGTGCTGGCCATGCTGGGGGCGCGCTGGTTCCGCTCGCGGCGAACTTCGTCGCCGATTGCCAAAGCCATGGGAGCGGTATGGCTGCTGGCATTTGTGCCGGCGCTCCTAGCGCTGCTGCCCGGTCACCTGCGCTGGCGGCACGAGATTCCAGTGGAAGGGTTGCTGGGCCGGGTGATGGGCGATTTTCTGATCCATTACCTGAACCTGATCGGCGCTTACATTATTTCGATCACGGTGATTGCGGTGGCGCTCTACCTCTCCACGGCGTTTTCTTTCAGCGCGATGCAGGTGTGGCTACCGTCGCATTTTGGCTTTGCCATTGCGCTGTGGGAGCGCTGGAAAGACTGGCGCACCGCCAAGCGCAAAGAGAAGCTGCAGAAGGAGCTTGACCGGCGGCGCGCTGCCAAGCCGGTGGTAACGGCGCAACTGGTCCCGGGCAAGCAGACAACAATGGTTGGGAAATCGGGTATCGACCGCGAAGACGAAGAGGAGCGGCGCTCAGAGGCGCTTTCGCGCCATGCGGCGCAGGTGCTGGGAACCGAACCGGCTGAGCCGCAGCCGGAGCCAGAACCCGAGGTGGCAGAGCGTGCCGACGCATCCGCCCAGCCCAAGACGACGCTGCCGCGGATCGCCGGCGGGTACAAGCTGCCTTCGAGCAGTCTATTGCATCGTCCGGACGAACAGCAGGTCATTGACGAAGACGAACTGAAGATGCTGGCCCAGATGATCACCCAGAAGTACGCCGAGTTCGACGTGCATGGGCAGGTGACGCAGATCAATCCCGGGCCGGTGGTGACCACGTTTGAATTCAAGCCGGAAGCGGGTATCAAGTACAGCCGCATCATCAGCCTGACCGACGATCTGTGCCTGGCGCTGCGGGCGGAGAGCATCCTGGTGGAGCGCATGCCGGGGAAATCAACGGTAGGCATTCAGGTCCCGAACCGGCAGCGCGAGACCATCTGGCTGCGGGAGATGATCGAGTCGCAGGAGTACGCGGCGTGCCAGTCGAAGCTCACCCTGGCCATGGGCAAGGACATCAATGGGCGAATCACAGTGGCGGACATGGGCACGATGCCGCACTTGCTGATCGCGGGCTCAACCGGCGCGGGCAAGAGCGTGGCCATCAATGCCATGATCATGTCTATGCTGTATAAGGCGACGCCGGAGCAGGTGCGGCTGATTCTGGTGGATCCGAAGCGGCTGGAGCTGGGCAATTACGAAGGCGTGCCGCATCTTTATACGCCCATTATCACCGAGCCAAAGTTGGCGGCGAACGCATTGCGCAACGCGGTGCGGGAGATGGAGCGCCGGCTGAAGCTGCTGGCGCAAAAGGGCGTCCGCAATATTGACCAGTACAACCATCTTTTCGACGAAGATACGCCTAGCCTTTTTGACGAAGGCTCAGAAGAGCGGCCATTGCCATATATCGTGATCATTATTGATGAACTGGCCGACCTGATGATGCTCGACCAGAGCAACGTGGAAGAGTCCATTACCCGGCTGGCACAGATGGCGCGCGCGGTGGGAATTCACCTGGTGCTGGCGACGCAGCGGCCCTCAGTGGACGTTATTACCGGGCTGATTAAGGCGAATTTCCCCGCGCGAGTTTCGTTCCGGGTGGCGACCAAGGTAGATTCGCGGACGATTCTCGATGCGAACGGGGCGGAAGCACTGCTGGGACGCGGCGACATGCTGTATTTGCCGTCGGGCTCGGCGCGGGTGCACCGTCTGCACGCGCCTTTTGTCACGGAAAAAGAGATTGCGGCGGTGGTGGAGTTTTGGCGCTCGCAGGGAACGGCGGAATATCAGCAGGCATTTCTGGAGGCGCCGAAAGAGGAAGGCGAGGCGAGCGCTGCGGGTGACGGGGGCGAAGAAGGAGAGGCGGAACACGATCCGATGTACGAAGATGCCGTGCGGCTAGTGCTGGAGTTTGGCAAGGCCTCCACTTCCCTGCTGCAGCGGCGGCTGCGGATCGGCTATGGACGGGCCGCACACCTGATTGATCTGATGGAGCGCGATGGAATCGTGGGCGCTGCGGACGGGCCGAAGCCGCGCGAAGTACTGAAGCGTCCGAACTGGATCAGCGAAGTGGAAGAGAGTATGAGGTAGGCAGGGGCAGTCCCCAGTTTTCGAGTTTTCCACAGAGTCACTTACGGTCGTGACTCGGGTCACTGCGTTGAATTGTTTTCTGCAGCACAATCGGAACAATCGTCACACGGATTGCGGCCCAGTTGATGGCTCCGGACGCGGCATGGCGCGTGCCACGTAGCGGCTGTTCACGCCAGTGCTTGCGGCCCAACGAATGCCACCGTGCTGGTCCCACGGGGGAGAGCGGCACGGTCAAGGAGTTGGTAGCGTGGGCTGTCCACGCGACCAGCTCCCTGGCGTTTTGAGAGCACAGTCCGCTCCCAGGAGAATGGGTAGTGCTCGGTCCTGCACTTTTCGGATTATTTGAAGAACTCACCCATATCGGGAGCGATGGCCGAGAGGCCGGGCAAGTCGGCCGCGCCGCTGCTTTCCACCAGCAGCCGCAGCGTGCTGGGATGCTGAAAGAAAGTCTGCGATTTGAAGGACTTCTTGACCCTTGGACCGGCCACAATGGCTGCCACGTGACCGCCTCCAAACCGCAGGTCGCTGGCGAAAGATTCGTCAAAGACAATCACCAGTAACCCATCCTGTTGAAAGGCCGGGCTGGAAATCAGCGGGCCGATGTTGGAACGCAGCCAATTGTCTGCATTCGAGAGTCGGACAGCATCGGGACAGTTCTGGGTGCCGTCCGGACAATCGTGGGCGCTGTGCTGCGCGTCCGGCACGATAAAAGAGAAATTCGGCAATGTTCCGTTGGTCTGATCGGCAGCAAACTGGGTAAATGGCACAAGATTGGCAACTTGCACGGCGCTATTTCTCACGTCGCTGAAATAAGAAGCCGGATTGTGCCGCTCGAGGTAGGGATAAGCATCAGGCCCGGTGTAGCCGACACCAGGCAAGCTCTGTGCATATGACTTCCAGGTCTTGCCCGCGGAGATGAGCTCGCGGACGATGTTGTCGTCGTTCACGATACCGCTGAACGAGTCGGGGACGGGCAGGAGATCTTGCGTGATTATTTTGCCGGTGGTCAATAAAAAGTAGTTGTTAATTGAAGGATGCAGATTGGCGAAATAGTTAGTCGCCAACCCGTACTGATTGGCCAAACTATTTAGAAACGGCATCGCCGTACTGCCGATCACGCTAGAGTAGCTGTGGTTTTCTTCGACTACAAAGAAAACGTGCTTAACCGCCTGCGGAGGCGGAGGGCTGCCGCCTGGTGAGGTCAGGCCCTTCACGCCGCCACAACCGGTACCCAAGCAGACTGCCAACAGAGTCAATAAAAACAGTTCGAACGTATGTCTCACATTCAGCTCCCTGAAGCTATGTCACACTTAACCTGTTAAGAGTTAGAGCCAGAGTGTGTGGAGAAAGTTGTCATGGGGGGCGGAATGCGGGACCTTCTCTGCGGTAAATCGGGAGTAGCCGGTATGCGGAGTGGCTCAATCGAAGAAAAGCTTCATACAAAAGACACTGCCGCCGGACTTTTCAAACTCCGAGGTATCAACCACTACGGGCGTCAGGCCTTCTTTTTTCAGAGCTGCGGCGACGCATTCTGTCAGGTGGGAGATGATGAACCTGCCATTTGCGACGGTCCCGTTGCACGCGAACCCCAAGCCATCTTCCCGATCTATTTCGTAAATGCGGGGAAAAGCGCCGCGAATGGTGGCCAAAGCAGCTGGGGAAAATCCACCAGGGTGAATCATGACTGCTCCGGGCTTTAGTGGGGAGAAGCAGGTGTCAAGGTGATAGAAATAAGGATCCACAAGCTGAAGCGGAGTCACAGGAATCTCGACCTGGCGCATGGCGTCAGCAAATTTCTCTACGCCGCCGCGCGAAGAGCGGTAGCCATAGCCAGCCCAAATCCGTGACCCGTCGGCGTCCCAGAGCAAGTCTCCATGGCCCTCGAGGAATTCGTCCCCGAGATCCAGATCTATGATCTGGTATCCGCGAGCCCTGAACCATTCGACAAAATACGGCACCTCGAGACGGCGGGAGGCAAAGCGCATTTGGCTGGGGACGGCGAACTTGCCGTGTTTGGGGGAATGTCCCACGAATATCTGATTGGCAGTAAACACCATGTCTTCCAGATTTGGGACAGGATCAATGGTGTGGGTCACAAAGCCGGCGTCGTCGAATGCACGGCGGAGAGCATCCCATTGCGCCAACGCCTTCGCATGGTCAACCGGCGGCGCATCTTTCATGTACGGATTGGTAATGCCACGGACTTCAAAGTAAGTCGGCGGACAGAGGAGGACGCGGGGCTTTGATTTATGTTTCTTCGCTCTCACGCAGTTTGGCAATGACGCTCAAGTCCTCAAGCGTAGTCACGTCGCCTTTGACCTCGCCGCTGCTGGCCAGCTCGCGCAGAAGACGACGCATGATCTTGCCGGAGCGGGTCTTGGGCAAAACGTCGGAGAAGCGAATATCGTCTGGCTTAGCGAGGGCACCAATTTCTTTTGCCACCCAGCGGCGCAGTTCTTCTTTGAGTTCGGGCGAGGGAGCATTCCCCTGCTCCAACGTGACGAAAGCGGAAATTGCCTGACCTTTTACATCATCGGGGCGACCGACGACGGCGGCTTCAGCCACCTTGGGATGAGCCACCAGCGCTGACTCCACTTCCATCGTGCTCAAGCGGTGGCCAGCCACGTTGATGACGTCGTCTACGCGGCCCATGATCCAGAAGTAGCCGTCCTTATCTTTGCGAGCGCCGTCGCCAGTGAAATAAATATTGGGAATTTCCGACCAGTATTGTTTGACGTAGCGGTCGGGATCGCCGTAGATGGTACGCAGCATCGCAGGCCAGGGCTTCTTGATCACCAGATACCCGCCTGAGCCCAGCGGAACCGGCTTGCCTTCGCGGGTGACCACGTCAGCGGCTACACCTGGAAATGGGCGGGTGGCCGAACCGGGCTTGGCGGAAATCGCCCCCGGCAGCGGAGTAATCATCATCATGCCAGTCTCGGTTTGCCACCAGGTGTCCACGATGGGGCAACGGTTGTGGCCGATGACGTCGCGATACCACATCCAGGCTTCCGGGTTGATGGGCTCGCCGACTGTACCCAGCAGCCGAAGGCTGTCGAGCTTGTGACGGCGTGGCCATTGCTCGCCCCATTTAACAAAGGTGCGGATCGCGGTAGGAGCGGTGTAGAAAATCGTGACCTGATGGCGGTCAATCATGTGCCAGAACCGGTCGGGCTCGGGATGGTTCGGCGCTCCCTCGTACATCAGGGTGGTGGCGCCGTTCTGCAGCGGACCGTACACAATGTAGCTGTGTCCCGTGACCCAACCGATGTCGGCAGTACACCAATAGGTGTCTTCGTCCTTCAAATCAAATACCAGCTTCGTGGTGATGTAAGTGCCGACGGAATAGCCGCCGGTGGTGTGGACCACGCCCTTGGGTTTACCGGTGGTGCCCGAGGTGTAAAGAATATAGAGGGGGTGTTCGGCGTCGAGCGGCTCGGCGGGACAGATCGCGTTGGTCTCGCCCGCCATCAACTCGTGCCACCAATGATCGCGACCGGGCTCCATGTGGACTTTACTTCCGGTGCGACGATAGACGACTACACTTTTCACTGAGGGGCATGAGGGCAGCGCCTCGTCGACCGCCTTTTTCAGCGGAACTTCGGAGCCACGGCGGAACCCGCCATCTTGCGTGATGACAGCGCTGGCTTGAGCGTCGGTGATGCGATCCACTAGAGCGTTGGCAGAAAAACCTCCGAACACAACCGAGTGCACCGCTCCGATCCGCGCGCAGGCCAGCATCGCAATCGGCAGTTCCGGTACCATGCCCATGTAAATTGCCACCCGGTCGCCTTTGGCAACTCCGAGTGACCTCAGAACATTGGCAAAGCGCTGTACCTCAGTGTGCAGCTGCTGATAGGTAAGGGTGCGGGTGTCACCAGGCTCACCTTCCCAGATAATGGCGGCTTTGTTCTTGCGCCAAGTAGCGACATGGCGATCGAGGCAGTTATAGGAAAGATTGATTTGGCCGCCAACAAACCACTTCGCCCAGGGCGCTTTCCACTCCAGAACCTTTTCCCAGGGTTTGAACCAGTGTAGATCGCGGGAAATTGCTCCCCAGAATGCTTCGGGATCAGAGTCCGCCAAATCGTAGAGGCGGTGGTATTCCTCCAAACTGTTTACATGCGCCTGGCGGGCAAATTCAACTGGAGGAGGAAAACTGCGGCTCTCCTGGAGGACGGAGTCAATGTTGGATTGTGGCTGGACGGTGGCTGCATCTTGGGGCATTCAGAGGCCTCGGATCGAAGATCAGGAGACGCGCAACCCGCAATGGTACAACGGAAGGAGCGGGTTTGGCAGGGTCAAGTCGCAACCCGCAGCACCGCGGCGCCTTTTATCTGGCTGTGCTTGAGCTTTTGCAGGGCCAGATTGGCCTGCTCCAGTTGGAATACTTCGATCTCTGTGTGCACCGGCACCTCGGCGGCCAGCTCCAGAAAGTCGAGGGCGTCCCTGCGGGTGCTGTTCGCCACACTACGCAAGATTTTCTCGTGGTAGATGGCAGCATAACTAAATTGCGGGATAGGACTCATTGTGATGCCTGCCAGGGCAACCGTTCCCCCTCGCCGGACAGCGCTCAGCGCTGTTATGGCCAATTGTCCAGCGGGCGCAAAGATGATGGCTGCATCCAGTTGGTGTGGAGGTTTTTCGTCACTTCCGCCTACCCACGCTGCACCTAAGCTCGTCGCTAATTCGCGATGGGCCGAGGTGCGGGAGAAAACGTACACTTCGCAACCCAGGTAGCGCGCAAATTGGAGAACGATGTGTGCGGATGCGCCGAAACCGTACAGACCCAACAGCTCCCCCTTCTGTACATTGCTCAACCGAAATGAACGGTAGCCGATGATGCCGGCGCAAAGCAGCGGCGCGGCGTTAGCTCCAGAAAAACTGTGAGGAAGCGCGTAAGCGAAGTCTTCGGCAACGATAGTTGTCTCTCCGTATCCACCATCTACGTGGTAGCCAGTGAATCGCGCGTGATCACAAAGGTTCTCGTTGCCGGACAGGCAGTATCTGCAAACGCCGTCGGTGGAGTGCAGCCAGGGAATGCCGACGCGGTCACCTTCACGGAATTTGTGCGCGTTGCTGCCGAGGGCCTCTACCACCCCTACGATTTGGTGGCCGGGCACAAGCGGCAGCTTGGGTAATGGAAGCTCACCCTCGACGATATGCAAATCGGTGTGACAAACACCGCAATACTGAACGCGAACGCAAATTTCGCGAGCGTCCGGAGAAGGAGGGGTGATGTCGAGCAGGCGCAACGGATTTTCGTCTGCATTCTTCGGCGCTTGCAGCACCATCGCTCGCATAACGAGGCCAGTCTATGAGAGGCCTATTGCCGGCGCAAGAAGCGGCTTGGCTTTGGCTAAGAAAGTGCCGAGCAGCGAGCGCGTTTACAGCAGTTGTGCAGTCTGTTAAAGTCGGCGCGGTTGAGCTAACCGCGTTACACAAACCCGATCAGCGGCCAAGGAGGCCACGTGCGCATTGATCTTTTCAAGATGGAACGGACGCAGTGCCTGTTTGAGAACGAGGTGGAGTACAACCTCTCCGAAAGCGGCGTCTTGCCGGTGCGCATCGAGGAGGTGCTGGGGGGCGCTGAGGATGCGGCGAAGTTTCTGTCGCTTGGACTGAAATACGCGTATTCCAATGGCTCCCCAGAGTTGCGGCAAAACATCGCGACTTGGTACCCCGGCGCTACCGCGGACCATGTGACCGTCACAAACGGAGGGTCGGAGGCTAACTACATTTCGGTCTGGGGACTGCTGGAAAAGACTGACCGTGCCGCTGTCATGCTGCCCAACTACATGCAGACCTGGGGATTGGCCCGAGCTTACGCCGGACGCGCCGACGCATTCTGGCTGAAACCCCGGCGAGAGAATGGCAAAATGCGTTGGGGGCTGGATCTCGAGGGTCTGCGCCGGGCAGTGAGCAAAAAGACCAAGCTCATCACGGTGTGCAATCCCAACAATCCTACGGGCGCGGTACTGACGGAAGAAGAAATGGACGAAATAGTTGCCGTGGCGCGAAAGGCGAATGCCTGGTTGCTGGTGGACGAGATCTACCGCGGCGCGGAAGCTGGCGGGCCGCTCACGCCGACTTTCTGGGGACGCTTTGACAAGCTGCTGATCACATCCGGATTATCGAAGGCGTTCGGAATGCCGGGGCTGCGGCTGGGATGGATTGTTGGTCCACCGAAGATGATTGCAAAGGTGTGCAGTTATCACGACTACACGACGCTGTCGCCGAGCACGGTTTCGGAGCATCTGGCGCGAATCGTGATGGAGCCGATGCGGCGGGAGAAAATCCTGCAGCGCACTCGGGCAATCATCCGCAAGCAACTGCCGGCACTAGAACGCTGGATCCATACGCACGACGACATCTTTACCTATATTCCCCCGGTTGCGGCAGCGATTGCGTATGTTGGCTACAAGCTGCCGATAAAGTCCGAGGCGCTGATGACAAAATTGATTCAAGAGCGTTCAGTGTTAATTACGCCCGGAGAACATTTTGCGATGGGTAAATATATCCGTATCGGGTATGGGTATGACATTGAGCACACATTGCGCGGTCTGGCGCGGGTGGATTTAACTCTTGAAGAGCTGCAGAAGAAAGCCGCGCCGCGGCAAATGCGGGTAGCCGCGACAAGAAGCGGGGCGGCGTAGAGCTGCGTTGCCAAAGCCCGCATTATTTGTGGAGCTTTTTCGGGGGCCTGGAGGCCCACGCTTCCACCGCAGTTCACACGTCCGGAGTAGCTCGCTCCAGCTTTAACTAGCGAAATCTTCTTGTGATCTTTCAGAGTTGCAGCCGTTCGCCCACGCCGGCGGCACGGGCGCGTGCAAGCACCAGGGCCGCGGAGGCGACGTCCTGCACACCCACGCCGGTGAGATCGCAAACGATGATTTCTTGTTCGGTGCGGCGACCGGGTTTGCCGCTGGAAGCTATCTCGCCCAGTTCGGCGCATATTTTTTCTTTCGAGATGGCACCGGCCTCGAGGGCGTGATGGATTTCGCCCAGCCGTATGCACTGTGGGATGCTGTCGGCAATGATGCGGTCGGCGCGAGCGAGCACGTCAACCTCAAGTTCCTGTTTATCAGGCGCGTCGGAGCCGACAGCAATGATCAGAGCTCCCGCCTTGAGCCACTCGGCCTGGACCAGCGGCCGGCGGCTGGCCGTGGTGGTCACAACCAGGTCGGCGCCTGCGGCTGCTTCGCGTGCTGATCCGGCCGTGCGAAAGCTAATTCCCTTGTCGTTGCCCAGCAGTTGGAAGCGGGCTTTGAGATCATCCACGCACCGAGCTGTTCTCCCCGGGTCACGACCCCAGACTTTTACCTCACGGAATTCTCGCACCAGATAGATAAGCTCGGTCTGATAGCGGGCCTGGCCGCCTGATCCGATCACGGCGACAGAATGAATTTCCTTGCGAGCTAAGTGCTTGGCAGCAACCGCTCCGGCGGCGGCGGTGCGCAAATCGGTGATGAATCCGTTATCAAGCAGGAAGGCTGCGGGAGCACCGGTCATGGCATCGAACACCAGCACCATGCCGCCGTTGGGCGAAATTCCGAGCTCAGTATTCTCGGGAAAACCGGAAGCGATTTTTACGGCGTAGTGACTGCCGCCGTGGAGGTGCCCAGCTTTTATGTGAATTTCGCCGCGATGCTCAGGTATGTCGAGGCCAATAACTGCGGGCAGCTCTGCTTTGCCACTCGAATAAGCAGCGAGCGCCTCTTCAACCGCCTGCACGCATGCGGCGGGGTCGAGCAGGCGCCGGATTTCTGACTCGCGCAGGACCAGAACCGCAGACATGCGGTAAGACTAACATTGCGCCTCAGTAGGCGATTCGCTTGCCACGCGGAAGCACCACTGTGCCCAAGGCAGCATCAGGCGGCAGCTTCGAGGCCGAATTCGGGTAAGCGACGTTGCAGCCAATCTGCAACCGGGGTATCTAGAATTAGGTGCTGTTGGACTTCGTTGCTGGCCAGAGGTCGCCACGGGAAGATAGCCGTGCGGAATTCGACTCTGCCGTTCCATTGGCGGTAAAAGACCGGACCACCTTCCTCAAACTCTAAAACAAGTTCCCCCTCACTAGGTTCAAGAACGTACACACCTTCCTTGACCGTCATTTTGCCCCTCTTAAGCCGCCGTCCCGGCAGCGGCAACTCCAATTTGGGTCGTGTGAGACTTCACTATTGGGATGTGACCACTATCAAAGGGGATACTGCTGCTGCCCGTCTATGGTGAAAATCAGGTGCTCCTGGCCATGTTGCAGCGATATTACGCCGTTGAAAACAGGCGCCAGAGCCGGTCAGCGTGCCTGTGGTTTGGCGAAGCCGCGCACCATGCAGTGAACCAGGCGATCTATTTGCTCTGCGGTTAGCTTGTCGCCGAAGGCGGGCATGCCACCGTCGGTCCCGTTCTTCACCGCGTCCAGAAGCTCAGCGTCGCCTTTGGCGCGCTGCCATGCCGGATCGGTAAAGTTCGGAGTATGCACTGCCGAAACTCCCCGTCCCTCAGCGCCATGACAGGACGCGCACGTTTTGGCAAAAAGAGCGTTGGTATCGCCGCATTCTGGGACCGTTGCCGGTCGAGGTTCGGCTTTAGGAGTTTCGGGAGCAGCTTCCACCGTACTGGTTGGGGGAGGCGGCCCGGGAACAATGGTCGTCCGGGGCGCGGGAGCGCCCGGAGCGCGCAATGCGAAGGCGTAGACGGCGCCGTCGTGAGTGGTGGCAAGTATTTTATCGTCAGCCACGGCGAGGCCAGAAAAATGCGTCCAGCCGGCGATCGTGTCACCACTAGACCAGAGTTCGCGGCCGGTGCGGGCGTCGAGCGCGTACAGAATTGCGTGACCTTGATTACGTAGCTCGCGCTTTTCGAGCAGCTGTGAGATGTCTCCGTTGCGAACCTGCTCCGTGTTCTCGCCCGTGCCGAGGACAAAAGCCACTCCTCCGGCAATTGAAACCGGGTCGGGGACGGAGATGTCTCTTGAAATCCACGCAGGCTGCAGCACAGGTTTGGCTTGGGCTCCGGCGACTATCTTAAAGGCCATTATGCTGCCTGCTTTGACCGGACCGTAGGATTGCGGGAACTGGGCGGCTTCTGTGGGCAATCCCCATGAGGGAACATACAGCCAGGTCTGGCCGGTGTTGTCCTTCCATACGCTCATCTCGCCCCAGATGCCGTTCTTTTCGAACGTTTGTTCCTTGTTCGTGTAGCGGGGAGAAATATAAGCGGGAGCATGATGATCTGGGCCAGACATGGTGGCGATATCGGCCACATAGATGGCGCCCTCTTTTCCACCCACAGCGGTGAGCACGCGATCGCGCCAGCGAAAGATCACCGGTGTGGATGTGCTCATATCCAGGTCGCGACGGGTTAGATATTCCCAGTTTGAGGGGGTGTAATAGCCGGCAAGCTGTAGCGTGCGCGGCACCAGTTTGAGGATGGTGTCGCCAAAAGCGTTGGCCTCGGGCTTGAAATCGGCGTCTCCGGCCGCGCCGTAAATGAAACCGTCGAAATCAATGGAAGGTCCGCCGCGTCCCCAGATCCCGGCACCGCAAAAGGATTTTTCGCATTGGCCCGCACTGTAGAACCTGACGACAGGTTTTCCGGGCGCCTCCGGGTCAAGAGCGACGATCCCTGAACGCACGTTGTTGCAGTCTTGCGAGAGACTGGTGTAGAGCACACCCCCTGAATAGTTGAGGCTCCACATCTTGGAGAATGCGGGAACGAACTGAATGGGGGGAATAAGCACGCTGCCATCCGCGAGCGCGAGCGTGTGCAGGCGACCGTCGCTCGCAATAACGAAAACCCGACTTCGGGCAGGATCAATGACTGGCGTGGCATTAAGGGAATAAGGGCAAAGCCAGGTGCTTGCGCCCGGACGGGGATCCTCGCCAGCGACCTCGGTCTTCCATACCAACTCTCCTGTCTCGGCATCGAGCGCAAACATGTGGTCGGAGCTCCCGGCAACGATCACCAGATTCTTGTTACCACCCGGGGTCTTTACTCCGCGCACCACCAGGGGCGCCGTCAGCCCGTTCATTGACAATGGCTGGTTAGGAACTACCGTCTTCCATATCAGTCCCAGCTGGGACACATTCGCGGGGGAGAACGCCCGCTCCTCCGGGGTGAATCCTGAGCGTTGGAGATCGTGTCCGTAGGTGAGCCACTGGCCGGATTGTGCCGACGCTAACAAAGTCGCAAAAGAACAAAATACAAAAAGAACAAATAGTGCTCGTTGAAACACGCGTATCTCCCAGAGGCGAAAGGTATGGCCGGGTGTTTGACAAAGACAGGAATTATACCGATGTGAGCCCCTGATCGAGCAACTGGCCTGCGGCGCGGTCAGCTTCCTGGCTGGAATAGCGAAGGTCCGTGACGCCAGAAAGATCGGGGTTGGCGAAGGCGATTCTGCCGAATGGAGTATTGCGCAGGGCCTCGCGTAGAGAGGGTTTCCGGTTCGCGCCGAAAAAGAAGCCGAGATGGCGAATTTGTGGAATACTGCTTGGCTCGACCTGCGGTCAGCATTTAAACAATATGGAGAGCTAAAGAATGAGCGAGTTTTCGCGACGGGATTTTCTGCGTCGGTCAGCAGGCCTGGCGGCAGTGGCAGGAGCCAGCGTCGTGCCGGGTGTTACTGCGATAGCGGGGCGACTTACACCTAACAATCACTCCGTACCAGACATTACATTTCCGGCCAAAAAGCATGATCGCATAGCGGTTGCCTCCTGGCCATTTCGCATGTACATGGAAAGCCCGTACAACACCGAGTACCGCGATCCAAAGCTTAAAGGAATGGACCTCACGGAGTTCCCCGCCCACGTGCGAGACCGATTTGGCGTCCACAACATTGAGCCGTTAAGCATGCATTTCCGCTCCACAGATCCCGATTACCTGCACGAATTTCGCACTGCGGTGGAGAAGGCCGGCTCCCACATAGTCGATATTCCGATGGGCGGGCAGGAGAGCTATTACGATGCCGATCCGGAAGTCAGGAAGAAAGCGGTAGAGCTGGGAAAGAAATGGGTGGATGTCGCAGTGGCCGTTGGCTCGCCCAGTATTAGAAACCACATTGGGGGAGCGAAGAGCTCTGCTCCTAACGTGGAGGTCACAGCCAAGGGGCTGAAACAAGTGGCTGAATATGGCGCCAGCAAGAACGTAGTTGTGAACCTGGAGAATGATGATCTGACCAGCGAGGACGCCTTTTTCATCGTGAAGGTCATTGAGAAGGTGAACAGCCCGTGGTTGCGAGCGCTGCCTGACTTCTGCAACTCGATGATGGGAGGCAATGCCGATTTCAATTACAGGGCGGTTGCGGCAATGTTTAAGCACGCCTACAACATTTGTCACGTAAAAGATTCAGAAGTAGGGGACAAGGGGAAGGTTGAGCGGGTGGACGTGCCCAAGACCTTTGGCATCCTGAAGGCGAGCGGGTTTCGCGGATATTGCTCCATGGAGTGGGAAGGCGCGGGCGATCCTTACCATGGAACCCAGCAGTTGATTGCAGCGACACTGAAATATTTGTGACCAAAAGAAAAACCCAGCAGGTTCACACCTGCCGGGTTTGATACAGGTCATCAAGCCGCAACTGCGGAGAGCAGCCTGTCCGAGATGGTGGTCTCCAGCTTGAAATACTTTACCGTGACCGGAACCATCAGGTACGGCTCAACGATCTGCTTCACCTTGGGGAAGAACTCCCGCTCATAACGCTCGGCGTTTGCCTTGGTGTGCCAGAGCGTAATGGTGACAGCCTTCGTGGGCTCGGTCTCGTTTTCAAATGCGAGGATGTCCACGAAACCGTCATATCTGTTCAGGATGGGAAGAATTTCTTCTTTCACTCTCTTGAACAGTTCGGGTTTCTTCTCCGGTTTTACGACCAGTTCCAACATGCGTGCGAACATAGGAGGGCTCCTTTCTATAAAGAACTATCTTGCTGTACATCAAACACTCTGGATCTTTGGCCTCCGAAAACGGCATTTCTCGTCGGGCGCACGGTCTATCGACGATTTATTATGCCGGTGCCCTCGACTGTTTTCCTGCTGCGAGGGGCTGCCTCTCATGAGGCCCGAATCGTTGCACCATGCGCCCGATTCGAGCACATCATGCTTCCGGGACCAGAGGGATGATGTGATCCGTATCACGGTTTAGCGTGATAGCCGAGCTTGACTTTTGGACGTGCTGAGGGCGGGAAACGGCTGCCATTGCGGCTGCTTGGGATAATCCATCTTTAAACCCTTTAGTGTTTCCACCAGAATCCGCGAGATTACGACGTTGCGAAACCATTTCTTGTCGGCCGGGATAATGTACCAAGGCGCGTACTTCGTGCTGCAGTGGTGAAAAACATCCTCATAAGCATCCTCGTATTGATCCCAGAACTTACGCTCAATCAGATCGCCCTCGTTGACCTTCCAGTATTTCTTGGGGTGCTCCAGGCGCGCTAGCAACCGCTTCGCTTGCTCCTCGCGGCTGATGTGGAGGAAGAACTTAACAATCGTAGTACCAGTCTCGGCCAACAGCCGCTCAAAGTCGTTGATGTGCTCGAACCTGCGCTTGAGTTCGCCGCGCGACAAGTGCTGATGTACGCGCACCACCAGCACCTCTTCGTAATGTGACCGGTTAAAAATACCAATCATTCCGCGCTTTGGTGCCGCCTTGTGGACGCGCCACAGGTAATCGTGCTGCGTCTCTTCGCCTACAGGTTGTTTGAACGGCGTAACAGTGCAGCCTTGTGGGTTCAGGCCAGTGAAAATGTGGCGGATGGTGCCATCTTTGCCGGCTGCATCCAGCCCCTGAAGCACTACCAGGAAAGCGTGCTTATCTTCTGCGTAGAGCAGCTCCTGCAGGTCAAACAACCGCTGGCGATGCTTCTCCAGCAACTTGTCGGCGTGCTTCGAATCCTTCACGTCTGCGGTATAGCCGGGATCTAAGTCTGCAAGCTTTACCTTTTTGCCCGGCTTCACCAGATACTGCTTCAGGTTTTTCATGCTGAGCGAGTGGACAGGGACATGTGCGCTGAATTTTCTTCAGCCGGGCACCCAAGAAAATGCCTTGGTCATCACTCCCGCCCTATTGGGGGGCACCGTGATGTCCAAGGCTTCCTTGATTTAGGCGGAACGCGATTTCAGACCGGGATCTTCCGCTTCCACCAGCGGCACATTCACCAGGTGCTCGCTCAAAAACCAGACCTGCAGCTCGTTGGTGCGGAGAACCTCGCTAATCAGCAGGTCGTTCGTGCCGTCGTCGCCCAGAGTGGAAGCACGGCGAGCCAGTTTTCGAGTGCCTGAGATCACGACCTTGTGAGCGTCCAGCAGGCGGGAAAGCTGCACGGGAACCTCTTCGCGACCGCGGGGAGGACGTTCGATGCGAGTGGTTTCCGCCACGTCCGGCGCCATGGCGATGCTGACGCCGCCCAGCAACTGGATGCGCTCGGCGATCGCATCTACGAGTTCCACCTGCTCATCGAAGTGCTTGTCGAAGAGCAGATGCAGTTGATAAAAAGTTGGGCCGGCAACCTGCCAGTGCGATTTCTTGTACAAGTCGCGCAAGGTCATGGTATCGGCCAATAGCACGTTGAGCTGCTCGGTCATCTCCAGACGAACGGGCTCTTCCAGATCGAGGGGCAGCAGGAACTCGACCGTGCCATATGCCTGAATTTCGCGCGCTTTCTGATGAAGCCGAGGTTGCGCGCTGATGATATTCTGTTTGTGATTTCCGCGAGATTCTTTCTTCGCCATCGAAGTTCTCCTTAAATTTCGCAACATGAGCCGGGCGACATTATTGCATAGCCCGTCAAACAAGACTCGGCGGCCCGTTGTGTTGATGCTCGAATTCCTGTATTGGGAGCATGTTTTTGCTATTCGGCCCAACGGCGGGGCGTGAAACGGCGCTTGGGCGCCCGAAGGCCCAGATGTTGAAGTTTCCGAAAAACATGCCGCTCTGAGACAATAGCTGTACTGAATGATTCAACTATCCGCGGCCGGAAAGCGCTTCGGCCCTAAAATTCTCTTCGAAAATCTCGATTGGCTGATCACGCCCCGCGATCGCATAGGCCTGGTGGGCGCGAACGGCACCGGGAAATCTACGCTCCTCAAGGTCCTCGCGGGCCTGGAATCGCTCGACTATGGCTCCATGACGGCCATGAAGGGGATCACCGCAGGATACCTTCCGCAGGACGGGCTAACTCTCTCCGGGCGCACTGTATTTGAAGAGTGCATGTCCGTATTCGATGACTTGCATGCCATGGAGCGGGAGATGGAGTCGCTCACCACCCGCATGTCTGAGGTGGACCATACCAGTGCCGAGTACGACCAGATTGCCGACCGGTTCCACCGCATTCAGGGCGAGTTCCATGCGCGCGACGGATATGCCCTAGAGGCGCAAGTCGGGGCAGTGCTGGTGGGACTGGGTTTTGGCAAAGAAGACTGGACACGGCGCACAGAAGAATTTAGCGGCGGCTGGCAAATGCGGCTCGCCATGGCCAAGCTGCTGCTGCAAAAGCCGAACCTGTTATTGCTGGACGAACCGACGAACCACCTGGATCTTGAAGCCCGCAACTGGCTGGAGGAGTACCTGGAAGAGTATCCGTATGCCTATGTGCTGATTTCACACGATCGTTATTTCCTCGACGTGACCGTCAGCAAGACCGCGGAAATCTGGAACAAGCGGGTGACCTTCTATACGGGAAATTACGAGCAATTCCTGAAGCAGAAAAACGAGCGCAAGACGCAACTGGAAGCCGCATACCGGAACCAACGTGACCGGATCGAGCAGCTGGAAGTATTTATCAATCGCTTCCGTTACCAGGCCACCAAGGCGAAGCAGGTACAGAGCCGTATTAAGGAGCTGGAACGAATCGAGCGCATCGAGGTCCCGCCGGACGAGAAGACGATCCACTTTTCATTTCCGCAGCCCAAGCCCAGTGGGCGCATTGTCGCGGAATTCAAAGGAGTGGCCAAGAGTTATGGCGCGAAGGAAGTTTTTCGTGGGGTGGACTTCGTTATAGAACGCGGCGACCGCGTGGCCCTGGTGGGCGTGAACGGAGCCGGCAAATCCACCATGATCAAGTTGCTGGCCGGCGCTGAACCGGTGACTGCAGGCGAACTGCGCCTGGGCCACAACGTGGAGCCGGACTACTTCGCGCAGGACCAGTACAAGGAACTCAATCCGGACGCGCGCATGCTCGATGACATTTGGCAGGTGGCGCGCCATTCCACCCAGACGGAGTTGCGCAACCTGCTGGGGTGCTTTCTTTTCTCGGCGGACGATGTTTTCAAACGGCTCGGGGTGCTCTCCGGCGGGGAGCGAAATCGGTATGCCCTGGCCCGCATGCTGCTGCAGCCCTCGAATTTTCTTCTGCTGGATGAGCCCACGAACCACCTCGATCTGCGGGCTAAAGATGTGCTGCTGGAAGCATTGGAGAAATTCAAAGGCACCGTGGTATTCGTCTCGCACGACCGCTACTTCATAGACAAACTCGCGACTCGTGTGTTCGAGATTGGCGCCGGAGAGGTACACGTTTTCCCCGGAAACTACGAAGACTACCTATGGCGGAAGCAGAACCGAGGAGAGATCCCTGCCACCATGCCGGAGGCGGCTGCCACCAAGCCATCCGGGAATGGCAACTCGGCCGAGTCAGTCTCGCCGCCAAAACCAAAAAAGCCAAAGATCAACCCCTATAAACTGCGCGAGATGGAAGATCGGCGCAAGGAACTCGAACTAGAGATCTCACGCGCCGAGAAAGACATTAGCGAGTTCGAGCAAGGTGTCTTGACCTTCGTAAGCGCCGAAGAGACTGTCCGGCTGACAACTCGGCTCGAGGAGCGCCGCCGCGAGCTCAGCGAGATGCTAGCGGAGTGGGAACAAGTTTCGCAATCTCTGGAGAGCGTGAACTAGACTTTCTCTACTCTTAGGCACCTGCCTTACCTCGCTAGCTTATCCATTTCTTTCAGCATCTGCTCCGGCCGGGCACGGACCAGGATGCTTTCCGTAAGATTTAACCAGCGCACTGCTCCATTGGCATCTATTAGGAATTCGGCTGGTCGCGAAATATCGTGGCCCTCCGGGCCGGCATGAGGATGCAGGAGATCGTAACGTCGAATTACGTCCGCATTAGGATCCGACAAAATCGGGAAGGTATAACCCAGTTTTGCGGAAAGATTCCGCGAGACCTCCGGCGGGTCAACGCTGATGGCTGCCACCCGAACTCCCCGCGATTCAAATTCGACCAAGTGATGCTCGACACCCCGTAACTCGGAGTTGCAAAGCGGTCACCAATATCCTCGGTAGAAGATAAGCAGAGCGCCCTTGGGAGCAGTGTTTCCAATAGGGGCGGAGAGCAGATCGTGAAGTGATACCTGCTTGTTATGAGTATCCGCAAGGGTGAAGTCGGGAACTTTCTGTCCGATGCGGGGAGAGCCTGCGGATAAAGGAAGACCAGCAGAGGCATGGATCAAGCCGAAGGCAAAAAAGCCGCAGATAGCAGCGCTGAGGACGGCGAGAACCGGACCCGCAACTTTGCCTCGATATAAATCCGGCCGGCTGGAGGCCCGGCGGATGCCCAGGATCAACAGCACCGCCGCGAGAGCAACCATTGCTGCGCTGCCCCAGGGGAAATCCCGCGTCCAGGGGAAATTCACAAAAACTTTCAGGTAGGCGATCGGCGCCAGCAAGGCCAGCAGGAATCCCACCCACAACATCCAGTTCCAGTTTCGTTTATTCATGCCGCCTCGCTCAGCCAAATAGACGAAGAAAAAAGCAAGAAGATACAGAAATCATCCATGGCCTCTCCCGCCAAGCTCATTCACAATGCTGCCCACAAACGCTTTGGCATCACCGAACAACATCAGAGTGCTATCCAGATAATAGAGCGGATTATCTATGCCGGCGAAGCCCGGGCTCATACCGCGCTTAATCACCATCACCGTGCGGGCTTTGTCCACGTCGAGAATAGGCATTCCGTAGATGGGACTGGCGGAATCAGTCCGCGCGGCTGGATTCGTGACGTCGTTAGCACCGATGACCAGGGCGACATCGGTTTGAGGAAAATCGCCATTGATTTCGTCCATCTCGATTAGGCGATCATAGGGAATGTCTGCCTCCGCGAGCAGGACGTTCATGTGCCCCGGCATGCGGCCGGCGACGGGGTGGATGGCGAAGCGCACGTCAACGCCGCGTTTGGTAAGGAGGTCATAGAGCTCGCGAACTTTGTGCTGCGCTTGGGCGACCGCCATGCCGTAGCCCGGTACCACTACAACCTTGTTGGCTGCGGAAAGGATTGCGCTGGCTTCTTCCGGAGTGGCGCTTCGAACCGGCGTTGCTTCCTGCCCAGCGGTGACTGAGGTTTGCACTTGTCCAAAAGCGCCGAATAGAACGTTGGTAAACGAACGGTTCATGGCCTTGGACATGATTACTGACAGAATGAAGCCGGAGGAACCGTCCAGGGCCCCGGCGATGATCAACAGCTTGCTATCAACCACGAATCCCATTGCCGCAGCCGAAAGACCAGCATAGGAGTTGAGTAAGGAGATCACCGTCGGCATATCGGCGCCGCCAATGGGGATGACCATGAGCACGCCAAAAACCAGCGGAATCCCCAGCATGACCGGGAAAAGATGCTCCGATTCCGGATGCTTCACCAGGTGAACGGCGATTCCAACCGCGACCGCTAGCAAGGAAAGATTTACGAAATTCTGGCCACGATAGGTGATCGGCCTCTGGGGCAGAATTTCCTGGAGCTTGCCCGCGGCCATCAGGCTGCCGGTAAAGGTCAACGATCCCAAAATGACCTCAGCCGAGAGCACGGCCATCATGAATGGTGGAACGTCGGGAGTTCGCAAATAGAACTCTGCGGTGCCGACCAAAGTGACGCACAGCGCTCCGAAGGCGTGACTCAAAGCTGTCCGTTGGGGGACTGCCGTCATCTGCACGCGCCCGAGCGGGATTCCGATGATCGTTCCCAGTACCAGGGCGATAGCGATCCATTTGTAGTCCACGATGCCGCGGTGCAATAACGTTCCGCCGATTGCCAGCAGCATGCCAAGCTCGCCAGCCTGAACGCCACGCCGCGCCGTTGCCGGCGAACTCATCCAGTGAAGCGAAAGGATAAAAAGTGCGCTGGCGATCAGATAGACGATCTGAATGATGGGCTGATCGGTCATGATTTGGGTGGGCGGGCGGTCTTGAACATCTTGAGCATTCGATCGGTGATCAGGAATCCGCCCACTACGTTGCTGGTGGCCGCGATGACAGCGATCGTTCCCAGAATTGTGGACAACCTGCTCTTGTGTTCGCCGACGATGACCAACGCTCCGACCACCGCAATCGCATCGAGAGCATTGGTCAGGGACATCAGTGGGGTATGGAGCAACGGTGAAACCCGGCGGATGACTTCAAAGCCGATAAACCCAGCCAGCATGAAGATGAACAGCAAATTAATTACATCGGTGCTCATCGTCCCTCCAATTGTTCTGCCGGAACCAGGGGCGGCAGCGAGAAAAACTCGCGCACGCGTGGATTTACGATCTCGCCGGCGGCAGTGACCAGCGTGTCGCGAATGATTTCGTCATCCTGGTCGAGCTGAAGCTTCCCATTTTTGACGAGGTGCAGCAGGAAGGCTGTGACGTTGCGGGCATACATCTGGCTGGCATGGTAGGGCACGCCGCTGGCGAGGTTAATGGCGCCAATAATGGTGACGCCGTCCTCGACAACCGTCTGACCGGTGCGGGTGAGTTCGCAGTTGCCGCCGCGCTCAGCTGCCAAGTCGAGAATCACCGAACCCGGAGCCATTCCCTTCACCATCTCGCGCGTCACCAGCACTGGCGATTTTTTGCCGGGGATAACGGCGGCGGTGATCACCACATCGCTCTCCCGCACTACGCTGCCCAGAAGTTCACGTTGGCGCTGGTAGAAAGTATCGTCCTGAGCGCGTGCATAGCCGCGCTCATCCTGAGCATCCTTGGCCTCTACGGGAAGCTCGACGAATCTGCCGCCCAGGCTCTGCACTTGTTCTTTGGCCGCGGGCCGGAGATCGTAGGCTGACGCGACCGCGCCCAGCCGACGCGCCGTGGCAATGGCCTGGAGCCCGGCCACCCCGGCACCGATCACAAAAACGCGAGCGGGAGTGATGGTTCCGGCGGCTGTAGTGAGCATAGGAAAGAGCCTCGGCAGTTGGTCCGCAGCCAGCAACACAGCTTTGTAACCGCAGATCGTGCCCATGGAGGAGAGGGCGTCCATGCTTTGCGCACGGGTGGTCCGCGGAACTAACTCAACCGCAAACGAGGTCACACCGGTTTGGGCAATTTGCCGGGTAATTTCGAGTGAGCCCATTGGGCGAAGAAATCCAATCAGGACCTGCTCCCGACGAAGAAGCGGCAGATCGGCCTTGCCGCTTACATCATTCGATCCGTAGCAAAGGATCTGCACCACGATATCGGCGGCGCTGAACACCGCCGCGCGCTCAGCGAGAATCCTGGCTCCCTTTTCGGCGTAAAAACGGTCCGGGTATCCTGCCTGCTCACCTGCACCGGCTTCGATGACGACTTCGAACCCAGCTTTGCTCAGGGTTGGAAGCACCATGGGAACCAGAGCGACCCGCCGCTCTCCCGGATAGGTCTCTTTTGGCACACCAATAATCACGGGCCCTTCCTTTTACTAAGTGCATGGGGCACTGATAAATTGAGTCGAATTTCAGGCGTGAGTCGCACCAAACAATATACCTGACGGAGGTTGATCCAATCAGCTTCGGGCAACGGCGGACGGAATTCTATGCGTGATGCGCATTTCGAGGTGGTGATCATTGGTGGAGGTATCGTCGGATTGGCGACAGCACTGGAGATCACACGGCGTTTTCCTAGATTGGGTCTGGCGGTGCTGGAAAAGGAAGACCGCATTGCAACCCACCAGAGCAGCCACAACAGTGGGGTGATTCACTCTGGAATCTACTACCGTCCGGGCTCACTCAAAGCGCGGCTGTGCGTAGAAGGTGCAGCGGCGATGATTGAATTCTGTGAACAGCATGGGATTCCGCATCAGGTTTGCGGCAAGCTGATAGTGGCAACAGGCCAGAACGAAGCCGCGCGGCTCGAACAACTGCTTGAACGTGGACGGCAGAACGGCGTGCCAAACATTAGATTGATCGATGGGCCGCAGGTGCGTGACTTGGAACCCCACTGTGCGGGAATACGAGGGCTGCATGTTCCCAGCGCAGCTATAACCGATTACTCTGCGGTTTGTGGTAAGTTCGCCGAGCTGATCCGACACGGCGGCGGAAAGCTCCTGACGAACAACCGTGTGACTGGGCTGCGGCGTGATGCTGGCGATGTCGTTCTCGAAACTACGAACGGCGTATTCAGTGCAGGCTACGTGATCAATTGTGCCTGACTATACAGCGACTTTCTGACTCGAATGGCGGGGGAGAAAGCGAACCTAGCGATCGTGCCTTTCCGGGGCGAGTACTACGAATTGGTGGCAGAGCGCACCGGCCTGGTGCGTGGCATGATTTATCCCGTGCCTGATCCGGAGCTGCCGTTTCTGGGTGTCCACTTTACGCGGCGCGTGCACGGAGGAGTGGATGCCGGGCCGAACGCGGTGCTGGCCCTGAGCCGCGAAGGCTACACTCCCAGTAGCATCAGTCCGCGAGAGGTAATGCAGATGTTCGCTTTCCCAGGCTTCTGGCGCATGGCGATAAAACATTGGCGGACCGGCGTGAACGAATTTCGGCGATCATTTAGCAAGCAGGCATTCTTGAAAGCGCTGCAGGGGCTTGTGCCGGAATTGCAGGCGTCCGACTTACGCCCGGGTGGTTCGGGGGTACGGGCTCAAGCCGTCAGTCGCGATGGCAAGTTGGTGGACGACTTCATGTTCGTGCGAAGCAAGAACATGCTGCACGTGTGCAATGTTCCCTCACCGGCGGCAACCGCTTCCCTTCCCATCGGTCGGGTGATTGCGCGGATGGCTGTGGAGGGTGTTGCGGTTGAACAGGCGGTGCAAGCGGACTGAAACGGCTTAATTTGCGCTTGAATCCATGATTTGGGTCAACTCGACCGCTGGTTCGAGAATGGCGAATTTAGGCAGGACTCCCTTTACCATTGCGACTTCGTCGCAGCAGTGCAGCCGGGGACAATTGCAGCAATCTTTGTAGATTTTATCCGGGAGTTGTTGCCGCTCGGCCACGGCAAAACCCATCCTCTCAAAAAACTCCGGAATGCGTGTGAACAGGCATACGCAGCTCACCCGGTGCTTTTCAGCGTGTTTCAGCAAAGCATTTACCAGATTTTTGCCGGAGCCGTTGCCCTTGTATTCCGGGTGGACCGCAATGGAGCGGACTTCCGCCAAGTGCAATCCGTAAAGGTGCAGCGCGCCGCAGCCGATAATTCGTCCCCTATCTTCGACCACCACGAAATCACGAATATTCTCGCAGATTTCAGCCAGGCGACGAGGCAGTAGGGTGCCATCGCCAGAATAGCTCGCGATGAGTTCGTGTATTTGCTCGGCGTCACGGAGGACGGCGTCACGCGTGCGCATGGGCCTCCTCAAGAACCGATGTTAACTTTTGCTTTGCCTCCGCGATTGCATGCGCCACCTGTGCCGGGGCGGTGCCGCCCTCGACATCATGAATGGAAAGCACGGATTCCAGAGAGAGGCGGGAATAGACGTCTTTCTCGAACTCGGGACTGAACTGGCGAAGTTCTTCGAGCGCGAGATCCTGAAGCTCACAGCCCTTTGCCAGACAATGCTGGACGGCGTTGCCGACGCGCTCGTGAGCCAGGCGGAATGGCACTCCATGCCCAACCAGGTATGTGGCCGCGGCCCACGCATTCAGAAAACCGGATTGGGCGGCGTGCTGCATGCGCGGATAATTGAACTCCGCCGCTTTCATCCATCCCGTAACCAGCGGAAGAAGCGAGAGCAGACCTTCAGTGGCGTCGAACAATGGTTCCTGCGTCTCCTGAAGGTCCTTGTTGTAGGCCAGGGGCAAGCCTTTGAGCACGGTTACCAGGGTGGTGAAATCACCAATGGTTCGAGCGACTTTTGCCCTGGTCAGCTCCAGCAGGTCTGGATTCTTCTTTTGCGGCATGGCGCTGCTGCCGGTTGAGTATTTTTCCGGCGGGGCCACGAACCCGAATTCCTGAGTAGAGAAAAGAACCATCTCTTCAGCCCAGCGGCTGAGGTGCAGGCCCAAGAGGACCAGAGCATTCACAAATTCCAGCACAAAGTCGCGATCGGTGGTGGCGTCAATGCTGTTCGCCGTAGGCGCCTCGAATTCAAGCTTGGCAGCCATGGCGCGCCGGTCCAGCGGTAATGTCGCGCCCGCAACTGCCCCAGAGCCGAGCGGACAAAGGTTCAGCCGCTTCCGGCAATCGGCCAATCGGCCGAGGTCACGAAGTAACATTTCGACGTATGCCAGTAGCCAATGCGCTACAAGTACCGGCTCAGCGCGCTGCTGATGGGTATAAGTGGGCATGGCGGCGCTCCCAGCCTGCTCGGCACGAGATACCAGTGCGTTGCCTAGCTCGGTAATCTCGCTTCGCAGCTGATCAATGCTGTCGCGGATGTAGAGCCGCAGGTCCGTGGCGATCTGCTCGTTGCGACTGCGGCCACTATGCAGCTTGTAACCGGTGTCACGAATCAGCATGACCAAATGCTTTTCGACGAAGTGATGAACGTCTTCGGCATCGGCATCTTTTAGAAATGTTGGTGAGACATAGGCTTGCTCCCCGATCTGATCAAGGCCCGCAAGAATTGCATCCAGCTCGGCAGGCGACAGCACTCCGGCATTCTTCAGCGCATGTGCATGCACACGGCTGGCGGCGAGTTCGTGGGTCAAAAGTCGCTGATCGAAGGGAAATGATCTTTGCCAGCTTTCAAACTCAGGATCGAGCGGCTGCCGAAAACGCCCCAACCACATTTTCATTTGGTCACCTCAGTGCGCACCTGCGCGCGTGACCGTGATGGCAATCCGAGAATGCGAATGAAACCTGCTGCGTCTTTTTGATCGTAATTGTCGCCCATGGTGAACGTTGCCAGATCAGTACGGTATAACGAATGTACGGAATGCCGGCTGAGGACGGCAATGTTTCCCTTGTAAAGACCCAGCATTATGCTGCCGGTGATGTCTTTCTGCGTGGTCTCCACAAATGCATCGAGAGATTCGCGCAGCGGCGTGAACCATAGCCCGAAATAGACCAGTTCGGCATATTTGAGGGCGATGTGCTGCTTGAAATGCATGAGATCGCGATCCAGGCAGAGCGCCTCCAGTTCGCGGTGTGCAGTCAGAAGCAGGGTGCCACCCGGAGTCTCATAACAGCCACGTGACTTGATTCCCACGAACCGGTTCTCTACCAGGTCCACTCTACCGATTGCGTTGCGGCCGCCAATCTCATCCAGCAGTTCCACTAACGAAACGGGATCATCCATAGACATCCCATTCACGGATACCGGCACGCCCTTTTCGAAGCCGATCTCGACCTGCTCTTCCCGATCGGGAGCATCTTGCGGTGAGCGGGTGAGTTGCCAGGTGCTGGCAAACGGCGGATTGGCAGCATCTTCCAGTTCACCGCCTTCATGGCTGATGTGCCACAAATTCCGATCACGGCTGTGGATCTTCTCCCGGCTCGCTGCCACCGGGATGCCGTGCTGCTCGGCGTAATCCAGGCAATCTTCGCGAGACTTGAGGTTCCACTCCCGCCACGGCGCGATGACTTTCAGCTCGGGTGCGAGCGCCTGATACGCCAGTTCAAAACGAACCTGGTCGTTGCCTTTGCCGGTGCAGCCGTGTGCGACGGCGGTAGCGCCCTCGCGCAAGGCGACCTCAACCTGGTGTTTGGCAATTACAGGTCGCGCCAGCGAGGTGCCTAGCAGGTATTTGTGCTCGTACACCGCGCCTGCCTTTAGTGCCCGAAAGACGTAGTCAGTAAGGAACTCCTCGCGCAGGTCCTCCACCACGACGTTACTGGCGCCGGTGGCGTATGCCTTCTTTACGACGGCCTCGAGATCATCACCCTGGCCGACATCGCCGACCATGGCAATCACGTCATAGGAATAGTTCTCCTTCAGCCAAGGAATAATGATCGAGGTATCCAGACCTCCGGAATATGCGAGGACGATTTTTTCACGCATTGGCGCTCCTTACCGGAAAACGGTTCATTCCGCCACCGAGTAGCAATAGAAGAATGGCTTTTTGCACGTGCATGCGGCTCTCCGCCTGGTCGAAAACAACCGAGCGCGGCGAATCAATGACTCCGGCAGTGACTTCAGCGCCGCGGTGTGCCGGAAGACAGTGCATGAAAACGGCGTGGGGCGCGGCCAGTTTCATCAGATCTTCATTCACTTGATAGGAGGCAAAAATCGCGGCTCGCTGCTCGGCCTCTTGCTCGCGGCCCATGCTCGTCCAAGTGTCGGTGTAGACAGCGTCTGCACCGCACACTGCGACTTGCGCATAATGCCCGACCTCAATGGTGGCCCCGGTCTTGCGGCCGATTTTGCGAGCGGCTGCCAGAAGGTGTGGATCCGGCCCGTAACCTTTGGGAGTGGCAATCCGAATCGAGGAGCCCAGGCAGGCGCAGGTAAGAAGCAGTGAATTGGCGACGTTATTGCCATCGCCGACGTAGGCCAGGTGAATGCTCTGCAGGTCATCGAACTTTTCCTGCAAGGTGAAATAGTCCGCCAGCGCCTGGCAAGGGTGCTCAAGATTACTGAGCGCGTTGATTACTGGAATGGAGGCATTCGCGGCCATCCCTTCCACAGTGGCGTGATCAAAAGTGCGCAGAACAATTATGTCTACCCAGCGCTCCAGATTATGGGCCACATCGCTGAGGGGTTCGCGAGCGTCAATGCGCGCCGCCGTCTGGTCCACGAAGAAAGAAGTCCCACCCAGGCTCGCCATGCCAGCCTCGAAAGTCAATCGGGTACGCAGCGAAGGTTTCTCGAAGAACATCACCATTTGTTTGCCCGCCAGGGCGGCGCGAAAATCGTGCGGTCGAGCCTTGATCAGACTAGCGAGATCGAGCACAGCCCGTACGTCATGGGGCGTGAGGTCGCGAATCGAAATCAAGTCTTGCGACCAGAATCCCTTCGCAACCTGAGTGCTGGTGACTGGCGCAGCATCAAGCGTGCGGGTGGCCATGTTGGGTCCCTCCTACTAAAGGAAAGTTCATGCGACGATTACCTCCGTGCCGCAGTCGAGCTTGGAAAAATAAAATTGCGGTAGAACATCGGCTTGAGCGGCTGGCAGGATACGCACCCGGCGCACGCCGCGTTTAAGAGCGTGACCACAGGCCTCGAGTTTGGGAATCATGCCGCCGCCGATGATCGAGCCTGCTGCCAGCCCGGCGATCTCTTTCAGGTCGAGCCAGGGCATGACGGATCCATCTGCGTTTCTTACTCCGGGAACATCGGTTAGAAATATGAGCGCGTTGGCCTGGCAGGCGACCGCACAGGCGGCCGCCATCTGGTCGGCATTGACGTTGTAATACTCGCGATCGGATCCGAGAGCCACGCTGGCGATCACCGGTATGCCGCCATTCATCCAGATCGCCTCCAGCCAGCGACATTCAACCAACGCAATTTCGCCCACAAACCCGAGGTCGCAGCCGTCTGTCTGCTTCTTGCGTGCGCGGAAGCTGGCGCCATCGCCGCCGCAGAGGCCGATTGCGGGCCGTCCAGCGGCGCTGATCGCCGCCACCAAAGTCTTGTTGACAATTCCTGCCAGCACCATAATCGCAACGTCCCGGGTTTCGGCATCTGTAACACGCAACCCGTTTACAAATTCGCTCTCTTTTCCGAGGTGTTTCAGAGCGCGCGTTAAAGCAGCGCCGCCCCCATGGACCACGGCGATGCTGTGGCCGTCCTGAGCCAGTTGAACCACCGCTTGCGCGCATTTGTGCAGCACTGATTTATCTTCCAGCGCGGCCCCGCCGAGTTTGACCACTACTTTCAATTCAGGCCTTCCGTTTCATTCCAGCCATACATGACGTTCATGTTCTGGATCGCCTGGCCAGCCGCGCCTTTCAGCAGATTGTCCACGCAGGAAATCACCACCAGGCGCTGTCCGTCCTCGGCAAGGCAGAAGCCGAGATCGCAGTAGTTGGTGCGTAACGAGAACTGGATCTGAGGCAGAGTTGGCGGGGCAAAAACCCGAATCCACGGTCGGCCACTGTAGAAACTGCGAAAACACTCTTCTATGGCTGCCGTATCTGTGGGCTGGCGCAAATGCACATAGATGGTGGACATGATGCCGCGAGGAATCGGCAGCAGGTGCGGTGTAAAGGTCAGCTCGCAGTTCTTTAGAGCCAGCTGCTCAAGAATTTCTCCGGTGTGTCGGTGTCCGAAAACCGAATATGCCGACACGTTCTCCGCCACGGAGACAAAGTGGGTGCGCGAGCTCGGCTCCTTCCCTGCCCCGGATACGCCGGATTTAGAATCAGAAACAATTCCGCGCTCGCGATCCACGAGGCTGGCCCGCAGCAACGGCGCCAACGCAAGAATCACGGATGTCGAATAGCAACCGGGATTTGCGACCAGGCTTGCTCTGGCAATTTCATCGTGGTTCAGCTCTGGTAAGCCATACACGGCCTTTTCAATAAGCGTGGCGGCAGTCGCCGGGTCGGCGTCGTTAAAGCCGTACACCGCTCGGTACTGCGCCTGCTTGAGTCGCCACGCGCCGCTCAGGTCTATTACCCGAAGAGCTTCCTCGGCCGCCTCCGGCACCAGGCTGCGGGAAACTTCGTGGGGAGTGGCAAGGAACAAGAGTTCCACACCACTTTCTTTCAGCCTTGACCATGAAAATGCTTCGAGAGGATAACCGCCGTTCCCAGACAAGGCGGGAAATACGTCCGCGAGATTCTCCGGTCCGACTTCCCCATTCTGGCGCCGCAAGAATGTTGGCTTCGCGAGGCGTGGGTGGTGAGAGAGGAGACGCACTAGTTCCAGGCCGGCATAACCAGTGACGCCCAACACTGCGACCTTCAATTGCGAGGGCATTACGCGAGCATCTCCCTGATCCTGAGCGCCAGCTTGTTGGCCGCCTTTTTGTCTGGAGTCACAATCAAAATCGCATCGTCTCCTGCAATCGTTCCAACCACCTCCGGCCAGCTCTCTGCGTCCAGCGCCGCCGCGACAGGCTGCGCGCTGCCCACGGTGGTCTTGATTACGAGCAGGTTTTGCGCCGCCCGCACCTCGAGCACGAACTCCCACACCAGCCGTGAGACTGAAGGCAGAGCGGCTTCGAGAGCGAGCCCACCTTCCGGCAGCGCATAACCACTCCCGGTCTTGACCAAGCCGAGTTCGTGCACGTCGCGAGAGAGAGTGGCCTGCCCAACCTTGAATCCTTTTTTGCTCAACGCATGCTGCAGCTCATCCTGATTACCGATAGAGTCTTTGCTGACTAACTCCAGGATTGCTTTTTGCCGTGCCGTTTTCCCGTATGAAAAAATATTCATGACAACGAATAATTATTCGTGCTATTGTCCTAGGCAATCGTTGCTGCTGTCAAGCCTGAAGTTCGGCACCGGACCCATCGGACCTGACCAGAAAACCGCCCAACTGGGCCCCCCAGGCAGAAACGGCAGGGAGGAGCGTAAGAATTTGACCAACAAAATTGAGTTCTACGGTCACGTCAAGCAGTATCACGGCCTCAAACAGGAGATTGATGAAGCCATTCACTCCGTCCTGGAGAGCGGCGCCTATGTGCTCGGCCCGCAACTCACGAAGTTCGAAGAAGAGCTTGCGCAATACATGAACACGCAGCAGGCGGTCGGCCTGAATTCGGGCACAGACGCACTCTTGCTGAGCTTCCTCGCTTTGGGAATCGGCCCGGGGGATGAGGTCATCACCACCGCGAACACATTCTTTGCGACGGCTGAGGCCATCTGGCTGGCAGGCGCAACCCCTGTGTTCGTGGATTCCGAGCCGAAGACACGCAACATTGACGTGACCAAGATCGAAGCCGCCATCACCCCGAAGACGCGCGCCATTGTGCCGGTGCACTTGTATGGATTGACCGCCGACATGCCGGCAGTAGCAAGAATTGCCAAGGCGCACGGACTATTCGTGGTGGAGGACTGCGCCCAGGCTATCGGCGCGCGCGGCGACACCTTTGCTATTGGCGAGCTGAGTGACGCCGTGTGCTTGAGCTTCATCATTCAGAAGAACCTCGGTTGTTTCGGCGATGGTGGGGCCGTGGTCACGAACCAGAAAGAGCTGGCCACCTCTATCCGCAGGCTGCGCAATCACGGTTCACTGAAGCGCTCTTATCACAGCATTGGTTACAACAGCCGGCTGGATGAGCTGCAGGCAGCGATTTTGAGGGTAAAGCTGAAGCGAGTAGACGAATGGAGCGAGACCCGGCGCGCGTTGGCGCGGGTTTATGACAAAGTATTAAAAGACGCGCCCATGGCACTCCCCTACACCCCTGCGGGGTACGAGCATGTCTATCACCTGTATGTGATCGAATGCACTGACCGCGATGATCTGCAGGCGTATCTCGCCTCCCAAGGCATTACCGCACTCACGCACTACCCGATTGCGATTCACCAGCAGGAAGGATTTCCGTGGGGGCGGGCTGCGAAACTAAGTCCGCTGCCGGTTTCTGAAAGGTCGGCGGCGACCGTCCTTTCGCTCCCGATGTATCCCGAACTTACTCACGCCGAGGTCGAGCGGGTGGCCGAAGAAGTCCTGGCTTGGAGCACTAGCGCTCAGCGCCTGGCGGCGGGTGCAGACTGAGAAACTAAGAGTTAAGCGTAAGAAATATGCGGCGGACACTGGTATCCGCCGCACGCCCTGCAGCACTCTCGCGGGCGAGAGCGCCCGCGCTACCCGACCTTCTGCGGGTGCCCCACGGTGTGTGGCCTTCCCGGCGATCACACTATAAAATGAAAGCCCTTGTAAGGGATTCGTGTACTCATGGGGAGGACTTATATATGAAGCTCACACCGGGAAAGCTGAAAGGCCTGAAGGCCGTTTCGAACGAGCGCGGCGTTATCGCTGCCGCCGCAATGGACCAGCGCGGCTCGCTAAAAAAAGCTCTGGGTGCCAACGCCACAGACGCGCAACTTACCGAATTCAAAGCGCTGGTCACAGAGGTGCTGACGCCGCATGCCAGTGCCATCCTGCTCGATCCCGAGTGGGGCCTTCCCGCCGCCAAGCGCCGCGCCAAGAACGCCGGCCTGCTGCTCGCCTATGAGAAGACAGGCTATGACAAGACCGGGCCCGGCCGTCTGCCTGATCTGCTAGATCATTGGTCAGGCCGCCGCCTGAAAGAAGCCGGCGCGGACGCCGTCAAGATCCTTCTCTACTACACGCCCTTCGATCCCAAGGACATTAATGAAAGAAAGCATGCCTGGGTGGAGCGCATCGGCGACGAATGCCGCGGCAACGACATTCCCTATTTCCTGGAATTTGTCGGCTATGAAGAAGGCGCCGACGAAAAGGGCTTGGACTACGCGAAAAAGAAGCCCGAGATTGTGACCCGGAGCATCGAGGAATTCAGCAAAGAACGCTACGGGGTTGACGTGCTGAAGGTCGAGGTGCCGGTGAACATGAAATTCGTCGAGGGCACGAAGGCATTCGCCGGGCAGAAGGCATACTCCAAGAAAGAAGCCATGGACCACTTCCGCCGCGCCGCAGCCGCTGCCAAGAAGCCATTTATTTATCTTTCAGCGGGAGTGAGCAACGCTGAATTCACCGAGTCGCTGGAGCTGGCGGCCGAGGCCCAGGTGAAATTCAATGGTGTGCTGTGTGGCCGCGCAACTTGGAAAGACGGCATCCCGATTTATGCGCAGCAAGGCCCAGAAGCTTTCCGCAAGTGGTTGTTGGACCAGGGCGTGAAGAACATCGAGAACGTCAACCAACGGCTGAAGGCGGCAACTTCCTGGTACGCAATCTACGAGGTGAAAGAGCCGGCGATGGTCGGCGCATAAACTAAGCGGTCCCGAAGAAGGGCCTGCCAGCCGCGCTTGGAGGAAGATCCTGTGCTCCGGAAGGTGCTCAACACTGAAGACGATTGGGTGCTGACGTTGATGCGGGTGGTAGTCGGAATTGTGATCTTCCCTCATGGCGCGCAACTGCTATTGGGTTGGTTTGGTGGCTACGGTTATCACGCCAGCATTGCTGGCTTTGCACGTGAGGGGATTCCGCCGGTGTTCGGTTTTCTCGCCATCGTTTCCGAATTTCTTGGCAGCATTGGCCTGATCATCGGTTTTATGGCCAGGGTAGCTGCCTTGGGCATTGCGGTGGACATGGTTGTCGCAATCTTCAAGGTCCATCTCCCTTATGGGTTTTTCATGAACTGGTTGGGCACGCAAAAAGGCGAGGGATACGAATTTCATCTGTTGGCATTAGCGCTGCTGATTGCCATCTTCGTCAGAGGAGCTGGTGCATTTTCCTTAGATCATGCTGTTAGCCGTTCCCTGACTCGCAGCGCCTCCACCCCAGTGCCCTCGAGGGCGTGAGCCGAAGCTTTACCGTTCTTCCTTCCGGACAACTCCTTCCCTTCAGGCTAAACTATGAGACGTTGAGGGTCCTCTCCCAATTCGTGACCGCAGCCACTGACGCGCGCCAGTTTCCTGTCCCAGTAGCGCCGGAGGTTGCGTTTCTCGGGCGTTCTAATGTGGGGAAATCCAGTGTTATCAATTCCCTGCTCGGATCCAAGGTGGCGCGCACCAGTTCCACCCCAGGTCGCACTCGCAGCATTAACTTTTACTCGGTGCGATGGCCGGGCAGACCCCGGCCGGAAGTGATGTTCACCGATCTTCCGGGATATGGATATGCAAAGCTCTCGCGCGAGATTTCGGCGGAATGGCCGAGCTTCATAGAGCCTTATTTGAAGGAACGTTCCAACCTGGCACTTTGTGTGGTGCTGGTGGATTCGAATATTCCACCGCAAAAATCCGACGAGCAACTGTGCGAGGCCTTACATAGTTACGGGCGTCCGTTTGTGGCGGTGGCGACCAAGTCTGATCGTGTTTCCGGCAACCAGCTTCGGCAATCGCTGCAAACTCTGGCACAAGCGCTGGGAACAGAACGAATTCTTACCTATTCCGCGCGCAGCGGGCACGGACGCGAAGAACTATGGCAGCAAATTCGCGCCGCGACGGACGCTCTGGCCGGAGTGGCCAAGGCCGAACTGCCCTGAAGTTAGTGCATCGTAGTCCTTCGTAATCTGCTGACCCTGCCTGGCGGACAGCACACTTTTCTCAGCATGGCGACGGCGGTCGAACTTGGCCGCGGCGGTCGTTCTATGTCTGAGAAATGCCGGAAAGCGGTACATCAGCGGCGAAGGTGGAAGGCTTGCCCGTGAGAGTTTGGGGCATGGGTTCTGATGGAAAGCCATTCAGCGTCACCGCGCTGGCCAGTGAGTTGAGTTCCCATGGGGCGCGGCTGGACGGGATCAATTCAATCAAGAGCGTGGGCGAAATTGTCGGCGTTCAATATCAGGAACAAAAGGCGCGTTTTCGTGTGGTATGGATAGGTCCTCAGGGCACACCCACCGATCAGATCGGCATCCGCGCCTTGGAGCCAGAAAAGTGCATCTGGCAACAGGCTCTGCCGTCCGCACTGCAACAAGAGCGCCTTATAGGATTCACAGTTGCGGGCGCACAGCAGCGCGAGCGTAGGCAGCACGTGCGATACCGCATTCCGGGCGACGTCGGCTTCCTCGCGCCAGGATGTGAACGGAGTACCTGGGGTAAATTGGCGGACCTGAGCCTCGGCGGTTGTTACATCGAAGTGGCCATGCCTGCACCCAAGAACAGCAAGGTTGAACTCAGGCTTCAGGCGCGGGGACTGGAATTCGCCGTTTCCGGCGAGGTGCGAACCTCAGTGACGGGTCTGGGAATGGGCGTGGAATTTACCGCATTCAAAGGCGATGCTCGCCAGCGTCTTGAGGAAATACTCAGTCAAGCCCGGCCTAAGATTTTAGGCAAGACGTCCCCGACCCCAGAGCCGGCGACACAAACCAGCAGTCCTTCGAATTCCGGGCTGGCACTGGAAGTTCCGGCGCCGCAAGCCACAGAAGCGCCACCTCCAGCAACCAATCGTGCCCGGGCGCCGAAGTCACAATGCGATCCCGTAAAATTTCTGGCAGCCGTGCGAGAATTTTTCAGCGAAAACGATTTGCTTACCAGAGAAGAGTTTAGGCGGTTTTTGGAGCAATCCAAGGGTGCCGATCCTGAATAGCGCACGAGGCGCTCACTGCCTCAGTCACTTTCTTGCTGCCTGCTCCAGGCTTGACACTGCTTTCCTGAAGTAGTCGAGCGACAGCTTGAGGCCGTGATCCAGGTCAATTTTCGGCTCCCAGCCCAGCACAGAGCGTGCCTTGGTGATGTCGGGCCGACGCTGCTTGGGATCGTCTTGTGGTAGCGGCAGAAATTTCAGCTTGCTCTTGGAATCAGTTACATCGAGCACGCGGCGCGCGCATTCCAGAATGGTGAATTCCGCTGGGTTACCGATGTTGACTGGGCCAGCCTCGTCAGACCAGGCGAGCCGCAAGAGGCCGTCAATCTCATCAGAGACGTAGCAAAAGCTGCGAGTCTGACTGCCATCGCCGTAAATGGTAAGTTCCTCGCCGCGCAATGCTTGCTTCATGAAGTTAGGAATTACCCGGCCGTCATTGATCTGCATGCGCGGGCCGTAGGTATTAAAAATGCGAGCGATGCGGGTGTTCACCTGGTGATAACGACGATAGGCGACCGTCGCCGCCTCGGAGAAACGCTTGGCTTCGTCGTACACCGACCGGGGGCCGATGGGATTCACGTGTCCCCAATAAGTTTCCTTTTGGGGATGCTCTTCGGGATCGCCGTAACACTCCGAGGTAGAAGAAAGGAAAAAACCGGCCCCGTATTTGTGAGCAACCTCCAAGGCGTTGAATGTTCCCAACGAGCCCACCTTCAACGTGGCGATGCCGTGGATGCCGTAGTCAACCGGGCTGGCCGGCGAGGCCAGATGAAAAACATAATTCACCTTACCGAAGTCGAACGGTTCGCAGATGTCGTGCTGTTGCAGTTCAAAACGCGACTCGGCCCGCAGGTGCTCAAGATTACTGGTGTTTCCGGTGAGCAGATTATCTACTGCGATTACCGAATGGCCGTCAGCCAGAAGGGCATCGCACAAATGTGAGCCCAGAAAGCCGGCGCCTCCAGTTACCAGTACGCGCAGCTTGCTCATAGGTGGGAGTTATTCAGTTCCTTGGCCGCTTCCCGCGCGGGCAGGCTGACTTTTCGGCGCAGCAAGGGGCCGTCCGACGCTGTAATAGAAAAATCCTCGTGCCGCCATGTCCTCGGGACGGTACATGTTCCTGCCATCAACCACGATAGGATAACGCATCACGGTTTGAACACGATCGAGATCCAGAGAAGCAAACTCCTCCCAGTCAGTGAGCACTAGAAGAGCATCGGCACCCTCAGCGGCTTCATACGCGTTGGCCGCGAAGTTCACCCGATCGCCCAGAACCTCTCGCGCACGCTCGATAGCGGCAGGATCGTAGGCTGACACCTGGCTTCCCTCTTTCAACAGCAGTTCGATCAACTCCATCGCCGGAGATTCGCGAATGTCGTCAGTGCCCCCCTTGAAGGCGAGGCCGAGCACCGCCAGCCGTTTTCCCTTGAGGGTCCACAATGCATTGCGAACCTTGCGCACAAAGCGCTGCCGCTGGTCTTCGTTAATACGGATTACCTCATCAAGCAGGCGAAAGTCGTAACCACTGTCACGCGCAACAGCGCGGAATGCCATCAGGTCTTTGGGGAAGCACGAGCCACCATAACCGACTCCCGGACGCAAGAAGCGTCGCCCGATGCGGGAATCCGATCCAACCCCCTGGCACACCTGCTCCACGTCAGCGCCAACACTCTCGCAGACCGAAGCAACTGCGTTGATAAACGAAATCTTCATCGCCAAAAAGGCATTAGAAGCATGCTTGATGAGCTCGGCACTCTTCGCGCTGGTCACAATCACCGGCGGGGGAAAGTTGGCCCCATCTGGCTCCGGGATGACATTTTTCCCGCGATAGTAGCTGCCATTGGAGAGTGGCTCATAAACCTGACGTAAAACAGCCGCACAGCGCTCGTTGTCCACACCGAGAACGATGCGGTCGGGGTAGAGGAAGTCTGTAACTGCCGTGCCTTCGCGCAGAAATTCTGGATTGGACGCCACGTCAAAGGAGTTTGCCGACGCGCCATTCAATAGCATTACCTTTTGAATCCAGGTACTGGTGTAGACAGGTACGGTGCTCTTCTCCACGACCACCTTATAGCCGCCGTTCAGGGCGCCTGCGATCTCGCGCGCGACAGACTCCACGTAGGAGAGATCGGCCTCCCCGTGCTCGGTGGGAGGAGTGCCGACTGCAATAAAGATTACAGAACTGTCTCTCGCGGCCCTCGCCAGATCATCCGAAAACAGCAATCGCGATCCGCGATGGCGTTGCAGCAGTTCCGGAAGGAAACGTTCATGGATGGGAACAGTGCCGTTCTCCAAGGCTTTTAATTTGGTTTGATCATTGTCCACCAGAACCACTTGGTGGCCCAATTCAGCAAAACAGGCGCCGGCAACCAATCCGACGTATCCCGATCCTACAATGGCAATTTGCATTGAATGATACCCACTATTAGGAACTAGCTTTTTTCTTAGGAAGTTGCCCGGCTATATTGCACACAAGTGAATACGCCGTGCTGCTCATTTCAAGTTCAACCTAGCTGTAATCAGCAGAATAGTAGCAGTTTCGCTCGAGCCGTGCGTTCATTTTTCGCTTATCATTCTGCCATGGCCACATACTTGGTCACGGGTGTTGCTGGATTCATCGGATCAGCACTGGCGCGTGCTCTGATCAAAAATGGGGGCAAAGTCCGAGGTCTCGATAATTTTTCCACCGGCCATCGCGAGAATCTGGACGAAATCGCTCGTGAGCTCGACTTTCGGGAATTAGATCTGCTTGACAAACAGGGCGTTAAGCAGGCCTGCGAAGGAGTGGATTATGTGCTGCACCAGGCAGCGATCGCGTCCGTGCCGCGATCCGTCGCCCAGCCGCTAGAAAGCAACCGCAGCAATGTGGATGGCACGCTCAATTTGCTGGTGGCTGCCGGTGAGGCCAAGGTCAAACGTCTAATCTATGCCGGGTCATCCTCGGCATACGGCGACACGCCCACCCTGCCTAAACGCGAAGACATGCCGCCTGATCCAATCTCTCCCTACGCGGTTTCAAAGCTGGCGGGTGAGATGTACATGCGGTGCTTTTATCGAGTGTATGGATTGGAAACCGTTTGCCTGCGCTATTTCAACGTGTTCGGCCCCAGGCAGGACCCAAACTCACCCTATTCGGGTGTCCTGGCCCGCTTCATCATGATGATGCTGCGCGGAGAACAGCCCACGATTTTCGGCGATGGTGAGCAGAGCCGCGATTTTACCTACGTGGACAATGCAGTTGATGCCAACGTGCTGGCGTGTGCCGCGCCCGCCAACGAAGTGGCGGGGAAAGTCTTTAATATTGCCAACGGACACCGCATTTCGCTCAACCAGACGGTGACTCTTCTAAAAAAAATGACGGGTTACAGCGGCCCTGTCCATCACGGCCCGGAGCGCGCCGGCGACATCAAACACTCACTTGCTGACGTGTCACTGGCCGCTAAACACCTGGGATATCACGCACGGGTTGGGTTTGAAGATGGACTGCAACGTACTGTCGCCTGGTATCGGGAGCAAATGGGGACCCCGAGCGTAGCGGTGAGCAGAAAAATCGGCAGCTAGCCCCTCTCCTCCCTCTTTTGGTCTGATGGTCTACCTACTTTCGTGATCTTCGGCCCGCACAAAACGGCAGATAACATGAGCGATTATGACGCTGGAATCGGTTGTCCTCTCCAACGACTGGCAAGCGATCAGCGTCTTGGGAAGCGTTCTCGGCAACTTAAGAATCGGCGTTCACGTTGACGCCGAACCAGCCACAGCGCATGACCGTCTGCTCCGCTCCAAATATGACGCGGTGATCGTTGACTGTGAAGTGCCTGGGGCAGAGGAATTTTTGCGTACACTGCGCATGAATCCATCCTGCCGCAGTTCTGTCCCGATGGCCATCGCGAGCAGCGGTGTGGGACTTGCCCAGCTCTCCGAACTAGGAGCGCGGTTCGTGCTGGAAAAACCAATTGCTCTCGAACAGGCAGTCCGCACTCTTTCCGCGGCCCGCAATATGATGCTGCGTGGCAGGCTTCGCTATTTTCGGCAGGAGGTAAAGATTCCCGTGGCACTCACCTTCGCCGAGAGAGAACGTATGGATGGGGTAATCACCAATCTTAGCCAGGGCGGGGTTGGCCTACGCATGGCGGGATCACTGGATCCTGAGGAAGGCATGCGTCTGCGCTTCGACCTGCCGGAAATTGACAGTTTCGTGGAAGCCCGCGGCGAAATTGCGTGGACTGACGCCCGCGGCAACATCGGCATTCGCTTCAGCCAAATCTCTGAGCGTATGCAGCGCAACCTGGAGCAGTGGCTGGCAACAAAATACTTCGCAGGGATGAATGCCTGAGCGGTCCTGATTTTCGGATAATTCTCAGCCCGTGCGCTAGCTTGCAGAACTGATTTCTTCTTCGGCGTCGCGCAAGGACTTTATCCGTGCTGCGCGGTCGCGGGCGATCAGTTGCCGAAGATCGTAGTCGTAAGGCCCAAATCCGTGGAATGTAGCTTCGTCGAACAAGCGCTTGATGCCGCACCCCAGGCAGACCTGATACGAATAACCTTCCACCCGGATAGGCCAGCTCATCTTGCGATGCCAGCAACCACGCATTAAAACCACAGCTGCAGCAGCAACCCCGGTACCTACCACGCCGATGGGCCACAACCAGCGGGAAACGCCTTTCCGGCCATTTTGCTTCTTGCTGGGGTCGTCAGACGCAATAATGCGTAGTTTTCTAACCAGCGGTAAACCGATACTTACCATACCACCTTCCCGGGACTACTCAGCATAGGCTGAAAACGACTGCGGCACAATTGAAGAAAGGTGCAAGAGCGATTCCATCCCCATAAACCCGAGGCGGGTGTGCCTTACCACTCCGACAAAGACACGTAAGTGTCCTAGTTCTCTTGACTTAGGCAAGCCATGGCCGCCGGTAGACCAGAAGCCTCAAAGTTTAAGGACGAGCGCCTTGCAAACGATGGCGCAACACATTGCACATTCTTGGTGATGGATGGGCCAGCTGCTCAGTGCTTTAGATTCCAGAAACCGGCAAATGTGGATCCGGCCGCGTTGCATGCGGGTACCCAGCGTTCCAGTTTGTGATGGCCGGTGCGGTGCAATAAATAGCTGGTCAGCAGCGGTCCGCCTACTCCAAATCCATAACTGAATGCAACCTGCCCACCCCAACCGCGGTTGACAAAGACCGCGCCGAACGGATTCAGCTCATTAATGGGCCTGCCGTGCTGAGCGCGGCGAGTGGTGACGGCGTCAAAAGTCTCCGCTGCCAGGTTCCACGAGTGCAGTACTCCATTTCGTTTATCAAAAAAGACGTGCTGTTCGTCCAAAGGCGCTGGCTGCGAAAGCACTCCGCTAAGCGGTGGTTGCGATTCCCTAACAATTGTGGGCGTTGGGGGGGCGTTCAGTCGAGCTTCCTGTGCAGCACTATGCAAACCGAGTGCGATGAGCAGTACGCCACAGCCCACAATTCGCATCTAGCCGGCCTTTTCTGGGGGAATAGTCGACTATAGCCCGCTCCTCTGGAGGCGTCTCTAGGCTAAAACCCTGAGAAATGAGACCAAAGCTGCCGGATGCAACAGCAACACGTGAGCAGGGCATCTCATGTCTCGCAGTACCGATCCACACCAAGGGGTCGTTCCCCAGGAGTAGCGCCCGCCAATGAGAGCTGTCCTAGCGATTAGTCTTGTATTTACAGGTCTAACTTTTCTGAGTGGATGTAATGCAGTAAAAGATTCTGGCGGACAGCCTCCTCCTCCTCCGCAGGAAACATTAACGGTTAATCTGGCAGGCACGGGCACGGGCACCGTGACCAGCACACCCGCTGGCATGAATTGCACTACAGGTTCTTGCAGCGCAACTTTTCAGCAAGGAACTGCGATCACGCTCGCTGCTGCACCGGCTCAAAATTCAACCTTTGGTGGGTGGAGCGGCGCCTGCAGTGGTATTGGCGCATGCCGATTGACGCTGAGCGCCAATCAGTCGGTAACTGCGACTTTCACCAAGAGCAGCCCCGGCGGTGACATCACCTCGATTAATCACATCATCATCATGTCGCAGGAAAACCGGTCGTTTGACCACTATTTCGGACATCTGATGGACTATTGGGTGAAGAACAATTACCCACAGGCGACAAATGGAACCACCCTTGATGGAGAGCCGTCTACCAATCCGGTGCCGGGTTCCTGCACCGGCGCAGCTGATTTTTGCAACGTCGGAAACCCGCCTGCATCAGGTTTAGCCAGCGCCATCCTGCCGATCTATCACGCAAGAAGCATGTGCATTGAAAATCCCAGTCCGTCATGGGATGAGAGTCACACGGACTTTAACTGGCACGCGAACTGGTCGGGATCTATTCCTCCTGCTTACCTTGGAGACGGCTTTGCTCACACAGCTGGACAGGAAGGCCCGGTTACGCCGTCAAGTCCGCCTCCGATTGATCTGGCTGGATCACGGGTGATGGGCTATTACACCGGCGATGATCTTAACTACTACTATTTCATGGCTTCGAATTTCGGAACTTCGGACCGCTGGTTCTCGCCCATCATGTCGCGCACTCAGCCCAACCGCATGTATATGCTAGCGGGCACTTCGGCGGGGCATACGTATCCGTTGCATGGACCCTCTAAAGGTAATCCTGGTGACAAACCTCTGGCGGTGAAGACGATTTTCGAAGCACTGGATGCCAATAGTATCTCCTATAAAATATATGTACACCCGACCTCACAAAAGCCAGGTCAACCTCCGCCGTGTACCACTGCTCCCTGTTTGTTCGGACAGAGCTACATCAATATGTTCCAATACGGAGGAACTATTCTCCACACGCATCCCGAGAGAATAGTAACCACAGATCAATTCATCTTAGACGCCCAAAATGGCACCCTGCCGCAGGTGGCCTACATTGATCCCCCATCTGAATCGTCACTCGACGAACATCCTTCGGACAGCACCCAATTTCCCGTCCAGATCCAAGCTGGCGCCAAGTTCGTTGCATCTTTGATCAATAGCGTGATGTCCGGGCCATCTTGGAAAGACTCGGCGTTCATCTTTACGTTCGACGAAGCCGGCGGGTTATTCGACCACGTTTCACCACAAGTAAAGGGAACCAATGACCCAGGGAATATCGCGGTCAGCCCGGACAACATAGCCCCGATTGACTTGAGACCCGGAGATAAGTGCCTGATCCCAGACGGCACTCCTACCGGTCACCCGAACACAAGTCTCGCGGCTTGCAATTTCGAGGCTACTGGTTACCGCTTACCTCTAATTGTGATTTCACCCTTCGCCAAGAAGAACTACGTTTCCCACACACCTATGGATTACACGGCCATGCTCAAGCTTATTGAGACGCGCTTTGGACTCCCACCACTGACCGCCCGCGATGCCGCTCAGCCGGACATGACCGAGTTCTTTGATTTCGTGAACGTACCCTGGGCTACACCGCCAACTCCTCCTACGCAGGTGATGAACGGCCCTTGTTTTTTCCCGAACATCACAATTGGGCCACCCGCGCCCATCACCGTAGTTGCCGGCCAGTCTCAACAATTCACCGTGACAGCAAACGATCCCCCAATGCTTAACAGCGTGTCATGGTATGTGGATAACATCCTGAACGGAAATGCCACGGTGGGGACGATCACGGACAGCGGCTTCTATACTGCGCCTCAACTGGTAACAGTACCCGAGACACATAAGATCACAGTGCTCAGTAATTCGAGCACTCCAGTAGCTAGCAGCGAAGACATAACGGTTTCTCCCTAGTAGCGCAGAAGCAGTGCGCAACACCGGAATTTGCAGAAAGCTGTAACACGTAAGGCTCAACTCGAAAATGAACCGAACGGTGGAGCGGTAGCTGCCTTTAATTGGTGATAATTTCGGCATAGTGGAAGTTACTCGGCCAAGCGAAGCTGCTGATGCAACAGTAATCCTGGGTGGCATCATCCCATCTGCGAGTCTTTTCGAAGTGGATCAAGAGGATGAAATCGCTCGGCACTCTCCTATTACTAAGTTGTTGTCTAGCCGTTCTCAGCGGGTGCGATGCGGCGACCGGTGGGAATGGCTCGCCGTTAAGTAACGTCCAACTGACGGTGAAGGTTTCAGGCCCAGGCAAAGGCACCATTATTAGCAACCCGAGCGGAATCACCTGCACAAGCGGTACTTGCAGCGCGAGGTTTCCGGCGGGGACGGCCGTCACTTTAAGCGCCGAGCCATCGGGAAATTCTCGTTTTGTGAAATGGGACGCAGCCTGTAGCGGCAGCGAGCAAACCTGCCAGCTGACGCTTACTACTGATCAATCGGTAGCCGCGGAGTTCACAAAAGAAAAGAAGGGCGGCGGCGACATCAGTGCGATCAACCACATCATTTTCATGCTCCAGGAAAACCGGTCAATGGACCACTATTTTGGTCACCTTCCGGATTATTGGCAGGCGCACAACTACCCTCAGCTTACGAACGGAACCCACTTCGACGCAGAGCCGCTTCATGCCTCGAACCCCACTGCAGACGGTTCTTCGAGCATCACCGCGTTCCACTTGAATGCGATGTGCCTGGAAAATCCCAGCCCGTCATGGAATGAGAGTCACTCTGACTGGAACTTGCGCGATGTTTACTCAACCAATCCAGAGATGAACGGCTTCGTGCACACGGCAGCCGGACAGACCAATCAAGCTGGTCCATTAAAAGGTCAGCCGTACTTCGACAAGGCTGGGGCGCGAGTGATGGGCTATTACAACGGAGAAGACCTGAATTACTACTATTTCATGGCGTCGAATTTCGGGACTTCGGATCGCTGGTTTGCACCGGTGATGTCACGCACTCAGCCGAATCGCATGTTTCTAATGGCCGGCACGTCCGCTGGGCACGTCTATCCAATTCCTCCGGTCGGAGGAAAACCGCTGCCCAATAAAACTATTTTCGAGGCGCTTGACCAGCACAACATTAGCTGGAAGGTCTACGTTACCGATTACGTCGGGGGCAATCCCAACTCCCCTGAGAACTATCTGACAATGTTCAGCTATTACTATAGGAACCCGGCAGTGAGGTCCAAGGTAGTTCCGGTTGCAGAATACAAGCTGGACGTGGCCAACGGGACGCTGCCTCAGGTAGCAATGATCGAAGGCGGTTACAGCAGTGGATCGGACGAACACCCTTGTGGCGACGACACCGCCCCCTCGGGCAACGTACAGGGCGGAGCTACCTACGTTTCATCCCTTATTAATGCCTTAATGCAGAGTCCGTCGTGGAAAGACTCGGTTTTCATCCTGAGCTGGGACGAAGGCGGAGGATTCTACGATCACGTCCCACCCTTCAAAACGGTAAGCCCCGATAATGTGAAGCCGCTGGATTTGCGACCTACTGACATCTGTATGAGGCCGGATGGGAGCCTAAATCCAAGTCCCGTTTGTGACTTCAAGTACACCGGCTTTAGGGTGCCCCTAATCGTAGTTTCGCCGTTCAGCAAGAAGAACTACGTTTCCAACACCCCTGCTGATTACACAGCCATTTTGAAGCTGATCGAGACCCGCTTCGGCCTTGATCCTCTTACGAAGCGGGACGCGGCGCAGCCTGACATGACCGAATTTTTCGACTTTGAAAAGATGCCGTGGGAGACTCCTCCGGCGCCGCCAGCTCAAGTGAGGTTCCCCGGCAGATGTTATCTAAATCACCTGCCGTAAGTAGTAACTTGTAATCTGGTCTGAACTTCCGGGCGTTCAGGAGATCATCTCGTTTTCAGTTACTGAAGAGAGTCCGCCCCAGCTTTGCCTCTTTTCGACGTTTGTTTCAGAAGTTGACCGCCCTAACTTGCCGGCCTAACATTCCCGGCTATGGCGAGTTCTTTCCCCATCGCCGGCCGGACACTTGGACCCTACCTTCTAGTGGAGCAGATCGGCGCAGGAGGAATGGGGGTCGTATACCGGGCACGCGACGAACGGCTCGACCGTGACGTCGCCATTAAGGTGCTTCCTCCCGGAGCCCTGAGGGAAGATTCAGCACGCAAGCGGTTCCGCAACGAGGCCTTGGCAATCTCAAAGCTCAATCATGCCAATGTCGCCACGGTATATGAGTTCGACAGTGTTGATGGAATTGATTTCCTGGTAATGGAGTACGTCGCCGGAGCAACGCTAGCTGACAAGCTTGGAACCGGTTCCTTGCCCGATCAAGAGCTGATTGAAATAGCCGAGCAGATCGTGAGCACCATGCAATTAGCGCATGAATCCGGCATCGTGCATTGCGACCTGAAGCCGGGGAACATCATGGTGACGCCCAAAGGACAGGTCAAGCTCCTCGATTTCGGGCTCGCCAAACTGTTGGTGACGCCGAAGAATGAAGACGTCACTACCAGCGCCACGATTTCAGCTCCTATTCCCGGCACCCTGGCCTACATGGCTCCGGAGCAGCTTCGGGGCGAACCGGCAGATGTGCGTACCGACCTTTACTCAATGGGCGCCGTGTTGTATCAAATGGCGACCGGTCATCGGCCTTTTGAGGACAAGACCACGACAGTGCTGATGAGCAGCATCCTGCACCGTCGCCCTCCGCCTCCAGTGCTTTTCAACGCCTCTATTCGCAGGCATTTACAGGACATCATTCTGAAATGCCTGGAAAAGGATGCGGGGCGGCGGTATCAATCCGCCAAGGAACTCGGTGAGGACCTGCAACGCCTGCGCCAGGGCATGCCGCTTCAGTATGCACGTCCTCATCGCGCGCGCCAACTGCTTCCACTGGGAATAGTCGCAGCGCTCGTTGTAGTAGCTTTCACGGCCTGGCTCCTGGCAAGAAACCGTCGACATCCGACTTACGCCGGTGGCGGCATTACCTCGATGGCGGTCCTTCCACTGGAAAATCTTTCGCATGACCAGACGCAGGACTATTTTGCGGACGGCATGACTGATGAACTCATCGCCGACTTGAGCAAGGTGAAGGCGATACGTGTGATCTCGCGAACCTCCGTGATGCAGTACAAAGGCGTCAACAAACCACTTCCGGAGATTGCGCAGGCACTTAAGGTAGATGCCATTGTTGTGGGTTCGGTGTTACACGCAGGAAATCGGGTGCGCATCAATGCGCAGCTGGTTCACGCCGCCGACGACCGACAATTGTGGAGTGAGAGCTATGAACGCGATTTGCGGGACGTCCTGAGCTTACAGCGGGACGTGGCACGAACCATCGTGCAGGAGATTAACGTCACGCTGACGTCGCAGGAGAAGGTGGGATTGCGTGCCGCGCAATCGGTGAATCCTGAAGCTTATGAAGATTACCTGCATGGGCGCTTCAACTTGAATGAGCGCACCCCAGCGGCACTGCAGAAAGCCGTGACCTACTTTCAGCACGCTATTGCGAAACAGCCCGATTACGCACTCGCCTATGCCGGCCTAGCGGACGGCTACGGATTGCTGCCCGGATACAGCATGTTGCCGGCATCGGAAGCCTTGCCTAAATCCAGGGCGGCCGCAGAAAAAGCGCTGCAACTCGACCCTGAGCTGGCCGAGCCACGCACCGCACTCGCCAACGTGGCGCAGAATCTTGATTGGGACTGGGCGGGAGCCGAAGATCAGTATCGGCGCGCCTTGGATCTGAGCCCCAGCTATGCCACCGCTCATCATTGGTACGCTCTTTATCTTGCAGCGCTGGGACGGACTCAAGAGGCGCTCAAGGAAATCCGGCGGGCCCAAGAACTTGATCCGCTGTCACCAATCATCGCTTCCAACGTGGCATGGATACATTACCTGGCACGCCAGTATGACCGGGCAATCGAGCAGGCGCGCAAGACGCTGGAGCTCTACCCTCAGTTTCCGGTGGCGCACGAATACTTGGGCCAGGCATACGCTGAAACCGGTGACAGCTCACAAGCTGTGGCCGAGCTTCAAAAAGCCGCAGCTCTTGCTTCTGGAGACCTCTCGATTGAAGGCGAATTGGCTTATGCGTTAGCTCTTTCTCACCAGAAACAGCAGGCCCTCACCGTGATCAGCCAGATGGGTTCCAGAAGTCGCGTCGGTTCAGCCTACCCTTTTGCCATGGCGTACGCGGGCTTGGGTGACGGTGACGCGACTTTGAAGTATCTGGAGCAGGCTTACCGCCAGCATGACGTCCGCATGGGGAATCTGCGGGTCCACCCGGCGTTTCAGCGTTTGCATGCTGACCAACGATTCCAGGAACTGTTACGCAAAATCGGATTACCTGAATAGAGGGTACGTCACCCCTGCCAAGGCGCCCCCGGTGATCCCTTTGGGTCTACTTCCGACACCGGCGGCGTACAACACTGACTCGGTAACTCCGTCCAGCCCGAGATCCTTTTCTATTAAGGAGTCAGCCAGAGCCATGGTGCAAAAAGGCGCCAATCCTAACCAGGTCGCCAAAAGACAGAATGTCTGGCAGAAATGCCCGGTCTCCGCCAGCACCACCCGATAGGCACGCGGGGACTGATACTTCCATTGCGTACGCGGGAAAACTGCTGTCATGAACATCACGGCAGCCGCTGCACCGAACCATTTTTGGCCGGCAAGGTAACGCGAGATCTGCCCCGGCGTGGCGCCGCGCCTTAAAAATTCCAGTTGGTGCTGGTCAGCCGCGTAATGGTAAAGACCAGGTTGCAAACCCGTCACGTCGCGGGCCAGCACATACGCTTCCAGCGGATGACGCGCGCCGCCCGATGGAGAAGTCTTCAGCGGTAGGCGCCCTAGGATAGGCTCTTTCACCCAACTCTGCACGCCGAACGTGAGACCGAGTAGGGTGGCGATATCAGACAAGCCCACCGGTGCCGTCGAAAAACGCCGCCAAGTGCGGCGGGCGAGCAAGACTTGCGGAAGCTCCGCTTGGAGCTGAGGTCGCGGAAGCGGAACCTGCCGCACGCCAGGGTAGCGCTTGACCTGCTTCGGTTTTGCGTAATGTGCAGCGCGCTCACATGACTGGCGGCGAAGGGTAACAGGGTCGAACTCGTAGTCGCCATTCTTTGTGGAGAAATGGAAAAAGCTGGCTGAGGGTCCCCACTCTGTCCAGTTTTTTAGCTTGTCTTCATTATTGTTGGGAGGACGATCGGATCGCTGTAGAAGTGAATGTCTGACCAGTTCAGCTAGGATCCTGCGCAGCGACGTCCGGCTGTAACCGCGCATATGGCGGCAAAAGGCGTCTGCAGAGCGCCAACCGCCGAAAAACTCCAGTATGGGCAATACGGTGGGAGCAGCGGAAGTCCGCGTCTGGGACAAATAGTTCTCGACCACGAGTGCGCCGTTCTTCCAGTAAAAGACGAGGTGACGAGAACGCCGGTAAAGAATCTCTTTGGAATTCTTAACGTCTGCTCGGGACGCCGCTGAATGATTGCGAGCCGCGCCCTGTCGGCTCCTATGCATGGAGCACTAGGAGCGCTGAAAGCCCCTGCAGGGAAGGAGGGTCAGCTTTTCAAGCGTCACCTCAAGGCCTTTGACTTCCTTGGACAATTCGCGCTTCACTTTTTGAATCTGCTTCCGGATCTCCGCTATCGAAGGTGGTTGTTTCTTCCCTCTCGGACGGCGTTTGCGGGCCATGTTCTCCTCCTGAATAGGGAAATGGAAAAAAGGGGTGTTCTTCTGAGGTTCGGCCCGGTTACCCGAAGTGTGGGCGAGTGTAGTGATGAGCTAGACAGAAGTCAAGGAGTGGGTGATTCATAAGCTGAAAGAGCGACCCCGCTCGGAGTCGCTCTGCAGCTTGTGCGCACTTCGATGTGAACTGAAACTAGCGTGCTATCGGTTTGGCAACCGCCAGATCGTTGTCAACGCTGAACGCGCCAAACACCGAGCTTGCCCGGATGCCGGCGATCTGTTTGTCCATAGCCGAATCCACCATGCCCAGAAGCGTAACGTGCCCGTTGTCAACCACGATGCGGATCGGGGCCTGTGGATCAATCGCATACCGGCTCAGCACTGGGTCACCATAGATCACGCGTGCCAGGCGCAACCTGAGCTGATCGTCAAAAATCGAAGTGGGCAGCACCTTGATGTTGGCCACTACATCTTTAACGCCGGGCTCGTTCTGAACCAAGCTGATGGCGGAATCGCGATCAGGATAGTTGATTACTTCCCCACCCAAAGTGACAACACCATCCTTCACGCCGAGTGTCAGCGCATTGAAAACATGACCGTATCCATAGCGATCATAAGCCAGCTTGCGGGCCAGTTTCGCCTGCAGCTCAGAATCAGGGATGGAGGCGCCGGCAACATCCAGTAGGTCGCGGACTCCCTGAACGTGATCGGCCTTGCGGACCTTTTTCTCTGCGTCCAGTTTGGCGCGATAACGATCCACGGATCCTTGCAACGTCACGATGCCATCTTCAGTGCTGGCCTGCACGTTGCGAAACTCATCCTTCGTAAGCAACTGCGAGACCTTGGATTGGATTGCAGCGTCATAACGAGACGCGCTTCCGGTGTTGGCCAGCGCCGGAAGCGAAGCCGAACTGATCACCAGTACACCAGCCAGGACCGAAGCACCCAATAGCAAAAGTTGTTTGCTTTTCATCATACTTACCCTCTTTCATGTGCTCTTTACAAAACTTTACAGAACTAACTATTTGGTTAATTAATTGGATGCGGAGCGTGGAATTTGGATTCGGGCAGATTGGCAGGGGTTCGTGGGCCTTGCGGGTTAAACAGTATGCCAGTGTTAGTTGGGTAATTTACGAGCGCTCCGAAAGCGCTGCCGAACGGAAGCTTTGCGTAGCTCCATGGTCTGAAATCGAAGTCAACAAAAGCTCGGCCGAAAGATTACGTTTGCGAAGGTGTGCGGCGACGAGCTTCTTGATCTTCTCAGCCGAACTCCTTGTATTGAGAAACATCAGCACCGATGGCCCTGCGCCGCTCAGCGCGACTCCGAGGATGCCGTCGCGGGGAGCCAGTTCTCGCAACACTGGCAGCAGGGAGCAGAGCGGCCCGCGATAAGGCTCGTGGATGCGATCGTTCAGAGTGGCGGCTAAGAGCTCATTGCTGCCCTGAACAAGACCCGCCAATAGAAGCATTGCATTCTGCACGTTAGCCACCGCATCCGCACGCGGGTATTGTTGGGGGAGGACGCGTCGCGCTTTTTCGGTTGAGAACGGCTGATCTGCGATGGCGAGCAGCAGAGGCCACGATTTTGCGGGGTTGATGCGCGCTGCTTCGAGTTTGCTCGCCGGCCCGGTCCCCATGCGCGCCACTACGACGCCCCCCAGCCAGCACGCTGCTGAATTATCGGGGTGTCCCTCACGTCTGGAAGCCTCTTCAATAATGCGGTTGTCATCCCAGCCAAGCTTACCCACACGCACCGCCAGTGCAATTCCAGCAAGGCGCGCCGCGGCGGATGAACCGCAGCCTTTACCAATCGGAATTTCATTGCGAATGTGTAGATGTACGGGTTGTGGCTGCTTCCCTGCTGCTCGCAGAACTTCACGATAGGTTTCCACAATCAGATTATTTTTCAGACTTTCACAAATGCCGGTGTCTCGGCCTTGGGCAATGATAGAGAATTTGTCGGCGGAGACGGCTTCCACGCGCAAATAAATGTCCATGGCCAAGGCGGCCGCATCGAATGCTGGGCCCAGGTTCGCGGAGGTTGCCGGCAACTTGAGATCCAGCAGGCGCGCGGATTTCCTTTTTTCTGGCACGGTCACGCTGCGCCTGACTGCTCCAGCAGTTTCAGGACAGCACTCGCATCAGCATCGAGCACCTGCGGCGTACGGCGATGTACACGGAGTTTCGCTTCCTGCTGTGCGTCGCGCGGATCGAAGAGCTCACCTTGATGAAATTTCAGGGTGTACTCAGGATCTTTGAGCAAGTGGCCGGTAAGGACCAGAACCACGTGATCGTTTGTCTTGACGAACCCGTTGCGGACGAGTTTCTTCAGTCCTGCCAGAGTCACCGCGGAAGCTGGCTCGCAACCTACGCCGTCAGATCCGATCTCGGCTTTTGCGATGGCGATCTCTGCCTCGCTGACTTGTTCGCAGCGTCCTCCTGTTGCCTCCAGCACACGCACGGCCTTCTTCCATGAGGCCGGATTGCCAATGCGAATTGCGGTTGCGAGCGTCTCCGCCTGCACGGGGATCAATTTCTTGCCGCCATTCTCCTGCATGGTTCGCACCAGTGCATTTGCGCATTCCGCTTGGATAATCGAGATCCTCGGCAAGGATTGCACAAACCCGAGCTCCCGCAATTCGAGAAACGCTTTGCCCAGTGCCGAAGAATTTCCCAGATTACCGCCAGGGACGATTACATGGTCCGGGACCTGCCAGTCCAATTGCTCCAGCAATTCGATTGCAGCCGTCTTTTGGCCTTCAATGCGATAGGGATTTAGTGAATTAAGAAGGTACACGGGGAATTGTTTCATTACTTCATTAAGCACGCGCATGCAACCATCAAAATCGGTGCGCAGCTGGCACGTAAGCGCTCCGTAATCGAGGGACTGCGCAAGCTTGCCCCAGGAAATTCGGCCTTCGGGTATGAGCACCAGACAGCGCAGCCCGCCACGTGCCGCGTAGGCTGCCATAGAAGCCGAGGTGTTCCCGGTGGAGGCGCATGCCACCCAACGGAAGCCATTCTGCGCCGCAACCGAAATGGCAACTGTCATCCCCGTGTCCTTGAATGATCCGGTGGGATTCATGCCCTGGTGCTTGGCAAAGAGCCGCTTCATTCCGGCACTGCGAGCGCAGCGCGGTAACTGGTAAACCGGGGTATTGCCCTCGCGCAAGCTGATGATTTTTTCGTCATCGCCGAAGGGCAGCAATTCTCGGAATCGCCAAACGCCGCTTTCATCGGCTGACTCCCGCGAAACCTTTCGCTGAAGCCAGGTTTGCTTCAGGACATTCGGATCGGGGGCATGCGCTCGACCATCAGCCGAAGTCCAGGTCGGATAGAAAATCTCCAGCAGATCGCCGCACGCGATACAGCGAAAATTCTGCTCCGGGCTGTTAGTCAGAGCGCCACATCCGACGCAGCGAAAGGAAGCCACTGTTTTCTGCCGGGCACTTCCCTTCGGCGCTCTTCCGTGAAGGGTTTGCGTCTTGGCTTTGGCCGCGTCAGTCATTGAACAAGGGTCACAGAATTGGAATGCACACGAGAACAGCAATCATAGACCAGAAGCTGGTCGGGGAATCGCGGCGAATGAGGTCAGCCGCGGCGCAGGTAGTCGTCTGTTTTGCCCAGCCAGTCAGCACGCGGAGGTGTGAAGATGTCGAGATCAACCGTGTCCGCCATGGCGGTAGCTTTGTGAGGCATATGCGGCGGGATGCAAAGCACTTCGCCGGCGGAAACAACGATTTCTTTGCCGTCAATTTCGAACTTAAGGGCGCCTTCTAAAATGTAGGTGACCTGTTCGTTCAAGTGGCTGTGCAGAGGGACGACGCAGCCCTTTTTAAGGAGCACTCTTGCGACCATCACATCCTGGCCGACCACCATTTGCCGCTGGAGGAGCGGATTCAGATTTTCCAGCTCGACGTTCTTCCAGCGAAGGTACTTCAGTTCGCCCTTGGAAGCTTCCTCTTTTGATCCTTTGGTGTGCGAGGCAGTGGCCATGTCAGTGCGCCCTCTCCTGATAAATTCGTGCGGTGTTGTCGTGCAGATACGCGTGCGCCATTTCCAAAGCCTTGGTCTCGTTCACTTCGCCGGCTGAGACCATCTCCGCCAGGGCCGCCGCCAGTGACATGCGGGCAGACTGTACCCCCAGCCAGTAGCTCTCTTCCGCCCCCAAGGCCTCATTGTACGGGAAGGCGTCTGAGCCGAAGGTGATTTTATCCGGAAAAAGCTCCAGCCATTCCTTCAAGGAGTGCTTGAACTCTGAGGGATAGAGATCAATCTCTATCAACGACGAATCCATGTAAACGTTCTTCATGGCCGCCAGCCAGATGGCCTGCCGCTCGTATGGGTATCCGCCATGAATCATTACCCAGGTCACATTAGAGTAGCGAGGATCGCGCAATACATTTTCCAGGTTCAGGATATTGCCCTCGCTGATGTTGTAGTAATCTCCAATCCCGACCGCCGTGTGAATGTGCACCGGCAGGCCCAGGCGGCCTCCCTCTTTTGCCAAGTAGCGGAAAATGTAGTCCTGGAAGGTACGATATTCCTCAAGTGTGGGCACTCCGCCCATCCGATACTTGCGGTAGATCGGGTCTACTTGTTCGCGGCTGGGATCGCCAAAGCGCAACGGCCGGAAATAGGCCGCTTCGAACTTCATGGCGATGCCGCCTTTTTTCTGGTTCTCCTCCAGTATGCGCGAAATGAAGGCTAAGTAGCCGTCGAAGTTCGGCGGCAACTGGTTGAGGCTCGCCTGCTGCATATAACGGTGCAGCATTTTCTCCTGCAGTGGAATGTAGACCTGCTGATCGGGATTGCGCCCGGTCAATTGTCGATTGTTAAAGGGGTACATGAAGGAATCTACAAAGAAGACCCAACGGAAACGTTTGGGATCCAAATAATCGTGCATGGCTGCCCGATTGGCGACAGAAGTTTCGATACCTAGTTTGTCCAGTACCTGATCGAAATAGGCGGTGCCGCCGCCCTTCTTCAACTCGGCTTTCTTATCTATGAGCCAGCGGGCGTGCTCGGTAGAAAGATCATCGTAAGGATAGCCCCACAGTGCTTTAGCTGCGGCAACAAGTTCGGGATTATCCAGGCGCTCGCGCAAAGGAGCACTTCCCGGCGGGGCGGCCATGGCGTCAACATCGGGATCATCCGGAAATCCAGGGTGCGCGTGATGGTCGAAGATAGGAATCTTCTCGATCGCGGCAAGGAGCCGCTGATACGTGGCCTGTAGATCAGGCCCCGGATAAGGCCGCGCCTGTCCCCATGCCGAGGTTGCGAATGCGGCAACAGCGAAGACGCAGACCGCGCGAATGAATTGGCGAAGGTTCATTTATGGTTTACCCGCCAGCTCCCGGTCGGTAGCACGCCGCCACACCGACGAGAGCTTCTGGATTCTTTCAACCGCTTCTCTAAGTATTACGGAAGAGGAAGCGAAGGAGAAGCGCACGAATTCCCTGCCCACGTCACCAAATGCGGCTCCGGGAATGGCGGCGATGCCCGCTTCTTCCAACATGAGCCGGCACAATTCTTCGGCGCTGAGTCCGGTATCTGAAACGTTTACCCAGGCATAGAACGCGCCATCTGGAGGCAGGCTACGGAAACCGGGAACGCGGTTCAAATCACCGATGAACTGCTGGCGGCGCGCAGCAAACTCGCCCACCATCCGCTTCGTCATTCCCTGCTGGTCGCGCAGCGCTTCAATGGCAGCGTATTGAGTGAACTCCGCGACGCAGGTATAGGTATTCACCGCCAGCATATCGAGAGCGGAAACAAATCGCGCCGGGGCTACCGCGTAGCCGAGCCGCCATCCGGTCATGGCGAAGCTTTTGGAGAAGCCGTCAATAATGAAGGTGCGCTCCTGCATCCCAGGGTAGCTGAGCATGGACTTGAAGCCACTGGTGTAATCAATGCGGGCGTAGATCTCATCGGAGAGGACGAGCAAGTCATGCCTCACGGCGAGCTCAGCGAGCCGGCGCTGGACAGCGTCGCTGTATACCGTGCCGGTGGGATTTCCCGGCGAGTTGGTGATCAAGATTTTGGTTCTTGAAGTAATCCTTGAACTCACTTCCTGGGGATCAGGCTGGAGCTGGTTGCGCTCAGCCAACTGGAACGGCACCGGCACTCCGCCGAAGGCATGCGTAATGGATGCGTATCCAGGAAACCCAGGATCGGGATAGAGCACCTCGTCTCCCGGCTCGATCAAGGCCATCATCGCCATAAAGAGAGCAATTTTGCATCCCGGCGCGATGACGACGTTCTGCGCGTCTACAGAAATATTGCGTGTATTCCGCAGATACTCAGCTATAGCCTGGCGCAGCGCCGGAATTCCTATGACTGGACAGTAGCGGTCCTTGCCGGCATCCAGGGCGTCCTTGAGCGACTGAACAACATCGGCGGCGGGATGGAAATCTGGCTCGCCCAGCTCAAGGTGAATGATCGAACGCCCGGCGGCCTCCAGTTCTTTGGCGCGCGCAAATACCGAGAGCGCGCCTTCGCCGCTCATCACGCCGATGCGCGAAGCTGGCTTGCGCACGTTACGCCTTCCTCTCGGCCAGGGCTGGCACCGGGGTGGTGGGAATCCGCAGAACGTCAACAAAGCGGGTGAAGAATTCGAAAGCGGCAGCGGTACACATGAGTTCGATGATTTGCGGTTCGGTGTAAGCCCGCCTCAACTCTGCGTAAAGGTCATCGTCAACTTCGTAGGGCGAGCGATGCAGCCGATCAGCCGCCCGGAAGCCCAGCTTTTCCGATTCTTTATACGGTCCGCGCTCGTAATCCTGCAAGCCGTGTACCTGCGCGTCGGTGGCGCCTTTCTGCTTCGCCGAAGCAGAGTGAGCAGAAGTTCAATAATCGCACCCCTGCAGCAGCGCCACTCGTGTGGCCACCAGCTCCTTGTACCATCCCGGCAAAGCGCCATCGCCCATCAAAGGCTTGAGAAAGCCTGCAATTCCCAAGGCTAGAGGTGGGTCGTGCGCGATGGTCTTGAACATGTTCGGCACCACGCCGCGCTGCTCGAGCAGAATGTCGTAAAGCTGGCGAATCTCGGGCGTGACCTGGTCGCGCTCCAGCATCGGAATCCGGCCGTGATCATGACCTTTCATTAGAACGCGTACCTCATGGAGAACTGAATCAGTCGCGGAGTTCCAGCAGTTGAAGTTATATGGCCGAAGCTCGCCGGGTTCTCGATGTCAGTGAACGAGGGCGCGTTGAACGCAGGGTGGTTCCACAGGTTGAAGAAATCGGCGCCGAACTTAAAGTTCTGCCGTTCGGTGATGTGGAATGTCTTGGCCAATGAGAAGTCCCAATTCTGCTGAAACGGCCCGCGGTAGATGTTGCGCCCCAGAGTGCCGTAGCCCTTTACACCGTCGGCGGCGAAAGGGACCGCCGGGACGGGCGCGAAGGCGTTAATGTTGACATAATTGTTGAGCCGATCTTCGGTTCCGCCATGGGTCAGCGCGCTGTCAATGGTTGCGCCCGGCGCCAGATTTGCCGTGGTGGTGTTGGGACTGCTGAGCGAGTAGGCGCTGCCACCAGCAGAGTCAATAATGCTGAAGGGCACGCCCGATTGGAAGGTGGTAATCCCGCTCAAAGCCCAGTGACCCAGCAGCCCGCCGGTGAATCCCTTTGCCGTCGAAAAGAATGGTAAGTCCCAGGTGTAACTGATAACCAGACGATGAGTCCGGTCGAAGTCTGAGAGACCACGGGAAGCATCGAGGCTGGTTTGATCGTTGAAGGCGGTGTTGAATGCCGTGTTGCCGCTGGAGGTGGCGTCAATTGCTTTGGAGAAGGTGTATGAGGTCAGCACGTACACGCCCTTAGACAAGCGATGCGTAAGGCTGGTCTGAAACGAATGATAGTGCGAATAGGCGTCATTCGCGAAAAGCTGATAACCGGAGGGTGCCAAACCTAACGCGGGGGAACGTGCCGCGGCGTTGGTCGCGCTATTTTCCGTAATCCTAAACGTCTGCCCACCGGGCGTGGTGAGCACGATAGGGTTGCTCGGACTCGCTATCCTGGCCTGAATGTTGTCGCGAGTTTCGCGCAAGTGCGTGCCCTTGGTGCCCACGTATCCCACCTCAACGATCCAATCCTTTTTGATTTCACGTTGGACCGTGAGGTTCCATTGCTGAGTGTTGGGGGAAACAAAGTGCCGCGGCACTTCCAGTCCGAACAGGTTAATGGTATTGCCGTCAAAAGCCGGGCACTGTGTGGTGTCCGTGGTCGGAGCACCCGATGCGCAGTCCACGAAGCCCTGAAAGTGCGAGTACACTGGGACGTAGGCGGGATCAATAACCCCAGCGGCCGGAAGTTTTCCCGGTCCCGTGGAGAAAAGTGTGGACATAGTTCCCGGAGGCCCAGAAGCAAATGTGATCGGCAGAATGGGCGTGGTGAAGGACAATTGATCAATGGTTCCAACGTCCTCACGCACGTAAAAGATGCCATAGCCGGCGCGAACGGCAGTGGTGTGGTGACCGCCAACATCGTAGGCAAACCCGATGCGCGGTCCCCAATTTCTCGCATAGTTATTGTTCATTGTAGTTTCGCTGGCAGTGCCGACGAAACCAGGAATCTTGAATCGGTTCACACCTTTTGGGTAGATAAACGGGCTCTGTCCCGCCGCCGCTAGCGCGGCCACCGTATTACCTATGTGATCCAGATTGTCACGAACTGCTCCGGTGATTTCCAACCGCAGGCCGGCATTCATGGTCAGGTTGGGGGTGAGGTTAACGTCGTCCTGACCGAAGAACGCGTAGTCATTGATGCGGTATTCATGGTTGGAAACGCCACTTCCGCCAAACGAAAAGAAGGGCGCGCCTAGCAGGAGGTTCTGAAAATCGGAGCACGGCGCGGGAACTGCGGGATTCGTAAGATCTTTTCCGCAAACGAACGCCGGTAACGAAGTCGGCTGAGGCGACGGCGCAAAGAACAACTCTCCGTTAAACGTTTGCGGAAAGTTCTTGTCCAACAGGATCTTGTCATACTGGCCGCCAAAACGCAGGCGGTGTGTGCCACGTGTCCAGCTCACCGTGTCCAACCAGGTGTAGTTGTTCTGCAGTTGGCTCTGGTCCGCTCCCGGGGTGGGTCCGATGTTAATGGTGGAGAGTGTAAGTTTGTAAATCGTCTTGTAGATGTTGTCATTGGGCCGGTTAATGCCCAGGTCGCCTACGTTGACGATCGGGGTGTTGATCGCCTTGTTATCAATCCGCACGTACCCGAACCGTAGCTCATTGACCACACGTGGACTGAACACGTGGGTTTCCGCCAAGCTGAGAAAGCGATCATGCACCGGTTCGTCCAAGGGGAAGTTCAGGTCACTGGGCACAATCCCTCCGCCGAGGGTCGCGGTCAGTCCACCTGCGCCATAAGGCAGCAGCGACTCAAAGTTGGAGAAAAAGAAACGGCCGGAGAGGTGGTCATTGCCGCCGCGGAATTCGCGGTCCCAATTGGCGGTGAATTGGTCATCGGTATATTTTCCTGGGGTACTGACGGTCAGTTGACCATTAGGCACGGAAGGAATCAGCCAGCCGCCGCCTGCGCCGCCAAACTGGTTACTCTTGAACTGCAGCAGCTTCAGGGCAACAGGATCAATGTTGTTCGCAAACGCTGGGCCTCCCAAAAGAGTAGTGGCCAATGAAGTCGCGGAGCGATCCGTGGGAAGCGACGGGATAATGGTGCTGACGAAGGTCCCCGGAGACAAGCCGCTGCGCTGCCGTGTTCCTTGGTAATTAAAGAAGAAAAAGCCAAGTTTTCCGCTTGGCAGCACCGGGCCGCCCAGGCTGCCTCCGAAGATGTTTTGCTTCACCACCGGACGAGGCTGGCCGTGTCCCTTCAGGAAAAACTCATTGGCGTTCAGCGCATCGTTGCGGAAAAACTCAAATGCATCACCGTGAAAATCCTTGGTGCCGCTCTTCAGAATGGCATTGATGTTGCCTCCGCCATTGCGACCTTGAGTGGCATCGTACAAACTGGTCTGGACTTTGAATTCTTGCACCACGTCCGGACTCGGCAGCGGTGTATTGGTGAGCTCGGCTACGTTGTAGTCGCTGGCACTGATGCCTTCGATCTGATAGTTGTTGTTGTCTTCACGCTGGCCATTCACTTCAATGCGGACATCGCCTCGGCCCAGGGATGCGGAAGCATTCAGGGCGCTGGCCGTACCTGGCGACAAAGTCAGCAATTGCTGAAAGTTTTGCGTCGCCAGGGGCAGGTTGCGGATGGTGCGGGCGTTGATTGACTCCCCAGTGGTGGCGGTCGTGGTCTCCACCGTCTGCACTTCGCTCGTGACTTCAATCTTCTCTTGAACAGTTTCTGGCCGCAGCCTCGCCGTCATACGCGTGGTTTCGGTGATACGGACCACGACATCGGCTACGGTGCCGCTGGCGAATCCGGGGGCAGAAACAGTGATGTCATAGTTGCCGACTGGTAGCAGCGGAGCATTGAACACGCCGCTAGGCTCTGTCTTCACCACGCGCGCCACTTCCCCGGTGCCTTTGTTGACGATGCGCACTTCGGCGTTGGGAACAACCGCGCCGGTGGGATCAGTCACTGTTCCGGTGATGGCGCCGGTAGCGCCGCCTTGGGCAAAAACATTGGCGGGTAAGGCCATCAAGAACAAAAACGAAAGTAAAATGCTTGCAGCTCTTTTCATAACCCACCTCATCCTGAACTTTTCCGCTGGGCGGTTATTCCGAACAGCAGTGCTCGGCTACACGAATGCACGAGCTCGCCGCTTCATATGAAACAGCTTGAGATCAGCGGTATCCCGGGCTAGCCTTACTGGGGATTGGCCCGCAAGTTTACACCTTAGACGGCAACTTGGAAAGACGGTCTCAAGTTTAACTCTGAATTTTTATGGTTCGGAGACGCGCGATTAAAGTCCTTTGTAGGCGCCGCCATCCACAAGAATTGTCTGGCCGGTAACATACGAAGCCCGCTCAGAAGCCAGCCACACGATCGTGTCGGCAAATTCGCGAGGGTCGCCGACGCGCTTCACCGCGCTGTCAACTGCCCAACTTTCGAATATTTCCTTTTCGTTCTTTCCGGTGGCCTTTGCCCGGGTTGTAGCGAGTTGCTTTAGCCGGTCAGTGGCCATGTAGCCTGGGCTCACATTGTTGACCAGAATGCCGTCTTTACCGAATTCGTTGGACAAGCTTTTCATCAACCCAACCACTGCGGCACGGACAGCATTGGAAAGGACAAGATCCGGAACCGGCTGTTTCACCGTGACCGAGGTGATGGTGATGAAGCGGCCCCACTGGTTGCGCTGCATGTGCGGGATCACCTGGTGCGCGAAATAAACCGCGCTCAGGAAATTGAGCTCTGTAGCTCGGCGCCATTCTTCGAGGGTGGTGGCCAGGAAGCCTTTGGCGGGTGGACCACCGGCATTGGTGACACAGATATCAATTCGACCGAAACGCTCTGCCACTTTGGCAACGAAGGCTCGCACCGCTTCCGGATCGGCGACATCCAGCGCCTGGGCGAAGGTCTCCACTTTATGCTTCTTGGAAATCTGTGCAGCCGCGGCGTCGATGCTGGATTGCGTGCGCGAGCACATCGCCAGCTTGCAGCCTTCCGCAGCCAATCCCTCGGCGGTGGCTTTTCCCAACCCCTGGCTCGACGCGGCTACGATTGCCACTCGGTCTTTCAAGCCTGTTTCCATAGGCAAAGGATTATACAAATAACCCTGCGCAGCTCCTCGTGAACTATGACTTGCCCAAGTAGCGCCGCAAAAGGTACGCTGGAGGCTGAGTTTCGAGACCCCAAATGCCTCCGCTTTCCCGTTATGCATGGATGAATGGCGCCTTGGTCGATTCCAAGGACGCAAAGGTCCCCCTGATTAATGCCGGCCTGCACTACGGCATCGCCGTCTTCGAGGGCATCCGTTCGTATGCCACTCAGAATGGCCCTGCGATTTTCCGTCTGGATGAACATGTGGACCGCCTGCTCGATTCGGCAAACGTCATTGGCTTTCATAATCTTCCGGTCACGCGCGAGGGCGTGGTTGATGCCATTAAGAGGACACTGGCCGCCAATGGCTTCGGCGACGCTTATATACGACCGATCATTCACCTCGACGGCGCCATGAACCTGGTGATCGAGTCGGGAACGCTGGAATTCGCGGTTGCGGTTTGGGAGTGGAAGGAATTCTTCGGTAAGGAGGCCAAGCAGCGCGGCATTCGCGCCAACATCGCCTCGTTTACGCGGCACCACCCAAACATCGCGATGACCAAAGCGAAGATCGCCGGCAACTACGTGAACTCGGTGCTGGCAAAAAGCGAATCACAGCGGCTGGGCTTTGACGAAGCCATCATGCTGGACCCAACAGGGTATGTGGCCGAGTGCACGGGCGAGAACTTGTTTGTGGTTCGACGCGGCACCATCTTCACTCCATCCACGGCGGCCATCCTGGAAGGCATTACTCGCGACGCTCTCATCACTTTAGCGCGCGATCTGGGGCACACCGTAGTTGAGGAGCCGATCTCCCGCGACCAGCTTTATATAGCTGATGAGGTATTCGTTTGCGGAACTGCTGCCGAAGTGATCGCGCTGCGCGAAATTGATGGCCGCAAAATCGGCTCCGGGAAGGCTGGTCCGATAACGCTTGCGCTGCAGGATGAATTTGAGGCGCTTACGCGGGGACGACACCGGCGTTCGACTGAATGGCTGACTCCGGTGGAAGTCGGGCAGGGCCGAACTGCGTCAAAAGTGGTTTGAAATATTGTAGCTCGACAGATTGCTAGTCATCGAATTACGCAGAGCTTCGCCCGAAGCTGCAGCCAGGAGCTGAATCATGTCACGCAAAAAATATCGGATTGAGACCGTTGCAGTGCGCGGTGAATCCTTGCCGGAACATAAGAGCGGCCCCATCAACACACCGATTTATCAGAGCTCGACATTCCAGGTGGCCGACAACGACGAGCAGACCGCGGCCATCGCTGGCGACCGGTTTTATACCCGATATGGCAATCCCACCCATACCGTGGTCGAAGAAGCCATTGCGAGCCTGGAAGGCGCCGATGCTGCATTGCTATTCGCTTCCGGAATGGCAGCCATTACCACTTCAGTGTTGGCGTTGATTCGTAAAGGCGATCACATTGTTGCGCAAGCCGATCTTTATGGCGGCGCCCTCAAATTTTTTAGCCAGTGGTTGCCGAAGTTGGGAATCGAAACCTCGTTTGTTGAAACCACGCAGGTCGAAGAATTCGAACGCGTGATCCGGCCCAACACACGATTGATGTATCTGGAGTCACCCACTAACCCAACCCTCAAGCTCCTGGACCTGGAACGCGCGGTGGGAATCGCAAAAAAGCACAACTTGGTCACGCTGATTGATAATACTTTTGCCACGCCCATCAATCAGCGGCCCGCAGAGTTTGGGGTGGATGTTGTGCTGCATTCGGCAACCAAGTATCTAGGTGGCCATGGCGACCTGATCTGTGGCGTCGCCGCTGGACGGCGCGACTTGATTCACGAAATTCATGGCACCCGCACCGAACTGGGCGGGGTGATGGACCCGCACGCGGCATTTCTTCTCCTGCGCGGGATTAAGACCTTGGCAGTTCGGGTGGAGCGGCAGAATGAAAACGCGCTTCGCGTGGCCCAATTTCTGGCAAACAATCCGCGGGTAAAGCGCGTGCACTACCCTTTCCTGAGCACTCATCCTCAGCATGCGCTCGCTGCCAAGCAGATGAATGGCGGCGGTGGCCTGCTCAGCTTTGAGGTTGATGGCAGCGGCGAAGATACTCGGAAGTTTGTAGAGTCACTCAATCTTTTCGCTTTGGCGCCCAGTCTCGGTGGGGTGGACTCGCTGGTTACCATCCCCGTGCTCACATCTCATGCCATGGTCCTGCCGGAGGAAAGAAAGAAGATGGGGATCAGCGATCAATTGGTGCGTCTGGCGATCGGAATTGAGAGCGCGGATGACCTGATCGCGGATCTCGACCAGGCATTCGCTGCCATCACCGCTCGGCAGCACGCCCACGTAGGGTAGACCTGCATGGATTCGACCGTCGCAAGTTGAACTGCAGAGTAGAGTCTCTGCACGTCGGCTTCTCTGCTGCAAGCCGTTCCTGCTCTCGATTTTGGGCCCACCGCCCTTAGCGAATAGCCATCCAACTACTGAGGACACGATGGGATTGTGTAGCTGAGCCACTCTGCCAAAAAATCTTCAAAATAAGGGAGCACAGGGAATGCGAACATATTTGCTAATACCAGCGACACTGCTGATGACAGGGGCGCTTGCCCTGGCACAGAGCACAACGGGTTCCACCAGTACAGGCACAACCGGCAGCACCGCAACTCAGGGCACCACGGCAACGCCGGGTGCGACCACCGGAAGCAGCTCCACTCAGAGCACGACCACCACGACTACTACTCCAGACAGCACTATGCCTGGCCAAACCGGGACGACAACGACGACTCCATCTACCGCTACTCCGAATCAGACTACGACACCGGGGTCAACCAGCACGACTTCACCGAGCACAACGTCCCCGACGCCGGCTCCCAGTGCCAGCTCGCCGAGCGCTACAACGCCAGTACCGGCTCCCAGCACAGCGAGTCCAACACCGAGCACTGCTTCGCCGACGCCCAGCACCACAACGCCTGCAACTACCTCCCCAAGCAGCACCAACACCACGACGCCGAGCACCAGCCCGAGCAACATGCCTCCGAGCACAACATCCCCCAGCACGACTACTCCGGGCAGCACGACGTCGCCGAGCAGCAGTCCGAACACCGCGACTCCGCCGAGCAGCACCAACGGGACCACTCCTCCTGCGAGCAGCACTCCGCCGCAGCGGTAAAGCGGTTACAACTACAAACAAAGGCCGACTGTTGAGGTCGGCCTTATTCTTTCGCGGTACTTTCCGAGATCACTTAGCTGCCCATGACACCGGGATGTCGTGTCCCGCTCCGCGAAGCACTTTTCCGGGTAAAGCATCAGTGGGCTTCCCCCCATCCACCACCGGCACCCCATTCACCAGCACGTATTCCATGCCTTGCGAGAGCTGATTGGGATTCGCGAAGGTCGCCAGATCACGAATGGTTGCGGGATCGAACACCACCACATCTGCCCACATGCCTCTTTTCAGCACACCGCGATCCACCAGCCGCATGCGTTGCGCCGGCAGCGCGCTAAACTTACGGATAACTTCTTCCAGCCGCAGCTTTTTCTCTTCGCGAACATACTTGCGCAGAATGCGAGGAAAAGTGCCATACGCGCGCGGATGCGGATGCTCCTTTCCCAAGATCCCTGTGGGAGCTGTGCCCGAAGAGTCATTGTCCACTGCGACCCAGGGCTGCTGCAGTGCGAGCGCGACATCCGGCTCGGACATTCCGAAAACGGCAACTTCGGTAAAAGCATTGTCCTGAATGAGAAGATCGAAGAGCGCGTCAATGGGATCTTTGTTCCAAAGTTTCGCGACCTCGGCCAGCGTCTTTCCCTGTAACGGGACAAGCTCGGGCTTTTGTACGACCCCAATCAGAATTGATTGTGGCCCGGGAATCTCGTCCCACTCGTTGTCCCAATCCGCGCTCGGATTCTGCATCTCCTTGCGGATGCGGCCGCGTATCGCGGGATCTTTGAGGCGCTCGATCATCTTTGCATCGCCGCCATCGTGTGCCCACGGAGGAATGAATGCTGAAAAACTGTTGAACCATGCCGGATACGCGTAGGTGTCAGCGGCGACATCCACGCCCGATGCACGCGCAGCTTCGATTTTTGCGATCACCTGCGGCATCTTGCCCCAGTTCTGCTTGCCCGCAACCTTCAAGTGCCAAATCTCCACTGGAAGGTGGGCTTCGCGCCCAATGCGTATGGCCTCGTCGAGCGCCGCCATCTCGGCGTCGCCTTCGCTACGCATGTGAGAGGCATAGATGCCGCCGAACCGCGATGCTTCGCTAGCCAGGGCGATCAACTCATCGGTCTTGGCATAGGGAGCGGGCGCGTATTCGAGCGACGTGGAAACGCCGACCGCTCCCTGTTGCATTGCCTGCCGCACCAACTGCTTCATTTGCTCGAGTTCTGCCGGACTGGGCGCGCGATCAACATCGCCGAGCACCATGCGCCGCACCTGGGTTGCGCCCACATAGGTGGCGAGGTTGATGCCCATTCCCTGTTTCTCCAGGCGAGCGAAGTACTGGTCCAGAGTGCGCCAGGTGGGAGTGATCTGCAGGTGATCGAAAGTTACCTGGTCGGCTTTGATGATGGCGTCATTCAGCGGCGCCACCGAGCCGCCCTCGCCGGTGATTTCGGTGGTGATGCCCTGAAAAATCTTGGACGGCAGGTGGGGATTCACCAGGATGGTCAGTTCAGATTGTCCCAGCATGTCAATAAATCCCGGAGCTACTACCATTCCGTGCGCGTCAATGGCTCGCTTGCTGGGTGCATCTGCCAAATTGCCGATGCCTGCGATGCGTCCATCGCGGATTCCAACATCGCCGGAATACCACGGGGAGCCGGTGCCATCAATGATGTGGCCGTTACGGATCACGAGGTCGTAGGGCTGGACCGCGGAGGTTTGAACGGCGGAGGGTTGAACGGCGGAGGGTTGAACGTCGGAGGGTTGAATCTGGCACCAAAGTGATGATCCAAGCGCGAAGACGAACAAGACTATCCACGACAGCCGCTTGAGCATTTTTCCTCCCCAAGAATTGTGGAGAGCATCTTACCTGACCGAGGCTTACACAGTAGGGAAATCGCCGAGATCTCGATTGGGCCAGCGGTCATCTTGTGTGCAGCCGTCGTATAATCTGCACCGCCGATGCGTCGATCATTGCCGCCCTGCTTCTCCACCCTGGCCCAGGTTCGATCCCCATTCAAGTGCAAGCTGCCGCCGGGGCGGGCAGTCATAGGAGAGCTGTATTCGAGCGAGGAATACCGTGAGGGGCTGAGATCTTGAATCGACGAGAATTGCTGAAACTCGCGGTGGGAACAACCGCGGGAGCTTTGGCGCCGGGATTGGTGAAGCCGCTTGTCGCCGCCGCTACGCCGGCGCCGGCCACCAAGCGCACACCTGCGCTCGCCGCCTACGAGCGTCTGCGCTTCGGAGTTTCCTACCACTTCAGCATGAACACGTTCACCGGTGACGATTATGAAACCGGCAAAGTGCCCGCCACCATCTACAACCCAACTCACCTCGATGTGCGGCAGTGGATTCGGGTCGCGCGAGACCTCGGAGCACGCTATGCAGTGCTTACCGCGAAGCACATGTCAGGCTTCTGTCTCTGGGATTCAAAGGGCTATGACTATGATGTGGCCGCGAGCGGCAACAAAACGGACGTAGTCGCGGCGTTCGTCTCAGCCTGCCGCGAATATGGTTTGAAGCCGGGCTTCTATTATTGCATTCTCGACCCCCACAACGAAGGTAAGTTCGACTGGGACGCACCCATCGGGGACAAATATTACCAACTCATCAAGCACCATCTGACGGAGCTGCACTCCAAATATCCGCATACCTTTTACCAGCTCCTCGATATCACCTGGAAGATTTCGCCGGAACAACGATGGGAACTGTATCGGCTCATCAAGCACTACAGCCCGAACTGTATTGTGGTCATGAACCAGGCGTATTACCAGAGCCGGCGCAACCTGGGCCGCATCTGCGAGCCCAAGAGTTGGCCCACGGACGTCATCAACGCTGAGGACACGCTGCCGCCTCCCGAAGGGCACAATCCGCACATTGGGTTCGAGGGCAAAACCTATTACATGCCCATGGAGGCGTGGATCCCGACCGGGCCGCCATACAAGCCGCTGCCTCCGATGCATAGTTGGTTTTGGCGCGAGGAGTTCAGAACCATGGATGCGGCTAACATCGCGCAGGTGTATCGCGACTGCATGCAGCGCAATTGCAATCTGCTGCTGAATTTATCTCCCGATAAACGTGGCCTCCTGCCGGACGAGGCGGTTGAAACACTGCGAGAAGTGGCGAAGCGTATTAAGGCGAAGCGTATTAAGAAGTGATCGGCGATTTTTTAGAAGACCTTATTTATCTCCGCACCTCCGTTATATTGCCGCCGCTTAGCAACCTGTGGAACTCTCAAATTGACATGGAACTCCAAACTGTGGGAAGTGTGGCTTCCAAGGATGCACGTGGGGACACCAACTTAGGGCAATCCGCCCATTCGGCTGAGATCCAGGCACAGATTCAGGGGCTCTCCGGACGCGACTGGCAACTATGGGGCATTGGGAGCCTTGTGATTCTGGTGCTTACAGTGGGTTTTTTGACACTCGTCCGACCCAACCTACCCGCGGAAGCGAGCCCCATGCTGGTGGATAACCGTTACCTGCCTCAGCTCTTTCTGGGACTGGTTTCTCTGGTAGTCCTGCTGAATGTCTATTTAGTCGCGCAGCGGCGGTCCCTGGATCATACGCGGCGGAGACTGGTTCGCGAACTGGTGTTCAACGAACGCATTGAACATTTTTCGCTGGTGGATCCTCTCACTCAACTTCTCAATCGGCGCGGAATGGAGCAGATTACTCCGCGGGAGATTTCACGCGCTAATCGCCTGGGAAGCAACTTGATTTTTGTGCTGCTCGATCTGCGGGACTTCAAGGGATTGAACGCTCGATTAGGACAAACAGCCGGCGACCAACTGCTCATCCATTTTGCCAGGCTCCTCACCAGCACATTCCGCGGGGGCGATGGCCTTTATCGCTATGGCGGTGACGAGTTTCTTGTAGTGATGCCGGATACCACGGAAGCCGAAGTTGAGCCGTCGATCAGCCGGCTCGCGAAGAAAGTAGATCTTTGGAATGTCAGCAGCAATGCGCCTTACGAAATGGCGTTCGACTGGGTAGCCACTCCCTACGTTCCGGCGCTCACACTAATTGACGTATTGCGCCGGGCCGAGGACAACATGCTCCTGAAAAAACATCCGCCGCTCGCCCAGCCCAATAAAAAAGTGGAGATGATGCCTAGGCCGTCGGGCGCCGGCGCCGCCGCCGGGAAGTAAAGGGGTCCATTCACTAGATTCCACAGCTGCACCCGAAGAACTCCTTGCAGTCTGCTGGCGGAGCGTAGAAGCCCGACGGAACCTTGGCCACATGTAGTCTTCCCGTGATCACCATGGATAATCTCCCCGTCTGAGGATTTCATCAGCAGCATTACTGCTACAATTTCACCGATTCCTGCACAGAGATGTGGATCGCAGGGAGAGCTATATTTTTCATAGGAGGCGCACCGTCATGATGTCCGCCCGTTCAAAGAAGGACATGGAGGGCCTCACCCTGGATATTCAGGAAGTCAGGCTAATCAGCGATCTTCGGATCATGCATTCGAAGGTGGATGAACTGCATAACATTGTTGAGAACCTACAACACAGGCACAATGAAGCGGATATAGTGAAATATGCGGATTACGAGATCCTGGCAGAAGACATACGCAAAGTGGACGAAATCTACCTGTGGTTCGTGAAGGTGAAGGAAGAGAGAGAAGGTTCAAGGCTTGGTGACTGATTAATGTGTCCGGCCCAGAGCCGCTGCTGCCTGGTCTTCGCCGAGCCAACACCCCAGCCGAGCAGTATTATAAGGTGAGGCGATTGCCCGGGTGGCGAAACTGGCAGACGCACGGGACTTAAAATCCCGGGCCCCGAAAGGGGCGTGCCGGTTCAATTCCGGCCCCGGGCACCAGGTTTTGGGAGAGAGATCGCTCGGCCTCGCTCGGAATTTCGGCTACCACCGATACGCAGTGCCCAGTGGCAGCAGCCAGCGACAGACTGCGCAACCGACCGTCAGCTAATTCACCGACCGGACCATATCTGGGGTTAAAAACACGAAGCTACAGCCGCTTGTTAAGTAACAGCTCAAAATCCCTCTTCGAACCAAACGAGTGGGACCGTCGTCGGGCAAAGGCGTTTTGAAATTTAATGAGCTGAGAACCTTGTCGGCCGATTTCAGCTTATCCGAGCCGCTGATGAACTTCACCTCTTCCACTTTGGATCCTTGCCCCAGCACCAGGAAGAACTCGGCACTCGCCGTTTCTGGCGTAATTCGACGCAGTTTGAATGTCCGGCGAAGGCTCAAATCCGCAGCCACGCTGTTATCAAGCCGATCTGAAGTCGTCTTGCCGTTCAGGTGCTCAAGCCGCAGTTGCGTCTCGGGCATCCGACCGGATACTCCCGCAGCAGCAAGTGCAAGTTGATACGTGTACACTGCCTGCTGTTTCTTATGCTCCTGCTCATAGACCTGGCCGAGGTGGTCCCCTATCACCGACCATTGAGAGAGCGTCCACGCAGCATCCAAGTATTTCTCCGCGCGGTCTAGATTTCCCATGCGGAAATGTACCCATCCTAGAGTGTCCCAAAAGGCGGCCAAACTTTGGGTGTAGCCTAGGTCCTCTTTCTTCAACTCGGCCAACTTTACTTTCGCAGAGGCTTCTTCCTCTTCCCGCACCGCTTTTTCTGCGTACTGAAGTGCCAACGGCAATTGTTTATTGGCTTCCGCCAATGCGTATGCAGCATTATTGAACCACACCGGCTTGGGATCGAGTTCGAGGCCTTTCTTGAGTTCGGCTACTCCTTTCGCCTCGTCGCCCGCCCGCACGTAGCTTGACCCAAGTCGCAGGTGCAGATCCGGATTGTCGGGGGCCAGCTTAACAGCCGACTCCAATGCGGCACTCGCCTCACTGTAACGCTTTGATAGAAAGAACGTGGCGGCGAGATTGGAAAAATTGTCAGGGTCGTCAGGTTCGAGTGAAATTACCTGTCGCCAAACCGGAATGGCGTCGTCCGGCTTCTTCATGGTCATGAGAGTAAAAGCCAAGGCTTTATAGCTCAGCGGCTGCTGCGGGTCATTGGTGATGGCAGAGTGATAAGCCTGGAGCGCAAGGTCCATCTGCCTTTCATACTTGTAGATGTCTGCCATCCAGAGCCAGGCGCGCGTGAATTTAGGATCAAGCTCGACGGCATGTTTCAGAGAAGCGATTTCTCCCGCGGTATCGTGTCTCTGGTATCCGTCTTTCGCTTCATCATAGGCCCGAGCTGCTTCTGGATTGTCACTGTACGGAAGTTCCCAAACAGCATCCATATAGGAAAATGGCGTGACCCCGCCATTCTCGGAAAGAGCGATATAGAAGTTCTGGTCGTTATTGATTGACTTCACGAATTTCTTGTAGGCGTCATAGTCGCTGAGCGAAACTTCGCGGACCCTCACAAGCAGCTTGCGGTCGGCCTTGAGCACTCCATTCTTGACGCTATACCTGGCGTGGTACTCGCCAAAATTTTCCTTTAGATCTACTTTCGCAGGGAGTAACGGCCGATAGCCTTTCGGAAGTTCGACTGCGGATTCGAGATCCATGTCCCGCGCAGAGCCCAGCCAAACCGGATGTGATGGTTTGGTCTCCGGATCTGGCAACAATATTGGCGGAAGTGGCGGTGTAATGCGCCGATTAGACCAGTCTGAATATTCCTTGCGTGTGTATTTATAGTTCCAATGTAATGGTTCATTGATTTTTTCAGGAGAGCTGGCGGTTACTTCGCTCACGTCCCCACCAAATCCTGAACCGTAAGAGATCTGTTGGATCAGATCCTTCCATTGGGGCATGGGGACTCGGCGAAAGGCACTGCGTAGCACGACCTCACTGTCATCGCCGGCTACCGAGTGCTCAACTTTCCCTTCGAGCGTGCCGGCCGCGCTGAGCTTGGCATCAATTCGGAATGTCCGCAGCGCAGGGATCGCCGGATCAGTTGCGCTGGTCACCAAGGTGGCCGGTTTATCACCCGCAATGACCAAGGCAGATTTGTCGCGCAAAGCACTGAGAAGGTATGCAAATGGCGCGACCTCTGCAGTGCTGTCAAGCCAAATGAAGTCGGTCCCCTTTGGCACCGCCGTCACCACATGATCGAACTGCCCTGGAGAGGGGACATCGGCATCGATTTCGTGCGAACTGTTGATGAGCGCCGCGTAAGCTCTTATGCCCACCGCATCAAACAGCGAGGCCAACAAAGTATGTTTATCCTTGCAGTCGCCATACTGATTGGCCATCACCTCAGCCGCGGAGTGCGGCTGGTATCGCCCAATGCCAAAAGCTATTCCTATGTACCGAAACTGTGTGCTGACGTAGTCGTAGATGGCATGCATCTTGCTGTTTTCGTCAGTTGCGGCTTTCGTCAGTTCAGCCGCCTTTGCACGAACTTCCGGGCTTGGTGATATGCGCTCTCGTTGCAGCTTGTTGTACCAGGCACCCACTTCTTCCCAGCTTTGGAAAGAAGATAGCTGGACCTGGGGTGGAGGTAACTTCCCTCGAGCCGCCAGATAGACGTTCTCTTCCTGCTCTTTCTCCTGTTGCTCAGGCGACGGATGCTGCAGCTGGGAGGTTGTCCACGTGAACAAGCGGCGTTTGCCAACTTCCGTGATCACCGGCTTGGAATCATGGCTCTTCCACTGCACGGTCCGCTCCCGGGGAACACTGACTTGGACCTCTTCGTGAAGGATGATGGAATCGTGCGGGAAATTAAACGCAGTCCAGAACTGTCCAGGAGCCAGGGGCTTGGTTAGGGCCGAGCGGGTGTGCCACTCCAGCACATCAGACACGCTGAGGCCCTTAACTGCCACTTGTTTCTCCCGTAAATCGCTGTAAAACGGGGCTTGGCGGGTGATTTCAGACGGCATGTCCTGAATGTTTTCTGCGGGGGTGGTCACTACCGTACCGTCCGGCTTGTGCACACGAATGTAATCAATTTCAACGTTTTCCACCGCACCCTGGTAAGGAAATGTCAGCACCCCGAAGCGCTTCAGGCCGGAATCGGATTGGATGCGCACGCGTACCGAACTCTCCCGTGTCCCCGTACCGTCGTTTTCGAAAACGATTTTGGTGGAATCCTCTTCATCTACGAATGGCTCTTTGGAGTAATCCGGCTTGGCGTCGGCAGGTTTGGAATCGGCAGGTTTGGCGTCACCAGGTTTGGCGTCAGCAGGTTTGGAATCGGCCGGCTTAGTGCTTTCAGGTTTGGAGGTCTGTGACCCGGCAATTGGCGCAAAACAGGAAACTAGACATAACGTCAATACCACACTGCTAATTCTCATTCATAACCTACGAAAACGGAATGGTCTCACGCCGCCGCTCAAGCCGGCGGCGACGAGTAATGTACCCCGATGGGGCCGACAGTTCAAACTGAAGTTAATGTCTGTTCCAAATTTCGGAATGCTTCACGGTGGTAGATGTTTGTTTTGAAAGCTTAATTTTGTTGACTAGCCGAGCACCTTCGACGTAATGTGTGCCGCACTGTTGCTCTAGCGCTGGAATCCGGCAAACATAAGAAAACACAGTACTGCAGGTTCCACGGCGCGGGGGTCTCGTTTTTAGACCGGAACTCTGGAATTTGGCATCATAGTAGGAGTGCCATGAGGATCAACTGGGTTCATCCCATAATCGGAGTTCTAATCTGTGGCTCCGCTGCCGCATTGACGGCAATACGTTACTTTGGCCATCCTGCGCCTGAGAACTTGCCGCTGGTTTTCCTTATTGTTGTGCTCTGTGTATCGCTCCGCTTCGGTGTGAGTGCCGGCATAGTGGGTTGTATCGTTTCCGCGCTGATCTTCGCCGTGTTCACCTATAGACCCATTGGCAGCCTCGCCGTTTCCGATGAAGGCGCGCGCGCCAATCTTGGCTGGATGGTGCTGGCAGGAGTCGCCCTTTCGTATCTGCTTTCCCCGCCGAGCGGCCGGCACACCCACCACCGGCAGTAGCGCCTGATCTGCAATGGCTTCGTTTTCCACACTTTATTACATCCTCTACGCTGATCACCTTATTGAGTGTTTCCCACGATCGCCCTAAGGTCAGTGCAACAAATCAAATTTGGCGCCGCGGGAGAAGTGTATGAGCGAGAAAGTCACGGAATTGCGAGTCGGCTTGGACGCAGGTGTGATGCCACCTGCGAAGATCAAAGTGATTGGGGTTGGTGGAGGCGGTGTTAACGCCGTTAACCGCATGATTGAGGCCCGGCTCGAAGGGGTTGAATTTGTGGTGGCCAACACCGATCTGCAATCCCTACGCAGCTCGCGCGCGCCCGTGAAGATTCAGCTCGGCAGCAAACTCAGCAATGGCTTAGGCGCGGGGGCCAATCCCGAGATCGGCCGTAAAGCAGCGCTTGAAGACACGGACAAACTCCTGGACGCCCTGGAGGGCGCGGACATGGTTTTTGTCACGGCTGGACTCGGTGGCGGCACCGGCACCGGAGCTGCTCCCATCATTGCCTCGTTGGCGGCAGAATTGGGATCGCTCACCGTGGCCGTGGTCACCAAGCCTTTCAAATTCGAAGGTAAACGCCGCATGCAGCAGGCTGAATCCGGAGTGTCGGAACTCATGCACTCCGTGGGCACGGTCATCGTTATCCCCAATGAAAAGCTATTGACGGTGGCTGAAGACGCCGGATTTTTCGAGTCCTTCCGTGTGGCCGACGATGTCTTGCGGCAGGCCGTCCAGGGCATTTCAGACATCATCACGATTCCCGGCATTATCAACCGCGACTTCGCCGACGTCCGCACCACCATGGAGGGTATGGGCTATGCGGTGATGGGTACCGCTCGCGCCAGCGGGGAGCGCCGCGCCATGGAGGCCGCCAAGCGCGCCGTCTCGTCGCCTTTGCTGGATAACGGCGGTATCTTTGGCGCACGGGGTCTTCTGATCAACATTACCGGCTCGAGCACGCTTACCTTGCACGAGGTCAATGAGGCCTGCGGCATCATCCAGGGCGCGGCCGACGACGACGCCAACATCATCTTCGGTGCTGTGCTTGACGAAAGCATGAAAGACGAGATCAAGATCACCGTGATCGCCACCGGCTTCCGCTATGACGCTACCGAGCAGCGGGACCCCGGGATTTCTTCCGCGTCGCTCGCCATTTCGCAGGCCAGGATTGCATCCAGCTATAAAGCACGGGAAGTTAACGAGAGATTGGCACCGGCTGAGCCGCTCCGTGCGGCAGTAAACCAGAGCTAAGAAGGGTCACCGATCCACGTTCCAGACGCGGGGAGGTGGCCTCTTGTATTCACCCGAACTGAGCGGCAGCCGGATTTAAACTAAATGTCCCCGCCAGGAGTACTTCGCTGCAACCCGGCTTTGCGCCTGTGCTTCTCTCAATATGGAGGAGCTAACGATGCAGAGCGCGGTTGGAATCTTTCGTTCGATTTCTGAGGCCAATGAAGCCGTGGCCGATCTTCGTGCAGCCGGAATTCCCCAGGAAAAGATTAACCTGCTCACCCCCGGCGACCTTAATACTGTAGAGCAAGAACTCGCCCAGCTTCCCAAAAGTGAGACCGAGCAGCCGGGCATTGGGAAAGGAATCGGCGCCCTCGTCGGTGGCGCAATCGGTGCGGCGGGCGGGCTCTCGGCAGGTTCGGCGATAGCTAGCTTATTTATTCCCGGCATTGGACCCGTAATTGCCGCCGGACTGGCAGCTGCCGGTCTTCTGGGCGTAGGGGGTGCCGCGGTCGGAGCGGCTGCGGGCGAGAAATTCGAAACTGCAAACACCGCCGGGCTTCCCGAGGATGAGATCTTCTTCTACGAAGATGCGTTGCGGCGGGGCCGTACGGTAGTTGTGGTCTTCAGCGACGAAAATCAGCAGTTGGAAGCCGCAAGGAAGATCTTTGCCGCCCGAGGGGCGGAGAGCATTGACGCGGCACGTGAGACCTGGTGGATCGGCCTGCGGGACGCGGAACAGGAACACTATCAAGCCCCTGGGGACAGCGCCGCCGAGCGCGAGCGCACTTACCGGTCAGGATATGAAGCCGCTCTACGGCCTGACACTCGCGGAAAAACCTATGCGGAGTGTAAAGAGTTGCTCAGCCGAACCTCTCCTCAGATTTGTGAAGATCCTATTTTCGTGCGCGGATATGAGCGCGGACGAGAGTACGGGCAAAGGCTGAGAAGCTCAACCGGGGACAAGCCGCAACGACGAGTTGCGTAGTTCGTGTCCGCAAGCTCCGAAGCAGTCGCATAGGCTGTTCGCGTCTGTACGGAATCCGGGAGTTCTGTTCAACTTCCCAACACTGGTGTGCGGCAACTCACTCCTTTACACCTGGTACCCGGCCGCGCAAAACGGTGATGGATGCTTTGGGCAGCGTAAATGTAGTTTGAGGGTTTGCGACAATGCTGCTGGCAACCGGCGGGCCGTCCGGATCTGCATGACTGTTTTGACCGTCGTTGATCCAAACATATTGTTCGCTGCCAAAGGTCACGAGCTTCACCGGACCGGCGAATGACACGTTCCGCTTTGCCTTGAGATCGTCAAATACAACTCTCACTAAGTGCGGATCGTTCTCGTCTCGGTTGACCAGCATTAACGACCAGTTCCCGTCCGGCCGATGCAGCGCGTAAGAAGTGACGAGCGCGTTCCCTTCCCTGTCTTTGATATCAATAGAAGAAGGAAACATGTGATGCACACCTGAGCGGTGGTGTACCCACTCCAGGTTGATCATGTGGGCGGCAAAATAAGGAGAGGTGTAACCCCGGATGTTGTAGTCCTGGTCGGAGATGAAATTCGACCACGAAGCCCAGCCCAGGCAGGTATTGTGGACGTCCTGAGGCTGGATCGGGGAATGATGGAATACGGCGCCTCCACCCTCAAAGAACGATCCGACATTGTCGGCGAGCCACAGCGCCGCGAAGATGGTCGTCATAGGACCCGTGAGCTGCGCCGCCAGGTGGTCCTCAGTCACCATCAGAGGGACTTCCTTGGGTACGCCATCTTGTCTCCACACCTGGAGAATGTGTTTCATCAATTGCGGTTCCTGGTAAAGACTCTTCCAAGTGATGTCGCAAGCTTCAAAGGGATAGTGCTCAAACGAGACAAACGCAAGGTCGGAGAGATGGCCATGCGACTTCAAGTAATCCACAAAGCGCCCCATCCATGAGGTCCGGCCCTGAGCGTCTGGCCAGACCCGGATGTCTTCGTTCACGCCTTCGAAGATCGGCCCTCCCAGTTTGAGTTTGGGATCAACCTTCTGAATCGCGGTGGCCCACTGAATGTAAAGAGCAGCGTAGTCTTCCGGCATCGCGTGCTTCCCATCCGGCTCTTCCCCCATTTCTATGTACGAGATTGGGTAGCCGCGCTTTTCAATGTAGGCTATCTGGGCGGCGGAATCTTCCGGAGTTCCGTAAAGCATAGTCACCGGAATCATCGCCGGTAGGTTGTTAGTAATGCCGCTGGTGAAAAAAAGATCGAAGCCGGTGTGTTGGTAACTGCCGGTTGCGTTCACGTCGCCAGCGGAGTGCCAGGGATCTATGGAAGAAGAAGTATAGGTGGTGGGCTTATCGCTGAAGGCTTTTTGCACCTCCACAAAAGCCCCGCTGGAATCCAGGCTGCCAGCTCGAACCTCCCGAATGGCATAGCCGACGCAATTACGGAGGTCATCCGAGCCGTGAAGATCGCAAGTATTGGAAGATTCCGTCATCAGGACGCGAAGAAATTGAGTTGAAACGGGGACATCCGCCAGTTTCAGAGTGACTGTTCCGCCTTTGGAATCGTTGATCGCTCCGGACGGAAAAACTCTCCATTGGCCCTGCGGGCCACCGTCGAAATCGAGCGCATCTTTTCCGATCCAGTACTCAACCTGGTAGCTCCTGGCGAAGGGATTTTCCCAGGCTATGCGGACGGCGTTCACCGGCTTTTCGACTTGGAGATCCACCACCACCCATTGTGGATGCAACGTGTCGCTCTCGCCTGTGAACTTGCTGGTGAGATAAGGATTGCTTTTCCAATAAGTGAGGTTAGGGCCTTGCACCGGGCGATCGCCGCTGGTTGAAAAACCGCGATGCGGCAACGCGTAAGCCAGAATGTAACGAATCGGTTCCATCAGTTCAGTGCTGCCGGTGAAATACCCGCTCTTGTGGGAGGAATCGCTCCAGCTTCCGCTCTCGTTCCAGTGCCAGACCGCCATGCGGAGCTCGGTGTTGTTACGATAGGTGATCGGGCCCCAGCCCGCCGAAAGCGATTCCTGGATGATATGGGGAGAATAAACTTTGTCTATGTCGTCGTGAGACAAAACATCAACCGAGCTGCCGAGAGCGCTGTCCGGGTCGAAGGAATTAATGACATGGCCTGGAGTAACATCCACGCGCACGGTTGGGATTTGGCTTCCGACGCTTGGGTTTGATTGAGCGGGAGCTGTTCTGGACTCCCCCGACGCAAACAGCACAGTGAAGGCCAAAATGGCAGTAATGTTAAATCGAGCGGCAGTTCTTACCTTTACAGATTGGATCGTGACAATTCCCCCTGCCATTATCATCTGGAGCATGTCGGATCGCGGAGATTAGCACGCCAAGAGACTGCTTATCAAGGCGGCTAGCGGCTCACATTTGAGGGCTTGCGGGCCGCTTCCAGGAGCACCTCAAACAAACGCAGATACATCTCAGAATCGGAACAAATAAGATACCTTGACGAAGAACTGACGGTCATCGTTGATAAAAGCCCTGCGAGTGCGCACCAAGTCGCCGTTCGCAATGGCGAGTGCTCGATCGAGGTTCTGCAGGTTGGTGTTGTATCCGACGTAGATCGCGGTACCGGGGTGGATCAGGTACGCGATTAGAAAATCTGTGTTGAAGTTTTTTGTAGTAGGAAGACTGGTACGCAATGGGTTGGCAAGCACCGTGGAATACTGCAGGATCACGCGAGCCGAGAGTGCGGGAGTGAACTGATAATTCCACTTGGAGCGCAGAATGTGATTGTTGAAGGCAACGCCACGGTGGTTCACATCCGCCAGGCGGAACCAGAGGTAAGTATTGTCAATGCGCAGATGTTTACTCGGTATAACGCTTAGATCGGTAGTGATGCTGTTGCGGCGCGCCAAATATGGGTCTATGCCAACCGGAGGTGCGTAGTTAATACGGCGACCCCAGCGATAGTCCACATTGAAAATGACCTGCCTGAACGGGGCCGAGCGGAAGGTGAAGAATCTAGTATTACGAACAAAATCTCTATTCTCCTTCAACACAGAAAAGTCCCTCGGACGGAGCAGTTCGGCCTCCTCAGCGTAACCAACCTGAAGCTTCGTCTGCCGCGGCATCTCGAAGGTAAGCTGCGGGATGTAGCCCCAGTTCAGCCGATCCCCCTCGTGGTCATATATGCGGTAAACCTGAAAATCCGGCTGCCAGCGCAAAAGATATTTCTTTGGCCAGAAATCATAAGAAATCTCGGCGGTCACATTATGGATGTCTGGTTGAGGATCAAACCCGGTCTCCGTGCGAAAGCCATCGCTTCGTCCGGTGTAGTGAAGGTTGGCATACAAACTGTGACCATTGCGGCTTAGCTCTCCCTCGAAAGCAGGGCCGGCCAGGTAGGTTCCGTCCGTCTGACGAGTGGAGCTCTCAACCGCCTGAAATCTGCTGACGGTTGTCTTGGAGAGGCGCAGCGTGGCGTCGGCCCCACCTACGCGGTTGAAACTTCCATCGAACTCGCGGTCGGTGTACATCAGTCCGACGGTGGAATCCTTTCCTACGTCGCGGCTCACACGCGCAATGCCGAAGTAGGCACGTTTATTGGCCAGCGGATCGTTGTCGGGGACGAGCAGACCAGGAGAGCGATCGTCGGCCACCAGCGTGCCTATGGAGTACTTCCCCATTTTTCCGGTGAGCCGAACTCCGTATTGGGGCTGAGCGATACGGCGCGTAAAAAACAGATTGATAGGGGTGTCGAAGTAATTGGAATTTTCCAGAAAGAAAGGACGCTTCTCCGGGAAGAAAACTTCAAAACGCTGGCTGACGGTGACCTGCGGCTGGTCAGACTCGACCTGGCTGAAATCGGGCTCAACGGTGGCGTCCAGAACCATGCTGTCCTTGATGATGAACTTGGCGTCCACACCGCCGTCAAACTTGGCATCGCGAGAGTCAAACCGCGGAGCATTAGGATCACGCAGATCCAAGCCGCGAAAGGCACGCATCAGGCCATAAGGGATGAACTGCATGTTGCGCCCAGGCGAGATGTTTTCTATCCCGTTCATCTCGCCATTCTGGGCGATGATCCCTCCGTTACGGCGGCTGCTTGATGGCCAGAAGGATTTTTCGTTGGCGCGATGAATCTCCCGTTGTAGGGATATCCCCCAGCTCTGGACGGGAGCGTTGCTGAATCGCAGCGACTTGAATGGAAGGGCCATCCACGCCACCCAGCCCTGGGTAGTGATCTGCCCACGGGAATACCAGACAGTATCGAAACTGAAATCCTCGGTATTGTCGGTGGCCAGACCGTCGCCCTGGATGCCAGAGGGGTTCACAACGAACTCATAGGCTCGACGATGATCGTGAAAACTGTCTATCCAGATGTCCACAAAATCATCGTCCCAAATGTCATCACGGTGGCCCAGGTGGGTGAGGATTTTATTCGGTTCCTTGTCAAAACAGACGAATACCGCGTAGAAGTTCTTTCTGTCGTATCCCAGATAGGCCACTGTGCGTTGGCTAACCGGTTCACCGTCGTGCGGAATCCACTGGTGGAAACCCTCGATGCGGGCCATCTTGCCCGCCATGCGTGGGCTCGGCTCCATGGAGAGAAAATCCTCTATTGTCGGCGCCTGCTGCATATGTGGGATGCTTACCGCACGCTCAGATGGCCGATTAACTGGTGCTTGGGCTGCCAACGAAGCCGCCGAAAACGAGACGAGAGCCAGAACTACCGAACGGCCCAGCGGTATTCGAGTGAGCAGCTTCATTGTTCGGCGAACGCATTGAACTTCCGCGTTGCAGCTTTTGACGGGCGGACAAAGAGAATGAAAGCAAGGAATGGGCAGCAGGGGTAAAGATTTACAGAACGAGTAGCTCCTCTATTGAGACTATCTGTTCACCGCCGGGGTAGCCCCCGATGGCGGGCAATGATTGCGCTTACAATTGCACTAGCATTGAAAACGCGCATGAGATTCCTCAACTACGGCATCGCAACTGCCTTATTGCTGATCGCCGCCAACTCGCCCGCTCACACCCAAACGGTGGCACTCGATCTCAACACCGGTTACAGGCAGATGTATAACCTCGACTTTGTAGGAGCTCACAAGACTTTCGCCCAATGGGAACAGTTGCATCCCGATGATCCGTTAGGTCCGGTATCAAATGCGGCGGCCTATCTGTTCGCCGAGTTCAAACGGCTCAAAACCCTCGAATTCGATCTGTTCACCGAGAACGCTAAATTTGAGGAGCGGCCCAAATTGGCTCCCGATCCCACGGTGAAGACCTCTTTTGAAAGTGAACTTTCAAGAAGTGACCAACTTGCAAATCGAAAACTGGCAGCGACGCCGAATGACGCACATGCCCTCCTGGCTTTGCTCATGGCGAACGGCCTGCGCGGGGATTACGCGGCCCTCATTGAGAGGAGAAATCTGGCGGCCTTGAGCTACATAAAAAAGGCACGTGAGCTCGCGGAGAAAGTTCTATCGGCGGATCCCACCTGCTATGACGCACATCTTGCGGTCGGAGTAGAGAATTATCTGTTGAGCTTGCACCCCGCACCGATCCGGTGGATCTTGCGACTTGGGGGCGCGCAAACTGATAAAACCGAGGGTGTTCAGAAGCTGCGGCTCACCGCTCAGAAGGGACACTATCTTGCGCCGTACGCACGTTTGCTGCTCGCCGTGGTGGCCCTCCGCGATAAGGACCAAAACACGGCGCGGGATTTGCTTGAGGGCCTCGCGTGCGAGTTTCCCCAAAATGATCTCTATCGCAAGGAGTTGGCTCACATCTCACCCCACCCGGCGGCTCTAGCGGGAAACCCCTGTCCCATGCTGCGCCTGGAAAGTTCCGACCGCAGTGATATCAATCTGAACCGTGTTGCTGACGCGCAGAAAGAGCGTACTTGGATTTTTTAGTCCCCACGCCTCATAGGGAACATCGAAGTGGGTCGTGGCGGAGAGTTGGTCTCCAGTCACCTGAACGGGCAATGCGAGAGTCACATCATGCTGTGAGCCGTGAAGTTGAAAAGTCCCTTTGACCTGTACCTGGGAAGAACCTTGTGGAGCCACTTTTCCGATTACCTGTTTGGGGGAAAACTCTATCGTGGGATATTGCTGGCTCTGGAGAATGTTCTTATGCATCTTTTTATCGCGCGATTGGTTGCCGCTCTCCCCGCTGGTAGCGTCAATAATCACATTCCCACTGGCCTCTCCAGTTGAGGGATCAAAATGGATCACGCCTGATTTCAACCGAAAGGTTCCATGGATGGTGTGAAGCACGTCGTGGAGGGTGAACTTAACAGTTGTTTTGGCCGGATCCAGTTGCACGACGTTATCCTGCGCGACAGAGAGGTGGCACAGCAGAAACGCGCAGAAGAAGACGACGACGTTCGATGATTTAAGCACATTTTTCGCTACTAATCGCAATCTTGCCTCCGTTACACATGGTGCGTTCGGATAAATCAGAGTTGCGCTCACGATGAGGCCACGCCGGCGGACCTTTATGCGAAGGAGCGGCAATTAGAGCAAGGTAATCCACGTGGTTACACAGAACAGGAGAAAAGGCATTACAGACGTGGGAACCGCATTTTTATTGGCTGCCCCCCAGGGATTCGAACCCCGATATGCTGATCCAGAGTCAGCTGTCCTACCATTGAACGAGGGGGCAACCATCAAATTATTCATTACGTTACGGCTTCTGGTCAAATCGGAGCCGCCAAGGCCAGGAATCCTTTAAAACAGCACTGCTGGAGTCAGTCGAGCTTGCGCCGTGTTCTTCTTCGCCATCCTCCCGTCGTTCCAGGATGAGCTATAGGGTAGGAACTACTGCAGGACGTGGGAATGAACCTCGCAAACCGAACGTAGCTCGGTTGGATCGGATAATACGGCGCGAGGATAGGCGCAATGCAGGTTGAAGGTGCTACCCGCAAGGGCGGAATTCCAGATGTCTTCAAGGGCCAGGGCTGCCTCCTTTTGACCGCCGTTCCAGAGAACCGCGACCATCTCGCCAAACACGGTGAGGCCCTGATTCTTGCTCTTAGCGCGAGCGCGAGCATCTTCTAACACTGTCCCAAGGCTGGTGGAAAACCGCGTCGCGTCAGGAAACCCGTCGAGCATGAAAGTGGCCAATGTCTCGGCGGCGTCTAGCATGATGTAGCGTTGCTCGAGCGCCGCACTGCATACGTCAATACCGGCGTTTTCGAGTTCGGCAAGCAGCCGAATGCGGTGATCTCCCGTCGCGACGACGAGAACAGCATCGCCCAGGCGAAGGCTCGTCGAAACGATGGCACAGAGGCGGGTGATCAGGTCCACTTCGTGTTCGTACACGTGAACCGAGTGGACAGGCGGCAGGTGGCTCGGCATCTCCTCACCTCGTATCCAAATAGCATACCGCATTCCGCTGTCTCTCTCGCGGCTAAGGCGATTTTTTTCGGACAAGCGCTATTGGGGTGGACTGACCGACTGCACGGCGACGTTCAGCGGCGGGGTCGATCAGGAAAGCGAGGCTCCGTAGGAGTTCGGCCGGATCGCCAGGGTCAAGATACCGATCGACTTCTTTCAGGGGCGACTCGTGAGGGTGGGTGAGCGCTATGACGGGCACTCCAGGGTTCTTCTCGCGAAAGCATCGGATGAGATCCAGTTTGTCCTCTTGCGGAATGCTGTGGCCGAGGACGAAAAGATCGAACCCGCCGGCTTGGCAAGCCTCGGCGCCGCGATGGAACCCCAGGGCGGAGACAACGTCATGACCCTTGCCGGTGAGCAAAAGCTCGCGCGTTCGCAAGAGCGTCGTGTCATAGGAGATAGAGAGAATACGGGCCACCGTCCATGCCTCGGCAGACGGATGACATGTTAGCCTAAGTTGGCGGAGAGTGAAAAGCGCCTTGCTGCGCATCGCAGGCGCAACAGTTCGAGAGTGGTAAAGGAAAAGAGCGGCAACGGCCCTCCGCTCCGTAACTGACAGAATCGCCGATATTAATGCGCCGAGCAGCCGATCTGGCTATTGTTGCATCCCACGGGGAGGGTGAAGTGTGCCTTGTGGATTCCCCAGAGTCGAAAATTTCAGCGAGGTGCAATGTGATGACTGCGGAACAGCCGATCCATTTCGCCAGTGCGACGCTCGGTAGGCAACGCCACATATGCGCCTTCTTCCATTCTCCGGAGGAGGAGTACCGCGTTCTGTTGCCATTCATTCGAGAAGGCATTGAACGAGGCGAGAAGGCATTTCACATCGTGGATCCACGTCTGATCGACGATCATCTCGCTCGACTGCGTGAGGCCGGTATCGATGCCGATGGCGCACGATCGCGTGGTCAACTCCTGGTGAAGCGCTGGCAAGACGCCTATCTGCGTGATGGTCACTTTGATCAAGATCGAATGCTGGCTTTGATCGAGGAGGTTCTGTCGGCGGGACCGGCAGAGGGCTACACTCTCACTCGCCTGGTCGCGCATATGGAATGGGCGCTCGAAGATTTTCCCGGCGTCGACGACCTCGTGGAATACGAAACGCGGCTGAATTTTGTCTTACCCAAGTACAATGATCCCGTTATATGAACGTATGACTGCGCCAAGTTTGGCGCTGGGATCGCAATGGACATTTTGCGGACGCATCCGATGGTGATTCTTGGAGGCGTCCTGCAACGGAATCCGTTCTTCGTACCGCCCGCCGAGTTCCTCGCGGAGCTCCGAGAGCGCGGGGCGTACACAGTGTCACGCGCAATTGCTTGAGGTCACATTTCGACGTGCAAGAGCACGATACTGAAATCCGGGAGCTACGCCGCCTCATCCGTGATCTGGTTGCGCTTGCCACCACACCAGCCGGCTGGGTCGGTCGCGATCTAATACAAATCGCCGACGGAATTGCCGACACTCTGCTGCACACATTACGCGCCGAAGCTGTATATGTCGGGCTCTATTCCGGGAACGTTACAGAGAGCCTTCGAGCCGCGAAATATCCCGGTTTCAAAGGCGAAGCCGAGCGGCTGCGAGCCGAAGCTGGCAACGCAGCGCTTTTTGTCGGGAGCGCCGGGTTACCGGACTGGCCGTCGCAATTACGAGTGGCGCTTTGCCCGATTGGGCTTTCGACCGACGAGGGTTTTGTCGCGGTCGCACGTTCGAATCGGAGTTTCCCAAGCGAAACGGATGGCCTGCTTCTGTCAGTTGCGGCGAACCAAGGCGCCGTGGCGGTGCAGACCGCACGCCTGCGATCGAAAGCCGAGTTTGAGCGCGGCCGTGTCGAAGAACTACTCGCACAGGCTCCTGCTGCGATTGGGCTGACGAGCGGACCTCAACATCGTTGGGTGTACGTCAACGAACAGTATGTCCGCCTAACGGGACGGAGCAGCTCTTCCGATTTCCTCGGAAAAACGGTACTGGAAAGTTTGCCGGAGATCGAGACACAGCCATTTGTCTCACTTCTCGACGAGGTCTTCCGAACCGGTGAATCCTACGTCGGTCGCGGCGCCCGCGCAGTTCTTAACCGCGCACATACGGGTCAACCAGAAGAAGCCTATTTCGATTTTGTTTATCAGCCGGTGAAGAAGGCGGCAGGAACCGTCGATGGCGTTCTCGTCCATGCCATGGAAGTCACTGACGCAGTGAAAGCAAGAGAAGCGCTGGAGACGACGCTCGTTGCTTCCCAGCGACTAGCAGCGATTGTCGACTCATCCGACGATGCCATCGTCAGCAAGAATCTGAAAGGCATTGTCAGCAGCTGGAATCCAGCAGCAGAACGAATTTTCGGCTACTCGGCCGAAGAGATGGTCGGTCGGTCGATCAGAAGAATCATTCCTCCCGAGTTGCAGGACGACGAGGACGAGATATTAGCGGCGATCGGCAAAGGTGAAAGAATCGAGCACTTTGAAACCGTCCGCCTTACCAAGGCGGGTGAACGCATTGACGTGTCGCTCACGATCTCGCCCGTGCGGGACGAAAAAGGCAACATTATTGGCGCAGCTAAGATCGCGCGCGAGATCACTCATCAAAAACGAGCCGAACAAGCTCTCCGAACAGCCGAGCGACTCGCTTCCGTCGGGCGCCTGGCCGCTACAGTCGCCCACGAAATCAACAACCCGCTTGAGGCAGTCACGAATCTTGTTTACCTGGCCAAGGACCGTGCGGACCGTAGTGACGTCCGGGAGTTCCTTGGCGCAGTCGAGGACGAACTGGACCGTATTTCCCATCTCACCAAACAAACTTTGGGGTTTTACCGTGAGACGACGACTCCTACCCTGTTGAGTGTCGGATCGCTTATCGACCCGCTCGTATCCGTGTTCGCGACTCGTGCAGGAAACAAAGGCGTCATGATTCGGCCCGAGATTCGCGATGATGGCGACATTTGCGCTGTACCAGGCGAAATGCGCCAACTCATCGCCAATCTGTTAAGCAACAGCATCGACGCTGTTGATCAGGGTGGAGTTGTGCGCATCAGGTTGAACACATTGGATGGCGCTTCCACCGCACGCAAAATCCGAATTACGGTGGCCGATAATGGTCCGGGAATCCCTCCGGAACTTCGGTCGCGACTGTTCGAACCATTCTTTACCACGAAGAGAGAGGTTGGAACCGGTCTGGGGCTGTGGATCTGCAAGAATATTGTTGAGAAACACCACGGTTCAATTCGGATGAAGAGTAGCACGCGGCATGGACACAGCTGGACTGTTTTTTCGATTGTTCTGCCGTCGCTCGAACGACCTGCCGTGCAGGAAACCCTGAGACAGGCTGTATGACAGAAAATGGCGCAACAAACACTTCGAACCGGGACCTGCGCCAACGGTACGTGCTGGTCGTCGATGACGAAAAACGTATCGCAGACACGTTAACCGCCATTCTTGAGTCCAAAGGCTATGAATCCAGGGCAACCTACGACGGTGCAACTGCTCTCGAGACATGTCACGCACGCATCCCAGACCTCCTCATTACGGACGTTGTCATGCCCGGCATGAGCGGAATCGAGTTGGGAATCGCCGTGAAACGAGAATACTCAACGTGCCGCGTATTACTTTTTTCCGGGCAGGCAGCTACTGCGCAGATGCTGCAAGATGCGGAAGCACGCGGCCATCGATTTGAGTTGCTGGCAAAGCCGGTACACCCAAGTGTGTTGCTGGAAAGGGTCGAGCAACTCATCGGAGCCGGTGTCGGATCGTGGCCTAAGTGATGCGTGAGTGATCGTGCCAGACTGCCTAAAACTTGGGCGAGAATCAAAACAATAAGTGCCCACAAAAACCCAGCAGAAATGCTTCATGTTGCCGCTGGGACCCAAACCAGTGATCTTCCGCGTCTGTCACCAAATGGCAATTCGGCGCGCTAAATAGTAAAAAGAACAGGTGTTCGCGCAACGTTCCAACTGGAAATTGACGCCCAACCGACTGGCCTCAACTTTAGAAAGGTTGCGAGCCAACGGGACTGAGGTCCTCGACCTCACTGAATCGAATCCAACGCGCTGCGGGTTGCAACACGACGCCGACAAAATTCTTTCCGCGCTGGCCGATCGGCGTGCTTTGGAATACTGTCCCGAGCCGAAAGGCTTGCCTTCCACGCGCGAGGCAATTGCAAGCTATTATCGCGACCGTAGCGGAAGTCGCGGCGCAGTCGAAGTCAATCCGGAAAACATCATAGTTACCGCCAGCACCAGCGAAGGATATTCGTTTCTCCTTCGGCTGCTATGCAATCCTGGAGATGAAGTGCTGGTCCCTGCGCCTAGCTATCCGTTGTTTGACTATCTGGCCGGCTTGAATGATGTGAAGCTGGCGCCTTACTCGCTCTTTTACGACCACGGCTGGCAAATTGATCTGCACTCGGTCGAACAGGCTCTCTCGCCGCGGAGCCGAGCAGTAATTGTGGTGCATCCTAACAATCCAACTGGTTCGTATGTGAAGCCCAACGAAGCAGAGGCTTTGAATCGCCTGTGCGCACAACGTGAGCTGGCGATCATAGCCGACGAAGTGTTCCTGGATTTCCCACATAACGATGAATCGCGCTTCAGTTTTGCGCACAATCAATCTGCTCTGACCTTTACCCTCAGCGGGCTATCCAAAATCTCGGCCCTTCCGCAAATGAAAGTGTCGTGGTTCGTGACCAGCGGTCCTAGTTCCCTGGTGGAGCCCGCCCTGGGACGCCTGGAAGTGATTGCGGATACATTTCTCACCATGAACACGCCGCTACAACTGGCAACGCCGGCCATGCTTGAACAACGTCATCGCATGCGCCAGCAACTGCAGGAACGTATTCGCACGAATCTGGCGAAACTTGACCGGCAGCTGGCTCGCCAAAAAATGACTAATCGCTTGGACATTGAAGGGGGTTGGTACGCGGTGTTGCGCTTGCCCGCAACTCGGTCTGACGAAGACCTTGCCGTAGAGTTACTACAGAAAAAACGGGTGCTGGTGCATCCCGGACATTTTTACGATTTCCCTGCCGAGGGCTACCTAGTCGTAAGCCTGATTACTCCCACAGAGAAGTTCGACGAGGGCATAAGAAGGACCACTGAATTTCTGTCGGCGTAAAAGTCACCCACGCACCAGAAACGGATTGCTCTCCCGCTCCGCGCCAATCGTAGTCAGCGGCCCGTGACCGGGAACAACGATGGTCTCATCCGGCAATGCCAAAACGCGTTGGTGCAAAGAGCGGATGATCTTTTCGTACGATCCGCCGGGAAGATCGGTGCGACCGATGCTGCCGGCGAATAGCGTGTCGCCAGCGATCAGCTTGTGCTCGGCCGGAAAATAAAGACAGACACTGCCTTCGGTGTGTCCCGGGGTATGCAGGACGCCTGCTTCCAGTCCTCCCACATGTAACTTGTCTCCCTCGCCGATACTCTGGTCAACTTCGACTCTTTCAGGCGTAGCCATACCCACCCAGGTGGCCTGTACATTGAGCAACTTGAGCAAAGCATAATCGTTCTGGTTCAGCAGGATGGGAGCGCCGGTAAGCCGCCGCAGTTTCATCGCCCCACCTACATGATCGATGTGAGCGTGCGTGATCACGATCTGCTTTACCGTCAACCCCTGTTTGCGTGCGATGGCGACCACCTGGTCAATGTTGTCGCCCGGATCAATCACCATTGCCTCTCGCGTGTGCTCGTCCCCGATCACCGAACAATTGCACTGCAACGGGCCCACGGGAAAGATCTCGTGAATCATTCTCTTATGTTAGCAGTGAGGAGCACGAGCCGACACGGCGTGCAGTTCCGCTTCATCGCCATGTGAGTTAACCGGCTACTAGTCTGCAGCTTCGAACACCAAGCGACCACTTCACAGGTTCACAACCACCGTGAGATTGCTCGCATCGATGTAAACATTTAGGGAGGACAGACATGAAGAGCTATTCGCTTGTAGTGGTATTCGCGTTAATGTTGACAATTCCGGTGTGGGGACAAACCGGTGGGGGCGGAGCAGGGGACCATGCGGGCAGCGGTTCATCCGGCACACAGGACAGCACCACCACCGGACAGAGCAGCAGCAGCGATCAAGGACAAACGTCGAGTGGGCAGGCCAGCGGCACTGCTGACTCCGGCCAGAATTCCGGCATGAGTAATTCCGGGAAAAAAGACGAAAAGACCCTGAAGGGCTGCATAGAATCGCAGGGTGGTCAGTACGTTCTGCAGGAAAAGCACGGCAAAACTGCAATGCTGAGCGGCCAGGATCTCTCTTCGTATGCAGGGAAAGAAGTAAAGGTTCGCGGAAGCTGGCAGAGTGGAAGCAGCGGGATGTCGAGTTCCTCTTCTTCTTCCTCTGGTCAGTCTGCCCCTAATTCAGGGATGTCAAGCACGGGCAGCGACCATAACGGTGGGGTCTTTATGGTCGACAAGGTAGATAAGGTCTCCGACACTTGCAAGACCAAAGGAGCGAGCAGCGGCAGTCAATCTAGCTCCAGCAACTCCGACTCCAGTAACTCCAGCATGGGAAGTTCGAGTTCCAGCCAAGGTACGAGCGCGACCCAAACTAATCCTGCGGCGGGCACTGGCAGCTCAAACACCAACAACCCCGCTCCAAGCGGCAACACTGGTGGAAGCACCACGCCTCCTCAGCGGTAAATGCTCAGCCAGTTGTTCTAAGACAGCCGGGTGCCACCTGGCTGTCTTTTTTTTATCTGCTGGTGATGTTTGCAGAACTTTCAGAAGAACGCAGTCAGGGATCTACTTCGGCGTGACCGGCTGCGGCTCGGGTTTAGGGGCCTGCGCGGGCGTTGCCGGCTGGCTCTTGGTCTGCGCTGGTTTGATGCCTTCAAGCACGGACCCTGAACCGCGATGACGCGCTGCGGCAACTGAGAGCGTTATTGAGGTCAGCATAAAGAGGACAGCTGACCAGGTTGTTGCCTTTCCGAGCAATGTAGTAGCGCCGCGCGGACCAAAAGCAGTCTGGCTGCCCATTCCGCCGAATGCGGCAGCGATGTCGCCGCTTTTCCCGCTCTGCAGCAGAACCACCACAATAATGAAGAAGCAAACGAAGATGTGTACGAGGGTAATGAGTGTTATAAGCATGGATTCCTAACTATCCGGGCACAGTGGCCCGCGAAACTCTGTTCTCAAAATCTTTTGGCTATTCGGAAGCCGCAGCTATGGTGCGGAAGGGGGGATTTGAACCCCCACGCCTTTCGGCGCCACCCCCTCAAGATGGTGTGTCTGCCAGTTCCACCACTTCCGCACTGGTCCGAAAAGTACGTGAGGTCAATTAATTATAGCAAAGCCAAATACCTCACTATGGAGTCGCGGACAGGTGCCTCAATACTTCACGATAGCAGCGAACGATTGCGGATCGAGGCTGGCGCCGCCAACCAGGGCGCCGTCAATCTCATCTTCTGCCATCAGGGATTTAGCATTCTCCGGCTTCACGCTGCCGCCATAAAGGATTCGCAAGTTCTTGGCCAGCTGGTCGCCGAGGGCTTCGGCCGTCTCTGCCCGGATCACCCGATGAGCCTCGGCAGCAATCTGGGGGGTTGCGGTCTTGCCGGTGCCAATCGCCCACACTGGTTCATAGGCGACGGTCAACTTGGCAGCTTTTTCACCCGAGATCCCGCGAAATGCGCCCACACATTGCCGGCGCAGGACATCTTCGGTGAGCCCAGCCTCGCGCTCCTTGAGCACTTCGCCGACACACACAATCGGAGTCAAACCCGCCTCGAGTGCGCGAGTCAGCTTGCGATTCACAGTGTCGTCGGTTTCCCCAAAATATTGCCGCCGCTCAGAGTGTCCGATGATCACATGGGTGCAGCCCGTCGCCAGCAACATGCCCGCCGAAATCTCCCCTGTGTAGGCTCCCTCTTTCTCCCAGAAAAGGTTCTGACCTCCGATGACGACGCGCGAGCCCCGTGTTTCCTCCACCGCGGCGGGAATGCACACGAACGGTGGACAGACCACTATTTCGTCGCGAGTGTGGTTGGCCACCAGGGGAAGAAATGCTTTCATGAAGACGCGGGTCTCATCCGGCGTCTTATACATCTTCCAGTTGGCAGCAATCAGTTTTTTGCGGGGCATCAGGCGGCGTCGGTGAGAGCTTCTACTCCCGGCAACTTCTTGCCTTCCAGAAACTCCAAGGAAGCTCCGCCTCCGGTTGAGATGTGAGTAATTCGGTCCGCGACATCGGCTTCGCGAACCGCAGAGATGGTGTCGCCGCCGCCCACAATAGACGTAGCGCCAACGTTCTCTGCCACCGCGTGCGCGATCTTCATAGTGCCGTGGGAGAAGGGTTCAACCTCAAAGACTCCCATGGGTCCGTTCCACAGAATAGTGCGGGCGCGAGAGATCTCTTCAGAGAACAATTCGACACTCTGAGGACCAATGTCCAGCGCCATCATGTCGGGAGGAATTGCTTCGTTTTCTCCAATTTTCTTAATTCTTGCGGTGGCGGAAATCTTGTCCGCAACTACATGGTCCACCGGCAACAGAAAGCGCACGCCTTTCGCCTTCGCCTCCTGCATGGTTTGCCGCGCCATGTCCAGCTTGTCTTCCTCCACCAGGGACTTCCCCACCTGCTGCCCCATGGCCTTCAAAAAGGTGTACGCCATCCCACCTCCGATTAACAGCGAGTTCACCTTGCCGATCAAATTGCGTATGACGCCGATCTTGTCACTCACTTTAGCGCCGCCCAGGAGGGTGATAAATGGACGTTCAGGATGGTGCAGAACCTTGCCCAGATACTCGATCTCTTTCTCCATTAGGAAACCTGCGGCAGCCTTGGGCACAAATTTGGTTACCCCGACCGTTGATGCATGAGCGCGATGTGCGGCGCCGAATGCGTCATTCACGTAGTAGTCGCCCAAGCGAGCCAATTGCTGCGCGAACTTTGCATCATTCGCCTCTTCTTCGGGATGGAAGCGCAGATTCTCGAGCAGCAATGTCTGTCCTTTTTCCAGCTTGTTAGCCATCTCCTCCGCCTGCAGTCCAACGCAGTCGGTGGCAAATCCAACGTTTTCACTCCGGCTGAGCTGCTGGTCGAGCAGGATGCGCAACCGTTCCGCTACGGGCTTTAGGCTATAGCGTGGATCCGGCTTGCCTTTGGGCCGCCCCAGGTGAGACGTCAGTATCAGCCGCGAACCATGACGCAACGCATATTCGATGGTTGGCAACGTCAGGCGAATGCGAGTGTCATCGAGGACGCCGCCGTCTTCCCCTAGTGGAACGTTGAAATCAACGCGCATCAGGATGCGATGCCCGCTTAAGGGAATATCGCGGATTGAGAGCTTGTGGAAGACGCTCGTGCCACGAAGCGTTGCGGAAGGTGCATGGTTCGTCAGCATCTAGACCTCATTCGCGCCGCGGGCGGCTGGCGCTCAGTTGATTACTTCGATGTGATCAGAGTCCTTTAGCGCCGATGAAGTTGACTAAATCCCGCACCCGGCAGGAATATCCCCATTCGTTGTCATACCAGGAGATCACTTTCACGCAGTTCCCCGCCACCACGCGGGTCATGGGCGCGTCCACAATGGACGAACGCGAATCGCCGCGGAAATCCGTGGAAACCAGTTCGCCTTCTTCGAATCCCAAATAGCCCTTCAGAGGCGCAGTCCCTGAAGCCCTCTTCATGGCTCCGTTAACATCCTCGGCGCTGGTCTTCTTTTCTACGAATGCCACCAGATCAACTACGGAAACGTTGGGCGTGGGCACGCGCATCGCGAAGCCGTCGAGCTTGCCCTTCAGCTCAGGAATTACCAAGTGCAGTGCCTTGGCGGCGCCGGTGCTGGTGGGAATCATGTTGATTGCGGCGGCCCGGGCTCGACGTAAATCCTTGTGGGGGAAATCCAGAATTACCTGGTCATTAGTATAGGAGTGGATGGTCGTCATGGTCCCGCTCACGATCTTGAACTCATCGTTGATTACTTTCGCGATCGGCGCGAGGCAGTTGGTGGTACAAGATGCATTCGAAATAATGTGGTGCTTGGCGGGGTCGTAGACATTCTGGTTAACGCCAAGCACAACAGTGACATCTTCATTCTTGGCCGGAGCAGTAATAATGACCTTCTTCACCGGCCCGCGCAGGTGTTTCTTAGCATCGTTGGCGTCGGTAAATCGGCCAGTGGACTCGATCACAACCTGGGCACCTACGGATGACCAATCCAACTTAGCAGGATCCTTTTCAGCAAAAACGCGAATACTACGGCCGTCGATTCGGATGCAGTCGGCGCCGGCATTGATGTTCTGGTGCAGGTTGCCGAGGATGGAATCGTACTTAAGTAAGTGCGCCAGCGTGCCCGGATCGGTAAGATCGTTGACCGCTACAAATTCCAGATTCGAATCCTGGAGGGCTGTCCGCAGGATGTTGCGGCCGATACGCCCAAACCCATTTATGCCTACTTTGATTGCCATATTGCCTCCGGGTCAGTAAGAAAGGTTACGGTGAGTTGCGGCCAAAATTTGTAATCAGCGATTGAACAAGCAAAAATCGTAACATCGGGCAGCAGTAGGCGCAAATGGGTGAGGGATACCGAATGGGGCTGCGAATTGGTCTCGTCCCAGTAATGCGCTCGGGGCTGAATACCTTTCGTAACTTGTACTCAGCTTAGGGCCCATGCTCCAATCTCCAAAATGGGAAACGGCGAAAGTGGAGCGAAACAACCCGCCGATGAAAGACGCCGGGCGGAGCGCCGGCGCGGCGCCGATCGCCGGGGCAGCGCGTCTGAACGCCGGGCGGGAGCTTCGGGACGCCGCTCGGTAGACCAGTTTGCAGAAAGCGATGTGCACGTGCTCACTCTGGCAGCAGCCGTCATCCTCGCGCCCAGGTTGCAAGCTCTGGAATTCCGCGACACCATGGGAATTCGCAAGCTGATTCACGAGGCGGTGAACCTTTCCAGGCTGATCCTGCAAAAAGCGGAGGTGGAGCACGCCAGAGATTTTGTGGAAGAGGAATCTGCGCGAAAACGCAACCTGCAATAGCCTCCTCTTTGATTGCTTTCACAGCTTTTTCACCTTCCTTATTAGCGCATCAGCAGATTGCCCACTCACAGCTCTCTGTGTTACAAGCCAAACATGAGGAAGTGGATGCGCGACCGCCTGCGTCGCGGCAAGAAAAAGCCCGAATCTGGCACCCCAGAGCCTGCACAAAGTCCCTCTCCAGAATTGCCACCGTTGCAACCTTACCTTATGGACCGGGACTCCCTTGTAGAAACCGAGAAGCCTACAGCAAACCGACCTAGGATCATCGAGGAGCAGCCGACGCCGGCGGAGAAGCTGCCCGCCGAGGCGCGCGCTGCCACTTCCTCCGGTGAAGCGCCCAAGCGTAAACGGCGTCGTGGCCGCCGCGGGCGTGGTAAATCGCAAGGGAGAGCATCGGGCACACAGCAGCGTGGCGCACAGCCTCTGCAGCCGGCTTATCCCGAAGGCAGCGGTCCAGGAGACTTGAGCGGTGCAAGTGCAGAGTCGTCAGAAGCTCGGCCTTCGCACTCGGCCGCGCATCCTGCGCACCGGCCGCAACGCCACCAGCCCCAGCGCCAACCGCGTGCGCCACAACCGGCGCCAGGTCAACAGCTCAGGCCGTCGAAGGGAGTGGTAGTGCTGGCCATTGGCCTGCCGGGTTCAGGGAAAAGTACATGGTTTAAGCGCAAGAATGTGGTTCCGCTCTCCAGCGACATGCTGCGGGCCATGCTCTTTGATGACGTAACCCAGCAGCGCTTCCAGGACCTGGTTTTTTCCACCCTGCGTTCGCTGTTGCGCGCCCGGATGATCGCGGGCATGCCCACGAATTACGTTGATGCTACGAACCTGTCACCCCACGAACGGCGCAGCTGGATCAAGATGGCACACGACTTCGGTTACGAGGTGCAGGCGGTGTTCTTCGACGTCCCGGTGGAGGTCTGCATGGAACGCAATCGCCGCCGCGAACGGGTGGTGCCGGAAGATGTGATGCAGCGCATGGCCGCGAAACTGCGGCCGCCTGAATTTGAGGAGGGCTTTTCGAAGGTGACTGTGGTGCGGGTCAAAGAGAAAGCCTAGCCGGCTATTTCAAATACGGCAGCAATTCTTTAAACGCCGGAACGCCTGACGAGCGCAGCAACTCATACATCATCATTTCAGTGGAAGAAATCACTGCCCCGGCATCGCGCATTCGCTCCAGCCCGATTTTCCAATTCCACTCTGAGCGCGAACTCACAGCGTCAGAAGCGACATGCACTAAATAGCCGTTGTTGAGCGCGCCCAGCGCAGTCTGCATTACGCAGATGTGTGCCTCCATACCGCAAAGCAGTATCGTATTTCGGCGGCCAGGCAGCCGCTGGAGCGTGTTGCAGAATTCCGCGCTGCCGAAACAGGAGAATTGCTGCTTATCAGTGACTGCTACGTCGGTTAACAACTCGCTGATTTCCGGAACAATATTGCCCAGGCCCTTGGCATATTGCGTAGTAGCGAGCACTGGCAGCTTCAACAGCCTGGCCAGGCGGATCAGCAGTTGCGTATTCCGCACCAGCCGGTCTTTTTCGTAGATGGGCGGCAGGAGCTTCTCCTGAACATCCACAACTAGCAAAGCGCACTTTTCTGCTTCGAGCGGCCGGCGAGCTACTTCGCTAATAGAGGTGATGCTCCCGACGACTGTGCCCATGAAAGCTCCTCATCACTTCCCGAGATTCTAACGCTTGCCCTGCTTATGATGGTGCAGTGCTGTCTCGACCAGCAGCTCGCAGTAGTCACTCGGGAGTGCAGCGCTCGCCGGCTGCTCAGGTCTGCTGAAATACGCGCCACTGAAGGCTTCCGGCCCACAACAATGGCATCTTTCTTTAGCACAAACAGATCTAATAACTAGCAATTTATGACAAGGCTGAGGTAGGCAGGACCGGTCGGCGCCAGCCTCTCTGATAACGAGTTGCATTTACGGCGGGAGCGTTTGCTCCTGCCGATGCTTTTTTAGGAAGCAGAGGCGCTGCTGAAACTCCGGTTCCCTGCCCAGTTACATCGAAGGAGGCACCTAAGATGTTTGAACAGAGCCTCATTGAATCCAGCAATAAGAAACCTGGCACCCGCCGCGGAGCGGCTACAGTCCTATCATTTTGCGATCCAGGGCGCGATTATCGCCATCCTCGTGCTGCTGCCGTTATTGTTCGTGCAAGCTTTGCCGACGCACACGCTGCTTACGGAACTGGTGGCCCCTCCGCCACCACCTCCACCTCCGCCGCCTCCAGCGGCAGCCGCCGCAGTGAGACCGCGGGCGGTTAAAACCGTGGCCGATACCGGCGAGCTTCACACTCCTACCCGCATTCCGAAGAAGGTCATGAGGGTGGAGGACGTGGAGCAAGCTTCGGCTGCGCCTCCTCCGGGCGCGGTAACCGGCGGTGTTCCGGGCGGAGTCGCCGGCGGACAAATCGGCGGCGTTTTGGGCGGCGTGCTTGCCTCGACTCCGGTGGCCGTGCCCAAAATAGCGGCGCCACAGCGCGTTCGCGTCTCGCAGGGCGTGACCCAGGGTCTGTTACAGCATAAGGTTGAGCCACAATATCCGGCCCTCGCCCGCTCAGCTCGCGTTCAGGGCACCGTGATTCTGCACGCCCTCATTGGAAAAGATGGCCAGGTGAAAAATCTGCAGTTGGTGAGCGGCCATCCCATGCTAGCCAAGGCAGCCTTGGATGCGGTTCGGCAATGGAAATATAAGCCCTACTCCCTGAACGGACAGCCGACCGAAATTGAAACCGAGGTCACGGTGAACTTCACACTGAACAGCTGATCGCATCCGGAGGACTAAACCACAGAGGGACACAGAGTACAGGGAGGTAAAGCTCGATACGAAGATCTCATTACTTTGTGTCCCCTGATATTGGCTTGCGACGATCGAAACCAGAAACTGAAAACTGGCGACTGACAATTGCCCACTGATCTCTTGTATCTTGCCTGCTTTCAACAGCATCTAATCAATTGACTTCCAAGTGCTTACTACCTAAATTGGAAGTAGTTCTTTGAAGGTCCGCAAATCGGCCGCAGGTTACATTCAGTACCATCCAACGCGGCCGCCCGAATGGGGGCGTCACGGCTTCGACGGGGATGCTTGCGGCCAAGAGGCATGCCGGGGGGCACACACCCGTAATCGCGTGCAAAACTAGAAATGCCAATCAACAGATGGCATACGCTGCTTAATTAGTTAAGTAGCCGCTCTCCGCCGCTTTGCCCGTGGGCTGCGGAAGGGCGTCGCACAGCGGGCTGGCTTGCGCGGCTACGTCTGGGCCGCGCGGGCGAGATCCACAGGCTAGCGACTCGCGTTTCTTGTCGGTCCTGAGCGCGCGTCGCGAACGTTCCCGGGTAATTCCGGGAGCATGGACTCGACTACGCATGTAGTCTCTTGACCAGTAACATCTTCGGACGCGGGTTCGACTCCCGCCGCCTCCACACTCTTTTCATTCAGCAACTTACGCTGATCTCCACCGCGAGTTCCCAGTCCGAAACACAAGCCGGGTGCGCTCTTCAAGATGGCCAGCCGGGTACTTTGTGATGAGCCACACATCGGCGTTCCATCAGAAACATCACACCCTCCGAATAACCAGAACTAGGTTGGGTTGCAAATAACTTCCGCATAGCCCGTCAGTCACCCAGCGGAAATCCTTGTGGCGCGATGAACGCGGGCGTGAAGAGACCTCTGAAACCAAAATTACGTTTCCGCTCGATTTCTCTCTGTACAGCGTCTTCGGCCAAACCCGTCCGGTGGACCGCAAAGCCTTTGTTCTCCAAAAACGTATTGATGCGAACGACGAGCGTGGAGATTGGCAAGGATCGGCGTGGGCATCGCTATCCCTTCCACATCAATGCACATTATTTCCTAACGAGCATCGCGACAGCACACACCGCAAGGGCCGCAAAAATCAGTCCGGCTGTGAAGTGCAACGTCCGCCGCAAGGGGCCTTTCGAATACAGCGGCGGGGCACCAGTAATGCTGCTACGAAGAAAGACGAACGCTGCCCACAAACTTAGTGCCAAGGCGACAAGAACTCCCACTGAGCGGCCCCCTGACACGCGAATTGCGAGAATCACGGAAGTAGTCACGTTCTTGGAAGCCCGGCGCTATCGATGTTGCTCGTAACCTGAAGTTTCTTGAGACTGCTATCGAGTAGGTAGTATCCGAATGGCAATGCAACGATATTTGCGATGAAAGCGAGCATGGGGATGAACGCAAAAGAAAGCAGGAGGAATGCGATCTGAACGAAAGCCAACAAAGCGGCCCTCCGCCACACGGCTAAGGACCTGCAATGCTTGCGATATAACTTAAGGACATATGCAATCGTCCCAAGCGGAAGCAGCGCAGCCGCCGTCCATGTGAACCACGGTAGATTCAACAAATGCAAGAGCATGATCCTCACCTTTACGGACTACTTGCACTGCCCCGAAGACGCAGATCCATATTCGTTAACCAATGCGACTGCTCCTTGGTAATCAGCATTTGCAAGAAGTCCTGCCAAACCGGCCCGAGCTCCCGCCTGTTCGCCAATCGTGTATTTCGAGATTCTAGATCCATGTTTGGCCACTTGCTGCGCAGCCACAATGCCCACCTCATTGGAATAGTCGGCCATTACAGTCCCTACACCGATGACCTCGCCTAGAGAGGGGCTCGGCGGCGCAGAACTATTCACAAAACCGCTTTCGGCGTCTGCTAAGAACTGGCCAAAGCATGAAGGCCTCGAGTCGCTCTCTGGACCGAATACTGAAAAGTCCGTGAAGAATGATTTTGTGAAGTTCCACGCCCAACTACTGTTGTTTGCGGCCTCAGATCCTACAGGTCACCAATCATCGAGTACGTGTCATCGCGACTAGGAAAGAGGCCAGCAACAGGATCAAGCTAGCGAAACCCCAGTAGAGCATCCACGCAGAGGACCTTCCGCGATTCGTAGTTTCCTTAGCAGAGCTTATCGACTCAAAGTCCAAGACTACGTCCTGGGATTTTCGACGGAGAATCCATCCAGTCATCAGCCATGCTAACCCGGACACCACGCTGATCGACACAAGAAATGGGGCTGCTGCCCACCAAGCAAAGAGTGTCTCATGCTCGCCTACTGCAACAACTGTGAGAGCGAGAAAACAAAGATATTTAGTCAACGTGAGCCAGGGTTCCAACCAGTCTGCACCATACTTCACCCGACACACGGCCAGAGCGGTGAGAGAGCCACCAACCCCAAGTACTAGGAAGATCTGGATGTCGTCGATCAGATGCGTCATCGTCCTAGTCCCTCACTGGTGCGCGTAGCAGTAAGCGGCTGAACCGGCATAGACAAGCGCATCGAATCCGAGCTTGCCCAAACCTAATGGAGTTCCCGCTAAAAGCGCGTCGGTAGCAACCCCGAATAGCCCTTAGAAGTGGCTACAGGCACACCGACCTTTACGAGTGCCTCGCCGACGACCGGCAATCCCTGGGACAAAAGCTGCGTTTGTATGCTCGCGAGCTAGCCGGGGTACCTCCAAGATCGTATAGGCGTTTTGTATCATTGAGGTTCATGTTGTAAATAGATCATGTGCGTTCGGAAAAGCCACCTGTAACAAGTTTCGTGTGTAATTCATGTGTAATCGAACGCCCATTTTGGCAGATTGAGCGTTTCTCGCGTTACCGTGTTTTTAATAACTTCCGTAGAATGAGTAAACCGAAATGTTTCGACTCCCGCCGCCTCCACCATCCATTTACCCTGGCTTCGCGTACCCGGCGTGTACCTCGGCCCCCTCAGGGTCGAAATAAATACGACACTTTGACGAAGAACTGCCGCCCATCGTTTATAAACGCGTTCGGCCTGGTGAGCAGGCCCGTGGACGTCGGGATCAGGCGCCGGTCGAGGTTCTGGAGATTGCTGTTATAGCCTAAATAGATTGCTGTCCCGGGATTGACCAGGTAAGTGATGAGGAAGTCAGTATTCACATTCTTGGTTGGCGAAAGCGAACTGATCAGCGGGTTCGACAGAACCGACATGTACTGGACGATCACCCGCGCCGAGAGTTCGCGGGTGAACTGCCAATTCCACTTGCTCCTTACGATGTGATTGGTCACCGCCGTGAGCCGCGTATCGCGCTCCCGCACATGTTCCAACAAGTAACTATTGTCTACGCGTAGCCGGCCTGAAGCGTGGATGGTCACCTTCAGGTCCCCGATGTCCTCGTGGCCGATTAGAGGAATCCGACCCGCAGCCGGGTTATAGTTCACTCCGGCTCCGGAGAGAAAGGACCAGCTCACGTCGAACTGCTTGAACCAACTAGTACCTCCTTCAATACCCCAAAATGGCTGTGGATATGACGTGACGTGCGTCAGTCCGGCGTAGTCCTGCGGACGAAGAAATACTCCGTCGTATCCGAAGGGATGCAAGTTGACCCACGTCGCGCGCGTCAGGTCCACACGCATTCCGGGGAGCACGAAATAATCAAGTGCGGTGCCGCGATGGTCCCAGATACTGAAGTGTCGTAGTGTGGGTCCCCAGGAGATTAGCGTCTTTCCCTCTGGCCGAAAGAAATAAGTCGCGTTGAGGTTCTCCTGGCGTATATCGGTCCGGTTCACGAAACCAGTTTCCGTATCAAAGCCGGGACTGTAATCAACATACAGAGATTGCAGATTGAACTTGCGCCCTGCGCGCTCAAGGTCGAGCTGGTACCCCGGTCCTGCGGAATGCGACCCGTCTAGATTCAGAGTCGAACTGGTCACTGCCGCTCCCTGCACCCGCCAGTTCTGATTCAGCCTGATGTTCGCGTCCACTCCGCCAACCCGATTGTAGGAGCCGGCGAATTCACGGTCGGTGTACAGGGCGCCAATGGTGGACTGCTGCAAAATGTCACGGCTTACGCGCGCGATCGTGAACGCGGCGCGGTCGCCACTGTGAGGGTCGGATGGCGGCACTCTCTCCCCCGGGGACCGGTCGTCGCTGGCCAGCACGCCCACGGCCCAAGGTCCCGATTTGCCGGTAAGGCGAAGTCCAAACTCCGGGTGTGCAATCCGTCTCGTGAACACCAGCTTGATCGGCGCTGTGAAGTAGTTGCTGTTCTCCAAGAAGAAGGGACGTTTTTCCGGAAAGAATACTTCGAACCTCTGGTTTACTGTAATCTGCGGCTGGTCGGATTCCACCTGGCTGAAGTCCGGGTTAATCGTTCCATCCAGCACGAAGCTGTTGTGCAGAATGAACTTCGAATCCAGGCCAACGTTTGCCTGCAGTCTGCGGCTTGCGAAGACAGGACTGTTAGGATCGCGCTGGTCAAGCTCCCGGTATCCACGCGCCAATACATAGGGTATGAACTGCATATTGCGGCTCGGAGAAATTCGCTCCAGGCCCGCCGCCGTTGCCGCTTGATTGAACCGTCCTTGAATACGAACCGAAATCCGCGGCCAGAACAAGTTTTCGTTCGTGCGGGGGATACTGCGGTTCAGAATGAGTCCCCATTCTTGGGTATCGGTTTTGGGAAAGCGCAGGCTCTTGAACGGTATTGCCATGAGGACCACATAGCCTTTCCCGGTAATCCGACCCTCGGAATGCCATACCGTGTCGAAAGACGGATCGAAGCCTGCGAAATCTCCCGGTGAACCGTTCTGGATGGCGCCTTCGGTCCAAAGCGCATCCCACTGGATACCGAGAGGGTTCGTGGCGAAGGCATACCCACGGCGAGCGTCGTGAAACGTGTCAATCATGAGCTCCGCCGAGTCGTCGGAGAGGATGTCCTCGCGCCGGGTCATCCGCGCACGAATTTTGTTCGGCTCCTTGTCCCAGCAGACAAATACCGCATATAGATTGTGTTGGTCATAGCCGAGGTACACGTCCGTGGCCTGGCTTGGTTCAGTCCCATCGGCAGGCTCGCGGACGATGAAACCGGTTACCTTCGACATCTCAGCGGCGCGGGACGACGAAGGCTGCATCTCTTCAAAGTCAGCCAGCGATGGCGGCCCGGAGAGACGCGGGATACGAACCGACGGCAGCGTGCCGAACGCAGGTAGGGGCGCTAGCACAAGCGCTGCGGCGACACACCAGAGGTAACTCCAGGTTTTGTGTTGCTTTGGCAAGGCAAAAATATTCTACCCGCATTAATTAAAGCCGCTGCGCGCGTCGGTGGATAAAGAGAAAGCGCGGCAATCGCACGCTGCTTTTTGGTTGCGAAGGTCAGTGTACCGTGGTTTTGTACCCGGCGGCACCTCGGTCCTGCTTGCTTGGCGCCTATCTTGTCACTCTAATTGGAGATTCAATCAGCTTGGGATCAATGTGCGGCGGTAACGACGAGGACCTCGCCTGTCCATCCCAGCGAGTTGGAATTTTGTCGACGCCGATAGGGAATATAGTCAGCGTGCCCGAAGGATCTATGTGCATGCGGAGGAAGTTCTTGTAATCGGCTATATGCAAAGCCGAAAATGCCTCATTTGCATGGCGCCGGAAGAAACGCAAGGACACAAAAAGATAAATGCCCATCAGCATGGCCCCCCAGACATAGCCAACAGCGAATATCAAAATCGCATCCAGCAGGATTCCCTTTAATGAACCCGCAGCGAAACCCGCGAAGTCCGTGGTGATGCGGATTGCCACCCAACTGGCAACAATAATTCCCGCCAGATGGGACAGCGCGTGGACTGTTCCGGCAACATACCGGTAGGCAGGTTTGTGCGTATCGGTGAACGCCCAGAACACAACAATCACAGCGAACATCCAGAAGAAGCCAGCGGGAGAACCGACCAACGCGCGGACAAATGCTTCCGCCATAGCCAATTTTGGCGGATTGGGCGCTAGCCAGCCAAGCTCCCGCAGGACAGGCTCTCGATAAATCCAGGCAATCGCCAAATAAACTGCTCCCGTAAGCAATCCGAAAGTGGGGTTGTAAAAAGGAAACAGCCAATCACGCCACAGGAGACGTTTCGACGTCTTTTGGTCGGGATACTCGGATTTGAGTGCGTAGCGAGTGACTGGCTCTTTACCCACTTTCAGTTCGCTCACATCAGAACCGTACGTTGGGTGGAGAAATGCCCCACCACCTCCGGAAGTGATCAACTGAGTGCGTGCTCCGTCGAGGGACTCGTGTCGGCGGTAATGGTGAAGGTCGCCGGCCAGGGCGACCATCAGCCTCGCGCTGGCGAGCTCGCGGATGACGTTCTTTTCAAGGAAGGCGATGTTC